>PNAZ01000058.1:39349-85968 GCA_003169655.1 Chloroflexota bacterium
CTCCGGTTCGTCCAGGCTGCAACGCCCGACGACGAGGGCGCAGTAGCCGATCACGTCGCCTTCCGCGCGACGACAGATCGCGAGGGCACCGATCCCGAGATCGGTCGTGATATCCCGGAATCGTGCCAGGCGCGTCGTCGCCTCTTCGAGCGTCGGCATATCCTCCCCACGTTCGCCGATCAGCTCGCGGTACCAGGCTGCGTCGCGCTCGTCGCGGAGTCGGAGGGTGAGCCGCTCGGTCTCGATGGCAAGCGACATGGGTTGCCAAGTCACGGATTCCAAGGTACAGGACCACCAGTAACGCACACGAGAAGTGGCCATTTGCGGCGGCCGGTCGCCGCATTGGGACCGGGCCCGCCAAAGGCGGTGGACCCGGGCCGCGAGCCAGCCGGTCGAGGCGTAGCATCGCCGCGATGCCACCCAGCCTGCCCGACCGGGCGCCGTTCGTCCTCCGCGCCCGGGTCCTGACCCCGCTGGCCGCCGGCGGCAGCAAGTACGAGCCGGACGGCGTCGTGGTGGTCGAGGCGAACGGCCGGATCGGCTTCGTCGGGCCGTGGCAGGCGGGGATCGACGAGCCGGGCGCTCCCGACCTGGGTCCGCTGATCGACCTTCGACCGTGGCTGATCCTGCCCGGCCTGGTCGACCTCCACGTCCACCTGCCCCAGGTGCCCCATGCCGGGCTGGGCTTCGGGACCCCGCTCCTCGACTGGCTCGGACGCTACGTCTTCCCGCTCGAGCACGACTTCAGCGAGGCGGTCGCCGAGGTCGTCGCACCGGCCGTCTACCGGGCCTTCGCGGCGGCCGGCACGACAACGGCCCTGATGTACGGCGCGGTCTACGAACCGTCGATCGAGGCGGCCTTCCGGGCGGCCGAGACCCACGGGATCCGGGCGATCATCGGCAAGGTGATGATGGATCGGCTGACCTACGACGAGACCCGCCGGCCGTCGGAGGTCCTCGACCTGTCGTTGCGCCAGTCGGCCGACCTGTGCGATCGCTGGCACCTGCGCGACGAGGGCCGGCTGCGCTACGCCTTCACCCCCCGCTTCGCTGTCTCGTGCAGCGCCGAGATGCTGCGCGAATCGGCGGCCCTGGCGGCGGCCAAGGGGGCGTACTGGCAGACCCACCTGGCCGAGGACAAGGCCGAGATCGCCGAGGTCGCCCGCCTCTTTCCCGAGGCCCGCGACTACCTCGACGTCTACGACCGGGCCGGCGGCCTGGGCCCCNNGGACGATCCTGGCCCACGCGATCCACCTGTCCGAGCGCGAGGTGAGCCGGCTGGCCGAGTCGGGCGCGAATCTCGCCCACTGCCCGGCCTCGAACCTGTTCCTGGCGTCCGGAATCATGCCCCTCGGGCGCTACCTCGAGGCTGGGATCCCGGTTGGCCTCGGGTCGGACGTGGCCGGCGGCCCGGACCTGTCGCTGTTCGGGGCGATGCGCGTCGGCGGCTACGTCCAGAACGCGCTGCGGGTGGCGACCGGCGATTCGCGGCCGATCCTCGATCCGTTCGCGTGGCTCCGGCTGGCGTCGTTCGAGGGCGCCCGGGTCCTGGGCCTCGAGGACCAGATCGGCTCGATCGAGGCGGGCAAGGAAGCCGACCTGATCGTCGTCGACCCGAGGCTGGCTGCGCCGCCGGCGGCACCCGATCTCGACGACCCGGCCGACATCCTGAGCACGCTGATCTTCCGGTCGCACCCCGAGATGGTCCGCGGAGCGTGGGTCCGCGGACGGCGGCTCGAGGGCCCGATCGAGCGGTGAGCGAGGTCGACCTCCTGATCACGGGCGGCATGCTCGTCGACGGAACCGGTACCGCCGGCCGGCCCGGGTCGCTGGCGATCAGCGGCGACCGGCTGCGAGTGATCGAGGCAGGCCAAGCGCTGCCCGAGGTGGTCGGACGCCGGATCGACGCGACGGATCGGGTGGTTGCGCCGGGCTTCATCGACCTGCACAGCCACGCCGGGCTGATGATCCTGGCCGATCCCCACCATGAGCCCAAGGTTCGCCAGGGGGTCACGACCGAGGTGATCGGCGTCGACGGCAACTCGTACGCCCCGTTTGACAACCCGGCCGACCTGGCCGCGTTCGTCGAGCTCAACGCCGGCCTCGACGGCCACCCTGAGATCGCCTATGACTGGGACAGCGTCGCCTCGTACCTGACCCGCTTCGACCGGCAGGTGAGCGTCAACATCGCCTACCTCGTGGGCAACTCGGTCCTCCGGATCGCGGCCCTGGGCTGGGACGACGTGCCGGCCGACGGCCGGGCGATCCAGCGGATGCAGGCCCTCCTGCGCGAGGGGATGGCCGAGGGCGCCTTCGGCCTGAGCTCGGGCCTCGATTACCCGCCGGGCAGCTACGCCACGACGGCCGAGCTGGCGGCCCTGACCCGCGAGGCCGGGCGGCACGGCGGCTTCTACCACACCCACGTCCGCTATCCGCTCGGCGACGCCTACCTCGACCCGTTCCGGGAGGCGATCGAGATCGGCCGGCTGGCCGAGGCGCCCGCCCACATCACCCACTTCTACCACCGGGCCAGCTTCCCCGGCGGCCCGGAGCCGATGCTCGAGCTGGTCGACGCGGCGCGGGCCGACGGTCAGGACGTGACCTTCGATTCCTACCCATCCGAGTGGGCCAGCACCCGGCTCCTGATCCTGATCCCGCCCTGGGTCCAGGAGGGCGGGCCGGCACGGACGAAGGAACGCCTCGCCGAGCGGACGGTCCGGACCCGGATCCGGCGCGAGCTGAGCGCCCGGGACACCCTGTTCGCCGGCAGCGGCGGCCTGGCCGGCGTGCGGGTCGGCTACTTCGGCCGGCCCGAGCATGCCCGCTGGGAAGGCTGGACCCTGGGCCAGATCCAGGCCGAGACCGGGGCGGAAGCGGTCGACCTCGTGTGCGACCTGCTCCTGTCCGAGGACCTCCGTCTGAATGAGGTGACCCCGGGGCCGAACCGGGCCACGATGCCGCCCTTCTTCCAGCACCCGGTCGGGATGGTCGGCACCGATTCGGTCTTCGTCGGCGACCGGCCCAGCCCGCGGACGTACGGGTCGTTCCCCCGGATCCTGGGCGAGTTCGTCCGCGACGAGCGATACCTGAGCCTCGAGGAGGCCGTCCGCAAGATGACCTCGGCCCCGGCCGCCCGGCTCGGGATCGGCGATCGCGGCCGGCTGGCCGACGGGCTGCTGGCCGACGTCGTCGTCCTCGACCCGGTCCGCGTCCGGAGCCTGGCCACGATCGACGACCCGCGCCGCTACCCGGAGGGGATCGATCACGTGATCGTCAACGGTGTGCCGGTCGTCGATGGCGGCCGGCACACCGGGGCAACGCCTGGCCGGGCCCTCCGCCATCGGCGGGCCTAGGACCGGGTGTCACGCTGCCGGCCTCAGCCCGGCGGGGGCAGGAAGTAACCGGTGACGTCGAAGATCGCCTGGGCGGCGGCGCCTGCATGGGCGATGTAGACGAGCCCGAGGGTGCCGCCGGGTCCGAGCTGGATCGTGACCCCGTTGGCCCGCGTGTCGCCGACCGGGAAGTTGAGCGTCGATGACCTGGGCGAGGCGGTCGCGACCGAGGTCAGGGCGAAGTAGCCGGGTGCGGTCTGGCCGGTGACGGTCAGGTTGCCGGTCACCGCGATCGCCGCGTCGGGGATCGGGTTCGTGCCCACGCCCGTCACCTGGAACGTGCTCGGAGCACCAGCCTTCAGGGCCCCGTGGGTCAGGCCGAGCTTGATCCGGGTGTCGACGAGGCGCGTCGGAGCAAGCGCGAAGTAGGTTGCCCCGGGGATCGACTGGACCGGCGTGACGGCGGGTGAAGCAGCCGAGGCGGACCCGCTGCCGGACGAGTTCGTGGCGGTCACGCTAAAGGTGTAGGCAGTGCCGTTGGCCAGGCTGGGCACGATGCACGACACGGCTCCCGTGGCCGTGCAGCTCTTGCCGCCCGGTGCCGAGGTCACGGTGTAGCTGGAGATGGCCCCGCCGCCGTCATTCGCGGGCGGTGTCCAGGTCACGAACGCCGAGGCGTCGAGGGCGGTGGCGACGGGCGCCGTCGGAGCGCCGGGCAGGGCAGGCAGAACGGTCAGGTTGGCCTGGGTCGTCATGGTCAGGCCGCCACCCACCCCGGTGATCCTGGGCGAGATCAGGCCCGGCGGCGTCACGGTCGGCACGTTCGAGGTCGTGATCGTCAGGGTCGAGGTGGACGCGGTGACCGGATTGGGGCTGAATGAGGCGGTCGTGCCGCTGGGCAGCNNGTGCTGGCCCCGCGCATGATCGACTGGCTCGGTGGGCTGGCGGTCACGCTGAAGGTCGGGTTGTAGGTGACGGCCGTCAGGTCGGCGCCGTTGTACCGATCGAGATCGACGCAACCCGTCGTGATCCCGGTCACATGGCCGCAGTCCGTGTACTGCCAGAACGTGTAGCCGTTGCCGTTCCAGTTGTTGGCCGGGACTGTTGGGCTGGTCACGCCCCAGTTGGCGATCCAGAGGGTCGTGTAGCCGGCCTGGGCGATGCTCGTGTTGTTGCCGACCTTGCTCGACCAGAAGTTCGGGCTGACGTAGATCATCGGCCGGATGCCGAGCTTGGCGGTGACTTCGTCCAGCCAGGCCCGGACCCAGACCTGGAGGGCGGCCGGGGCCAGTCCACCCGTCTGCTCGAGATCGAGCGCAGGCAACAGGTTGCCGGCGGTCAGGCCGGCGACGGCGACATAGTGGTCGGCCTCCTGGATCGCCTCGTTGGGGCTCGAGTCGGGCGAGGCGAAGTGGTAGGCGGCCATCGGGATGCCGACCGCCATCGCCCCGGCCCGGTTCGTGGCGTACATCGGGTCGACGTAGCCGGTCCCCTCGGTCGCCTTCATCACGACGAACTGCTTGCCGGCGGCCTTGACCTGCGGCCAGTTGATCGTGACCTGCCAGCGACTGACATCGAGGCCTTCGAGGGGCGCGACGATGGTGTTTGCCCGTACCCCGTTCTTCGTGTGGGACAGGGTATTGGCCGGCACGGGCACTGGCGAAGCACCAAGGACGGGAACGGGGATGGCGCCCGCCGCGAGGGTGACGAGCAGGATCCCAGCCAGGATCCGGGCTGGCCAGGCCCCTCCGAATCTGGGCCTGACGGGAGGGATGGCGAGTCTCACGAGCATCTTCCGTGCGGAAGACCCACCCTAGACCCCTGCGTCAACCCGGGACCATCACCCCATCGGAGCAATCCGCACCGCCATGGGTCATGGCGTAGATCGCTTTGAAGTTGGCCGGGCTGGGGCCTTGCCTCCCGGCGAGGAGGCCGACTGGCTCATTGGTCCGAGCGTTGCTCGAGCCGCGGGCCTGGGCCCCGGAGCGATCGGCTCGCTTGCACCGATCGGCGCAGGCCGGCCGGCGAGGACCCGGGTTGGCCTGCTGACGGCGACCGGCGCCGTGCTTGGCGCGCCGAGGGACGCGGGCTTGGCCATGGATCGCACCGAGCGCGGGGCGGGCACGGCGGTTGGAACCAGGTGGGGCGCGGGCGGAGGCGCGGGCGCGGGCGCGATCCGGCGGGCGGGCTTGGCGGGCACGGCTTCGACCACGGTCGCCGGTTTCGTCGATGCCGTCGCGATCGACTTGGTGGCGGGCCGGCTCGTCGCCTTCGCCGACGGAGGCGCGGCGGCCGCCGGGGTCGCTCGTGGGGCGGCCTGCCGGGCCGGCGCATTCGTGGCTCTTGGCTGTGCCTTTGGCTGTGTGCTGCTGGGCTGAGACTTGGCACGCCGGGCGATCGGCGGCTTGGCGGCCGCCGGCGCGGGCCTGGCCGGCGTGGCCGCGGGCGATGGAATCGGCGGGTTGAGCAAGGCGGCCGACATGCTCGGCGTCGTCTCCCGCGGCGCGTCCAACAGAGCCGGCAGGCCCACGGTGACCGGCCGGACAATGAGCGGAGGCTCGGCCGCGGGCAGACTGTACAGGGCCGGCGAGGACGTCGAGCTGTCGCCCAGCAGTGGCTGCGACGTCGGAGTCGGTGGTCGGATCGTCACCTCGGTGATCGGACGCGGCGGTCCCCACAGGTCGAGGTGGACGAGCGGCTCGGCGATGATCGGCCTCTCGCCGTGATTGAGGCGGCGCTCCTGCTCAGCGAGCGCCGTCAGCAGGCGGACCCGGATCGACGCCATCTCGGAGGCAACGTCGGCGGGCAGTCCGCGGCCGGCCTGGTTGCGGAGCATGTCCACCGTGATCTGGTAGGTGGCGATCACATTGGCGTCACCGACCAGGGTGATGTCGCAGGTGTTGATATCGCCGAGCTCCGCCCGCAGGGCCGTCGCTCGCCAGGCGTCACCCAAGGCGAACGCCTCGAGGACGCTCAGCCAGCCGAGGAGAATCGAGCGCGTCCGGTGGAGCTCGACGATCAGGTGCTGAACGCGGACTGGGTCGAGATGCTCCGTTTTCGCGCCGGACCGGCGGGCGCTCGCCGGGCGGTCGCCGTAGACCGAGGACTGCGGCGCAAGGACCTTGTCCTGGACCCCCTTTAGATCGCGTCTCCGCGCCCAGGCGGCGAGGAGGGTATCGACGATCGCGAGAATGCCGAAGAACACCCCACCAGCCGCGATCAGGAGCAGAATCGTCTGTTGCATTGGGGGGCGAGTCTACGACGAGACCATGGTCGACGCGATCATCGCGCCGACCCGGTGGGTTTGGCCTTAGCTGACGGCAACCGGAGGCGGACTCGCTCCGATCGAGGCAAGGGTCTTGGCAGATGCCTGGCCCTTGCTGGACGGCGCCATGACGGGTGTCCCAACTGCGCGGTCCTCCGGTTCGTGTCGAGGTCCGCGAGCATACTCGAGCAGAGCCCGTCTGAGAAGGTCCTCGGTCTGACCGCTGGCCAGGCTCATCAATCGGGCGACATCGTCGCGGACTGTTGTGGGGGCTTCGCTGGCAGCCGCCCGAAGGACCTTCGGGTTCTCGGTCGGCTGGACCTGCTCGGAGGCGTAGAACAGCTCCTCGTGGAGCTTCTCGCCGGGACGCAGCCCGACGATCTCGATCGGCTGGCTCTCGGGATCCCGGCCGGCGAGGCGGACCAGGTCGTGGGCGAGATCCATGATCTTGACCGGCTCGCCCATGTCCAGGACGAACAGGTCGCCGGACCGGCCCAATGCCGAGGCGTCGAGGATCAGCCAGGCTGCCTCCGGGATGGTCATGAAGAAGCGGGTCATCGCCGGATCCGTGATCGTCAGCGGCTCGCCGTTCTCGAGCTGCTCCTGGAAGATCGGCACGACGCTGCCGTTTGAGCCGAGGACGTTTCCGAAGCGGACAGAGACGTAGGCCCGACCGGTTCGGCGCGCGGTGTCGGCGACGAGCATCTCGGCCAATCGCTTGCTGGCGCCCATCACGCTTGTCGGCCGGACGGCCTTGTCGGTCGACACCAGGACGAACCGTTCGACTCCCGCCCGGGCGGCGGCGTCAAGGACGGCCATGGTGCCGCTCACGTTGACGAACATCGCATCGGACGGATGCGACTCCATCATCGGGACGTGCTTGTACGCCGCGGCGTGGAAGATCACCGACGGGACTTCCGCCGAGATCAGCTGGTCCATCGACTCGCGATTGGTGATGTTGGCAAGCTGGATCTGGAGCTCGCCGTGGCCCTTGCCGTGGTCCTTGCGGGCTTCGAGCTCCCGCTGCAGGAGGTAGAGCGGGCTCTCGGCCCGGTCGACCAGGATCAAGCGGCTGGGTCCGAGGGCGAAGACCTGGCGGGCCAGCTCCGAGCCGATCGAGCCGGCGGCGCCGGTGATCATCACGACCCGGTCCTGGACGATCTCGCTGACGCCGGCGACGTGGTCGGTCACGATCGGGCGGCGGAGGAGGTCTTCGACCCGGATTCGGCGCATTCGATAGGCATCGACGGTGCCGTCCAAGAGATCAGTCAGGGGCGGCACCGTCCGGACCTCGAGACCGAGGGCCAGGGCCTCATCGACGATCGGTCGAACGGTCGCACCGGGCGCGCTGGGCATCGTGATCAGGAGGGTCCGGGCGCCAGTCAGGTCGGCGATCTTGGCCAGCTCGTCGCGGCCGCCGTAGACCCGCAGGCCGGCCACGATATTGCCGGCGAGCGAGCGATCGTCATCGAGGAAGCCGACCGGGACGATCCCCGCATCGGGGTTCCGCTCGGCGGAGCGGGCCATCAGGACGCCAGTCCGGCCGGCGCCGTAGAGCAGGGTCAGGCGCCTGGCCGTGTTCAGGTTCGCGCCTGAGTGGGGCGCCCAGTCATAGGCCGCCCGGATCGCGAACCGGGAACCGCCCAGGAGGGCGATGCTCAGGAGCATCTCGGCGGGCCAGAACGACCGCGGGAACCCGGCCGGGACGACGGGTCCGGCAACGGCGCTCAGGGTGTAGAACACGACGACTGTCGCGACGGTCCCGATGAAGACCGCCGAGACGATCCGGATGACCTCCGGGATGCTCGCGAACCGCCACCCCCGGCTGTACAGCCCGAGGCGCAGGTTGACGATCGTGCGCACGGCCAGGAGGAGCCCGAGGACCGGCAGGAAGAGGCCAGCCAGCTCGAACCCGATGAAGCGATCGTAGCGGATCGCCAGGGCGGCATACGCCGCCACGATGGTGCCCAGCAGGTCGATCGCCAGGAGCTCTCGAGCCCGGAGTCGACGGGCGATCCGGGCAATGCCGGCCTCCACATGGAGGGCAGACGACGGCCCATGCGGGCGATGGGGTGAGGCGCGGAAGGCGCCCGCGACCCTGGGAGGGATGTGTACCGATCGGCGAGTTGTCACGACAAAACCCCCGGGTACCGCCATACGACGGCACGACCGATGGCGCGCGGATGATAAGTCATGCTCGGACCCGGCCGCACCCAGATCTCCCGGGGACGCGCCACCCTGGAAATCCTGAGCCGCCTACGCCGTTGACCACGATGAAAAGAGGTGTGGCCTCAGCTCGTAGACGATAGGCCATTTGGGCCCGTCGGGCTAGTACTCCGGGGGCCCAAATGGCATTGATTCGTTGCATCAATGCACCAGCCAGCCGTGAGCGAGCGGCCAGGGGTACTAGTCGCGTCCGACGGGTCGTTGCCCCTGGGCACCAGTGGGCCGCGGCGGACGAGCGGGCGAGCGGGCGTTTGAGCTAGCGTCGGGCGGGAGTGAGGAGTTCGCCCAATGCCCCGACGACCCGGTCAAGGTCGACGTCGGCCATTCCCGGCCAGATCGGCAGGGAGATCACCCGCTCAAACTCTCGGCTGGCGATGGGTAAGGCTCGTGGCGTCGTCTCCGGTCGAGACCGGTAATACGGGTGGAGGTGGAGCGGAATGAAGTGCACGCTCGCCCCGATTCCTCGTGCCTGGAGGCCGTCCATGACCGCCGCCCGGTCGATTCTCAAGCGCTCGAGCCGGAGTCGGACAACATACAGATGCCAGGCGTGGGACTCGTCGGGAGCGTCAGCCGGGAGATCGAGCAGGTCGTCGAACCCGGATCCGAGGAAACGCCGGCGGTAGCCGGCGGCAAGCTCGCGTCGCGCGGCAAGGAGCTCCTCGGCTCGACTCAGCTGGGCCAGGCCGAGAGCCGCCGCCAGGTCGGTCATGTTGTATTTGAAGCCGGCGTCCTCGATCTCGTACGACCAGCTGCCGCCGGCCGCATACCGGTTCCAGGCATGGCGGCTGATCCCATGGAGGCCCATCAGGCGGGCCCGGTCGGCCAGTGCGTCGTCGTCGGTCACGAGCATCCCGCCCTCGCCGGTGGTGATCGTCTTCGTCGCGTAGAACGAGAACGCGCCGGCGCGCCCGATCGTGCCTGCGAACCGCCCGCCGAGCTCGGCGATCCGGCTCGGGAAAGCGTGGGCCGTATCTTCGACAACCGGAATCCCGCGGCGGTCGAGGCGATCCACGAGCTCGCCGATCGCCATCGGCCGGCCACCGAAGTGAACGGCGACGACCGCCTTCGTCCGCGGCGTGATGGCCTCCTCGATCGTTTCCGGGGTGGCGTTGAGGGTCGCGGCGTCGACATCAACCAGGACCGGCACCGCATCGCGATAGACGACCACCTCGGCACTCGCCGCGAAGGTCCAGGTGGGCACGATGACCTCGTCGCCTGGCCCGACCCCGAGCCCCTCGAGCGCCAGGTGGAGGGCGGCCGTGGCCGAGTTGAACGCCAGCGCGTGGCGGCTCCCGACGGTCTCAGCGAAGCGCGCTTCGAACTCCTTGGTCCGGGGTCCGGTCGTCAGCCAGCCAGAGTCCAGGACATCGAGGACCGCCGCCCGCTCGAGGGCGGTGATCGACGGTCGGGCGAACGGCAGGAATTCGAGCGACGCTTCAGCCTTCATCGAGCAACTGCCAACAGCGTCCGGCCCAGGAGGTTGAGGTCCGAGGCCAGCGAGCGGTGGGCCAGGTAGGCAGCGTCGAGGGCCAGCTTCGCCGGCAGGATCTCCTCGACGTACCTCTGTTCGATGTCGCGGCTGGCCAGGAGCGACTCCTCGTGCCTGAACTCGATCTGGGCCGGGCCGGTGATCCCCGGGCGAGCACAGAACACCGCCCGATGGAGTGGATTCGACCAGTCCGCGTAGCGGGGATCCTCGGGCCGGGGGCCAACCAGGCTCATCTCGCCTCGGAGAACGTTCCAGAGCTGGGGCAGCTCATCGAACTTGGCCTGGCGCAGTACGCGGCCGACCCGCGTGATTCGAGCGTCACCGGCGGCCGTGACGGCGGGTCCAGCGATGGCCGCCCGCATCGTTCGCAGCTTCAGTGCGTGGAAGGGCCGACCGCCTTCACCCATCCGGACCGCCGAGTAGAACAGCGGACCGCTGTCTCCGGAGATCCGATTGGCGATGAACGTGGCGGCCAGGACGGGTCCGGAACAGACCAGCAAGGGGACACCGATCACGACGTCCAGGCAGCGTTTCCAGAACGGGAAGGCCGGCTGCGGCACCACCGAAGCGGCTCCGACGGTCGCGCTGGAGACGATCTGATCATGCACGGTTGGAAACCTGATCTCCGATTGAGGCTGGGGCAAATCGTAGCGTCTTGCCGGTCCGGGCGAAGTCCCGAGCCTAGGGATTCCTGATCCGATTGACAAGGTGGTTCGGGAGAGGAGCGGTGCCCGAGGGCACCCGTGGGACTGGCCGGCCGCTCAGCGGCGCACTGCGTTCGCCGGCACACCGACGGCGGTGCTCGAGTTGAGGCGATCGACGATCGTCTTGAAATCCACGGTCGACCGCCGCGAGGGGACGCTCCGGATGAGCCGTTCGTGGAGCAGCCCCGTGGACAGAACGCCGACGAGAGCCATGTTGTCGGTATTCGAAAACTGCTTGCCGGCCGGCCAGTCCTGGACCTTGCGCCAGAGCTGGCCGACTGCCGCCGGGTTGAAGACCCCCGCCTCGCTCACGGCGCTCTCGCTGATCACCTCAGCGACCCAGTCGACCGGGTTCGGCCCAGTGAATGACAATGCGTCCGGCGCCCGGAAGGGCTGCTTGGAGCGACGAATGATGTCGGCCGGCACGAGCCCTGCCGCCGCGCGCTTGAGGATGTGCTTCTCGTCCAGCCCGCGGAGCTTGAACGCTGGCGACAGGGAGTTCGCCAACGCCACGACGTTGATGTCCAGGAACGGGAACCTGCCCTCGACCGAGTGGGCCATCAGCATCCGGTCGCCCTGCGATGAGAGCAGGTAGCCCGACAGCAGGGTGCGCACCTCGAGGTACTGGTCCTGGGCCAGGAACGACCAGGACTCGAAGGCCGGCGGGAGTGAGGCGAGCAGGCGCCCGACGACGTCGACCTGGGCTGCCCGTTCGTGCACCTCGGCGACGAACAGGCGCTGGAGGGCGGCCGCTGATTGCCAGCGGATCTGGTGGGCAAACCCGGCCTCGGCCCACGTGGCCCGATCGCGCCCGAAGAACTCCCGGGCCATCGCCTGCTGGGCCGTGGGCGACCGGGCGAGGTACGGGTAGAGCCGTTCGAGCAATCGCGGCCGAAGCTTCGATCCGGGTTGCCGGCCCCAGAACCGGCGCACCTTGCCTTCGCGGAAGATGTCGTAGCCCGCGAACATCTCGTCGGCGCCCTCGCCGGTGAGGACGACCTTGATGCCGGTCTCGTGGACCAGTCGCGACAGCAGGAAGAGCGGTGCTGCTGCCGTGCGCAGGAGCGGGCGCTCGGCGTGGGCGACCACGTCGGGAAAGACATCGGCGATATCCCGACGGCTGACCGTGATCTCGTGATGGTCGCTTTCGATGAGCGCGGCCACCGATCGTTGGAACGCTGTCTCGTCGTACTCGGCATCTTCGAACCGGATCGAGAACGTGTTGAACTTGTCGCCCTTGACCCGCCGCCCGAGCGCTGCGACGAGCGAGCTGTCAAGCCCGCCCGAGAGGTACGACCCGACAGGCACGTCGGCGCGCAGCATCCGCAGCCGGACTGCGTCCTCGAGCGCGGAGCGGACTCGCTCGGCCGCACCCTCGATCGACTCCTGCGATGCTGCCTGTGGCGCGGGATAGCTCGGCGTCCAGTAGGCCCGGTCCGTGGTCGTCTCCCGAGAGATCGTCCGAACGTGACCCGGCTCGAGCTCGGTGATCCCTTCGAAGACCGCCTGCGGGGCGACGCTGGTCCAGAAGGTGAATGTCTCGGCCAGGCCGACCGGGTCGAGCCGGCGCGGGATCGAAGGGTCGCCGGCGAAGATCGCCTTGACCTCGCTCGCGAACCACAGCCGCCCGCCGTGGGTGCACAGGAACAGGGGTCGAACGCCCAGCCGGTCACGGGCCAGGACGAGCGTGGCCGTATCCGAGTTCCAGAGTGCCAGGGCAAACTGGCCGTTGAACCGGGCAAAGGCGTCGTCCGCCCATTGCTCGTAGGCGTGGACGATGACTTCGGTGTCGCTGGCGGTCCGGAACTGATGCCCCAGCTGGACGAGCTCCGCCCGAAGCTCGACGTAGTTGTAGATCTCGCCGTTGAACACGATCCACAGCGAGCCCGATTCGTTGCATATCGGCTGCTGGCCCGTCGCCAGGTCGATGATCGAGAGGCGGGCCATGGCCAGTCCCGCGGTCCGATCGCGATACAGGCCGAACTCATCCGGCCCGCGATGGCGGATCGCAGCGATCATCGCCGTCAGGTCTTCACGCGTCGGTGGGCCAACCCCATCGCCCAACGCGATCGACCCTGCAATTCCGCACACAGCTAGTCTTCCGAGCCAGCGTCGGCGATCGCCGGTCGTTCCACGCCGGCCGCCGGTCGGCGTTCAAAGATGAAGACCCAGCGGATTCCGAGGAGGCGTCCGAGCGATCCGTCCGCGGCCCGAAGGACCGCGCCCGGCAGCTGGCTGTAGAGCACGGATGGCAGGATCTGGTGCCGGAATCGATGGACGAGGTCAAACCCCGCCCGGTCGGCGATCCGAAGATGGTCCCGGGCTCGGCTCCAGTGCTCACCCCACAGGTTTGGCAGGATAAAGATGAACCGGCCACCTGCTGGCAGGGCCGCATGGACGGATTCGTAGGTCTCCTCGACGAGCTCGAGGTCAGGCGTGATCAGGACCGAGATCGACTGGGCCAGGACGTTCGTGTAGTGCCGATCGATGCCACTCACCAGGTCGGTGGCATCCATGATCCTGGCCTGGAGTCCCCGCGACAGCATGAAGTCCACGAGGAAGGGCTGGACGTCGGACGGGGTCACATCCAGTCCCCTCGCAGCCAGGAGCTCGGAGAGCTGGCCGCAGCCGGCGCCGATTTCGAGGATCGGACCCGGCCGGAAGTAGGGCACCAGGGTCGGGATGAATAGCGCGTCCTTGGCGCGTTGACGCCGCGTCGTCGCAAGCATCGTCGGTAGTACGCCGGGAACGTAGTGAAATTCGGTCATCTGCCAGTGCCAGCCTATCTGCCCGGTTAGAGGTTCACAGGTCCGTCGCCATCGCCCCGATTGAGGTAGAACCTGGTCAGGTTGCTTCCTAACGGTCCCAATCGCTCGGCTAGGCTGGGTGATGCCGCGAATAGAAAGTTCGACGGCCCGCTCAGAAAGCCATTCCGCTTGAGCGCGGCACCGAGCGGCCGGAAGGTCTGGTTGGTCACGATCAGGTCGACGCCCTGGTGCTGCAGCCGGTCGACCGCCGCCTTGACAAGGGCGGCCTCATAGCCAGGCACAGCGAGCAGGTCGACAATCGAACCAAGTTTGAGATCACCGAAGTACTTGTCGTCGCTCCGCTGGGTGGCCAGGCAGACTGCCCAGCCGCACGGTCGACCTTCATCCTCGATCGCGACCCTGAGGAATGGGCTGCCCTTTGAATCGTACAACTGAGCCAACAGTGCCCCGTCCCGGACGGCACCGAACGCGAAGGTACCCCGGGCGGCTCCCCAGACGGAATCTGCGCAGCCTTCAAACGAGCTCACCTCGTTCACCACAACTCTCGTCCGCTGACGGGTCAGGCCCGCTCGATAGCGTTGCAGCCCCCGGATGCCGAGGGCGCCGAGCCCGCTCGCTGCGGCCACATCCGCGGCGATGCGCCGGGACTTCGAGGTCCGAAGAGGTCCAACCTGGCGGAGGAACCGGGCGGGATGCTCCACCCGGAAGTGGAACGGGACAGTGGCAAATTGGAATCGGGCGCCCTTCAGCAGGCGCGCAATCGCATGGTCGTAGCCACCAATCCCAAGACCATAGATCAACGGTTGGCCGCCAAGTGCGTGGCGGAGCAGCCGCGGCCCGATCAATGCGAAGCGCTTGTCGATCGTCCCCTCGGACAGCGCCTGCTGGAAGAAGCCGATCGAGGTGACAACGTCATTGATCATGAACTCCTGGTGCTTGAGCGTGTACCCGCCATGCACTCCCTGGCCATCGACGGCCAGGAACAGCTCCTCGTGGATGCCCGCGCCCGGGACCCGTGCGGAGCCGACATTGGTTTCTCGGAGCAGGCTGCGCATCCCGAACGCGACGGTGACACCAGCGGCATGCAATCGAGCATTGAAGGCCTGGACCGCCGGAATGTGCGTGGCTTCGTAGGGGACAATCTCGAGGGTCATCGTGGTGCGCCGCCGCTAGCTCGGACCGATGGTGAGCTTGCTCATCAGCCAGCGCCGTTCGAGGCCTTGACGCTGCCGGTCTGAGATCACGGTCGGCCCCCGCTGTTGGGCCAGGAAGTCGAGCAGTGTGGTGACCGGCACGAACCAACCGTTCTTGCCGGCCAGGCGCTCCATAAGCGACTGGAAGCGCGGATTGATGTGGCCGTCGTCGTTGAAGCCCGAAGCGAAGTGGGTGTACATGATCGAAGCCCCGCCGCGAGCCTCCAGGCGGTCCATGTTCGCCTCCGTGAGGCAGCGATTGAAGGCCTCCACGTTCCGTCCCTCGGACGACGCAAACCAGTGGTTCACGTAGGGCCGCTCGGGGTCGTGGTAGGGCATCATGGGGCAGGCCGCGAGCGTGTCAAGTTCCTTGAAGGTGAAGTTCCGAACGTAGCGCACCTTCTCCTTGCAGATATCGCCCCAAAACAACGGATCCCCTTCGCAGTGGCCCCGGAATCGCCCGTTGCCCCTGAAACGGGTGAGGAGGTTGTAGGCCAGGCGATTGATTCCTGTCACGCGGTCGGCCCCCCAATAGATCGACTCGCCGCAGGCCAGGTGATTGGCCATCGAGAGCGGGTAGTGGCCATACAAGTCATTGAACCGTTCGATCGCCGCGATCACCCGTTCACGCGGTGAGGTTACGAACGTGGCGCCGTGGTAGCCGATCTCAAAGCCCTTGGCCTGGAGGCCCAGGGTCCAGGCCAGGTATTCCGGGTCTGCGCAGGTCGACCCGCTGAAGTCCGGCGACCCCTCCCCCCTCAGAGGCCAGACCGATTTCGTTGTGCGCAACCCAAGGCCGTCGAGGACGTCGTAGACCGGCCTGACCAGCTCGAGCGTAGCGCTGTCGGTGTCATCGAAGATCGTGAAGGCGAAGTCTCTGCCATCCGGCCACTGGATCCGCGGACGCTCTGCCGCGGACGAGCCAATCCCAACCCGACCAGCCGATCTCACCGGATCATCGAGCCTCGTGGGCAGAGCCGAGCCGGAGGTCGTCCGGCCCCGTCGAGATCGACGGCAATGTGTGCTACTCCCTCTCCCTCGTCCGGCATCATCCCATGTCTGGAGCTGCTCGGGCACCCTCCGATCCGGTTCATTCGGGACGCCAGGCCCGCGACCGATGGCTCGTGATCGCACGCCACGATGTGAGGCCATAGGCGATGTAGGTCAGGCAGCCCGCCACGCTGAAGATGGCGACGGCGAGCACCGGCGACGCATGGATCATGACGGAGATGAAGGCGGCGGTCCCTACGAAAACGAGTCGCAGAACCTCGCGCACGAGATGGAGGTCCTGGCGCTCGAGCACGTCGAGCGTGCCGCCCGTCGGGCTCGTCACGAGCTGGAGGTAGAACATCGGGGCCAGGATGGCCACGTACAGTCCTGCGTCGCGCCAGGCCTCGCCGAAGATGAGCCCGGCAAGGATCGGCGCGAGGATCGCCAGCAGCAGGAATGGGCCCGCAGCCAGGAGGGCGAGGACCCGGGTGGTCCTTCCGAACATGACCCGCATCTCCGACGGCTGCTCACGAGCGAGCCGCGCGGTTTCCGCCACGAAGACTTGCGAGACTGCCGCGGCCACGAGCGTTACCGGCAAGGCGCCGATTCGGACGGCCAGGGCGAACTGCCCGCCCACGGCCGCACCGTAGATTCCCACGAGCAGCAGCAGTGGCGCCTGCTCGCCGAGCGTGTTCATCAGGGCTGATCCACTCGAAAAGATCGGGAATCTTTGGTACCGCCGGGCGGCGTACCTGATGCCTGCCCAGGTGACGGCTCGAAATGCCGGTGCGTGGGTGCGCCAGGCAACCCGGGCAAGTCGGATGAATCCGGCCTGGTTGCCGGCGACTGAGCCGAGGAGCATGCCGACCGGGCCAAGGCGGATCACCCCAAGGGCGACCTGGACCACGACGAGCGTGGCGCTCTGGGTCAAGCGGTTGATCCCGATATCGGTGAACCGCTTGGTCCTGATCGCCCAGCCCGTGAGGGCCAGCACGATCCCGGCCCCGAGTTGACCGACGGCAATCAGGACGGCCCACTGGGCGACCGTCGGAGCTCCGAGCAGGGTCAGGAGCCAGGGGCCCCAAAGCCACAGGGCAACGGCGGCGATCAGGCTCGTGCCGATCGCGACGAGGAGGCATAGACCAAGGACGTTCGCCGCGGCGACGTCGGATTCAGGGAGGGGGATTGCCCATTCGTAGCGCAGGCAGGTGACCACGATGAGGACCGACAGGACCGAGTTCGCCACCGAGTACGAGCCGACGTCAGACGGTGTATAGAGCCTGGTGATGATCGGCGCGCTGATCACGACGATGGCCTGGCCGATCGTCGCCGCACCGACGAGGGTCACGACCCCCTGCTTGAGCTCGCCTTGGGGCAGCATGCGGCGCCAGAGGTCAGGGATCCGCATGAACGGCATTGTGGCGCACGGTGGCAGGCACCGCGAACCATTACGAAAGGGCTGGCAAGCGGCCGACTCTCAGGTATCTTGTGCCACCGCTGCCACGACTGGGATCGTAGGGCGGCCGTTTGGCGTCGACTATGCTGTCAGTTCGATTGACTCGTGCGGAGGGCGACCTCAGGGTTGCCGCGGCCGCGCTGACTTCGAGGGCGGGAATGCTGTTACAGGACGACTTTGAAGGCTGGGTTGAGCGTGACGCCGACCGGCTGGCGCTCGTGTGCGGCCCGGAACGCTATACGTATGGCGACGTTCACGGGCTGGCCCAGGCCGTCGCAGCGACGCTCCGGGAGGGAGGCATCGTGCGCGGCGACCGGGTCGCGCTCTTTCTCGACAACGGCGTGGAGCTGGTCGCCGGGGTGCTGGCCAGCCTGACCCTTGGAGCCGTGTTCATGCCGATCAATCCATCGACGAAGGAGGACAAGCTCGGCTACATGCTCAGGGACGCCCGGGCGAGCGCACTATTGACCCACGATTCGCTCCGTTCGGTTTGGGATCCAGCGGTCACGTCGAGCCCGAGCGTGCGATCTGTGCTCGTCGCGGGCCAGGCTGAATGGCCGAGCGGTAACCAGCCGGCGATCCTGCCCTGGCCTCGCGATGGAGTCGCTGCGGCCGCACCGGACACGATTGACCAGGACCTGGCTGCGATCATCTACACGTCGGGCTCGACCGGCCTGCCCAAGGGCGTCATGCTCAGCCACCTCAACATGGTCAGCGCGGCTCGATCAGTCAGCACCTACCTGGGGCTGCGCGGCACTGACGTCATCATGTGCGCGTTGCCACTGTCCTTCGACTACGGGCTGTACCAGGTCTTGATGGCGTTCCGGCTGGGCGCCTGCGTGGTGCTTGAACGCAACTTCTCGTTCCCGGTTGAAGTGCTCAATTCGATGGTCAGGCAGCAGGTGACCGTCTTTCCCGGCGTCCCGACGATGTTCTCGATGCTGATGGCCTACGGCAACCTGACCACGTACGATCTCGCCTCCCTACGCATGATCACCAACACGGCGGCGGCCCTCTCGGAGACCCACATCCGCCGCTTGCGCGAGCTCTTTCCGCAGGCCCAGCTGTTCTCCATGTACGGCCTGACCGAGTGCAAACGGGTGACCTACCTGCCGCCCGAGCAGCTTGACATCCGGCCGACCAGCGTGGGCCGAGGGATGCCCAACGAGGAGGTCTGGCTGGTGGACGACGAGGGGCGACGCCTGCCCAACGGCGCCACCGGTGAGCTGGTGATCCGGGGCAGCAACGTGATGCGCGGCTACTGGGAAAAGCCCGAGGAGACAGCTGCCCGCCTGAAGCCGGGTCCAATCCCGGGCGAGATGGTCCTCTACTCTGGTGATCTCTTCCGTACCGACTCCGACGGATGGCTGTATTTTGTGGCGCGTCGCGATGACATCATCAAGAGTCGCGGCGAGAAGGTTAGCCCTCGGGAAGTGGAGAACGCGATCTCCTCCCTCGAAGGTGTGTATGAGGTGGCGGTGATCGGTATCCCGGACGACGTGCTGGGACAGGCAATCAAGGCGTTTGTCACCCTCACGCCCGGCGCACAGCTCACCGAGCGCGAGGTGATCCGCCATTGCCTGGCGCACCTGGAGAGCTTCATGGCGCCGAAATACGTCGAGTTTGTCGAGTCCCTGCCCAAGACCGGGACCGGCAAGATCAAGAAGACCGGCCTCGCCTGAGCGGGGGACCTGCGGAGGAATCAACGGCGAATGCGGGACTACAAAGCCGATCTGCGCAAGTTCATCGACGACAACTACATCATTGGCCTCAACGGGCCTGCCTTCGCGGATGCCGACTCATTCATGGATCGGCGGATCATCGACTCCACGGGATTCCTGGAGCTGGTCATGTTCCTCGAGGAGACGTGGGGCGTCGTCGTCGCCGATGACGAGATGGTCCCCGAGAACCTCGATAGCCTCGACCAGCTTCAGGCCTACCTGACCAGCAAGCTCGGCGCGTGAGCGGCGCGTCCGAACGGATGGCGATGCCCGCAGCCGCGCCCCTGGAGCCGCAGGTCCTCGAGCTGGACGTCGCCGCCGAGGTCGAGCGCATCTGCGCCTGGATGGTGCAGGAAGTCTCTTCAACGCTGCACCGGCGAGGGGTCGTTGTCGCCATGTCGGGCGGAGTGGACAGCTCGGTCTGCGCCGCACTCGCGGTGCGGGCCCTTGGCCCCCGGAAGGTCTACGGGCTGCTGCTCCCCGAACGGGATTCCAAGACGGCCAGCTCCGACCTCGGTCGGGAGGTCGCCGAGTACCTGGGCATGTCTTACGAGCTGATCGACATCTCGCCGACGCTCCAGGCAATTGGCTGCTACCGCCTGCGCGACGACGCAATCCGGGTGGTGTTCCCGGACTACGCCGAGGATTGGAAATGCAAGGTCGCGATCGCCGGCGGCGCGACAGGCGGGATCAACTTCTTCAAGCTGATCGTCGAGGCACCAGACGGTCGCCGGCAGGAGGCGCGTTTACCCCTCCGTGAATACCTCCAGGTCGTGGCCGCAACAAGCTTCAAGCAGCGGGTCCGCAAGACCCTCGAGTACTACCACGCTGACCGCCTGAACTTTGCGGTCATCGGCACGCCTAACCGCCTGGAATACGACCAGGGATTCTTCGTCAAGAATGGTGATGGCGCTGCCGACCTGAAGCCCATCGCACATCTGTTCAAGACGCAGGTCTATGCCCTGGCGAACTACCTCGGCTTGCCCGCGGACGTGTGCGCCGCCCTGCCGACCACTGACACCTACAGCCTGGTCCAGGGCCAGGAGGAGTTCTACTTCGCTCTCCCGTACGACCAGATGGACCTTGCCCTGTGGGCCCACAACCACGGCCGATCGGCGAGCGAGCTTGCTGTCGCATTGGGGATGACCGAGGAGCACGCTCAGATCGTCTTCACCGACATCGAGGCCAAGCGGCGAACGACCCACTACCAGCACGCGCGCCCGCTGCTGGTTGAACCAGTGACCGAAGTCAACAGCTGAGCATGGCCAGCCAGCCGGCACCGCGGCCCGTGGAGTCCGCGCAGCTCGGCGAGGATGATCTCGCCCTGTGGCAGGCGCTGACAGTCCAGCTGGAGCAGGGCCTTGATCGCCTCCCTGACAAGCCGGAAGAGACGGCCGAGGCAACGATCCGGGTGCTATGGCAGCTCGCAGCGGGCGAACCAATGTCCGTCCAGCGGGCAGCAAGCTGGCCCCTGCCAGCGTCGAGCGTCGAGGCCCGCGAACGGCTGGGTCGCCTGGTTCGCGAGCGCCTCGCGGGAGTGCCGCTCGCCCATCTCACCCAGCGCCAGACGTTCATGGACGTCGAGATGCTTGCGGGCCCCGAGGCGCTGATCCCGCGGAGGGAGACGGAGCTGTTGGGTGGCGCGGCTGTTGCACTCCTGCGTCGCCTGGCCGAGGCCAACGCGGACGTCATCGTCGTGGACGCCTGTACCGGCTCAGGAAACCTGGCGGCGGTGCTGGCACTATCCGAATCCCGGGCGAAGGTCTACGCGTCGGACCTGTCCAGCGAGGCGGTGACCCTGGCCCGGCGAAACATGGCCCACCTGGGCGTCGAGAAGCGTGTGACGCTACGCGTCGGCGACCTGCTCGAGCCGTTCGACACGGACGAGCTGCGCGGACGGGTGGACCTGCTCACCTGCAACCCACCGTATATCTCGACCGGACGGATGGCGGCAATGCCCGACGAGATCGTTGGGCATGAACCCGCCCTCGCCTTTGACGGCGGACCGCTCGGGATCCGGATCCTCCAGCGGCTGATCAGCGAAGCCCCTCGCCTGCTCCGACCCGGTGGTTGGCTGGCTTTCGAGGTCGGCCTCGGTCAGGGTCCATCAGTCGAGCGTCGGCTGCTCGGGTCGGGAGATTACGGCGACGTCGAGCCGGTGGCGGACGCAGCTGGGCAGACCCGCGCCCTGCTAGCCCGCCGGCGACAGGACCCGTAGCCGGGACGGATCGAGGCCGCCTACGGTTTCAGGCGCTGCTGAGGGATTCGGATGGGCTCAGCCGGGGCGTCGGCACGAGGCCCGGCGGCAACGGTCACCTGGTAGCTGAACGACGGCGATGCGTCGTTGCCCGCCTCGAGGCGACGGACGTTCCGCTCACCCTGCATCACAAAGGCAATGATCGCCGCGGCGACCAGCACGCCGCCGACGGTGCCGAGAATCGTGATCAACAGGACCTTGGGCGAGCTGGGCACCGACGCGGCGACGGCAGGTTCAACGACCGTCAGGGTGGCATCGGCATTGGCGGCGGTCGTGCCTGGAGACGCGCTTACCGGCGGCGCCAGGGCAATCAGCTCCTTGGCGATCTGGTCGGCGACCGCCGCGGCGGCATCGGGCCGCTGATTCGAGACGGTGATCGTCAGCAGGTTGCTGGTATGGGATGCCTCGGCGATCACCTGGTCCGCCAGGGCGTCTGGCGTCTCATTCAGGCCGACGGCGGTGATCGCCTCCTGAAGGATGGGCCGGAGGGTCGCCAGCTCGGCATAGGTTTGTGCCTGGAGCTGGTTGGCCGCGAGGATGTCCGTGGTCGCCGTAAATGGCTGGCCCACCAGCAACGTCGTCGTGCTGGAGTACATCTTCGGCAACACAGCTGCAAGGCCATACCCGAGGACGGCTCCGACAACGTACCCGAGGGCAAGGAGGCGGATCCATCGTCGCGCGATGGAGAGCAGCGGGCGGACTTCCATTGGACTCCCTTTGGCGGTCGAGACAGTATATGGGGGGCGTTTGGCGAGCGCCAATGGGCCCAATGTGCTACGTCGAGGACCATCAGGCAGGCCACCAGGAGGGAGTCCGATATAGTCACGGGCGCCGTCGGCCTGGACACCGGTTGGACCGTGGGCGAGCTGCCAGCACGCAGGGAGCAACAGGTGACACGACTACCGGGGAAGATCAGCGAGCGAGTCTACGGGGACTTCCTGATGTCCTCGCGCCTCGCCGTGTACCGGGCGCTGCTGGAGACGGCCCTCGAGGCAGGCTACAAGGTGGTCTCGATCGAGGGCTTCTGGGCATTGATCAGGGGCAGCATCGTTGACCCGGCTAGCCGCTACATGGTCCTTCGCAACGACATCGATACTGGTCCGAAGACCGCCCGGGCGATGTGGCGGATCGAGCGCTCGCTGGGGATTGTGAGCTCCTACTTCTTCCGGCTTTCCAGCCTGGACCTGGCCCTGATGGCTGACATCGGCAGCGCCGGTGGCGAGGCCAGCTATCACTACGAGGAGCTCGCCACGGTCGCCAAGGGACGGCACCTTCGGACCCCAGCCGAGGCGCTCAGATATCTGCCCGAGGCCCAGGACCTCTTTCGCCTCAACCTCGACCGACTCCGCGTGTCGAGCGGCCAGCCAATCCGGATCGTCGCCTCACACGGCGATTTCGTGAACCGCAAGCTCGGGCTCACGAACTGGTTGATCCTCGTAGACCAGCCCTTCCGGGCCGAGGTCGGAATCGAGCTCGAGACGTACGATGCGGCCTTCATGGATCACGTCACCAGCCGCCATGCGGATCTCACCAACCCGCCGTATTGGACCCCAGCCGACCCCCTGTTGGCCATCGAGCGGGGCGAACCCGTGATCTACGTCCTCGTCCATCCCCGGGGCTGGCAGGTGGAACGCGGCCTCAACGCGCGGGATGATCTGGTCCGCGGCTGGCAGAGCCTGTGGTATGCGCTCCCGGGTCGGCGGCGCAGACGCGGTTCAAACGCATCGGCGGCGGCCAAGGTCGGGCGCCAGTGACCAGGCGCCTCAACCCTCGGCGGGCGGCCGGGTCACGATGAGTCGAGTCATCGTCCGGACCCTGGTGATCGCGGCGGCACTTGCCTACGTCCTGTCAATCCAGTGGTCGTACTCCGCGATCATTGCTCCGGCATTCAGCTACAACGGCTCGGTCTACCGACCCGCCGGCGACGGTTCGCTGGTGTTCGCCTTCGCGGTCAGCATCCTGCCGGCGATCTGGTTGCCGATCAAGGTCTCGCGACCGTCGCAGGTCACGTTGTGGGTCCTGTTCATCCTGGGCTACGTGCCCAGCATTCTGATCCCGTACTTCGTGCTGGGCACGGGCTTCCAGGGTGTCCTCCCGCTGACCCTGGCGATCGTCGGGTCCTTCAGCCTGCTATCGATCATGGTCTGGATCCGATCCGGGGTCACCTATTCGCCTGCAATCACGATGGCGACCTACGAGAATCTGATCCTGGGCTTGGCGATCCTTCTTGGCGGCTACACGATCCTGGCCTTCGGCATCAACCTCAACCTGCCGGCATTGGCGAATGTATACGACGTTCGCTCGACGTTCGACCAGGCTGTCATCAACACCAATGTGCCGTTTGCCGCCTATGCGCTCGACTGGAGCATGTACGTCGTCAATCCCCTCCTCATGCTCGTCGGGCTCCGATCAAATCGTCTTGGGATCTTCGCCACCGGCCTGGCGATCGAATTGCTCGTATACGGCACGACCGGGTACAAGAGCGCCCTGCTGTCGGTCCTCCTGCTGGCGCCGCTGCTCGTCCTGTTGACCAGGCGGCTCCGGCCCGTCTTTGGCGCCAGCCTTGTCACCGGCTCGGTGATCATGGTGCTCGGCTCGGCGCTCTGGGATCAGGCGAATGACACGATCCTCGCCACCTCGTTGTTCGTCCGGCGGCTGATCAGCGTCCCGGGCCAGCTGATGGCCGATTACTTCGACTTCTTCTCTCAGCATCGAACCTACGGCTTGAGCGCCAGCTTCCTCGCTTTTCTCGGTCCCGCGCCCTATGACCTGGCTCCGCCCTATCTCATCGGCGCCGTATATTTCAAGGCCCCGGCCGAGGACGCCAACGCGAACATCTGGGCCGACGCGTTCGCCAACTTCGGGTTTGCCGGCATCTTCGCGTTCACCATCATCCTCGGCCTTGTCCTGATCGTCCTCGATAGCGCCGGGTCGGGCCGAGACCTGCGGATCACCGGCGCCATGGGCGGCCTGATGGCGATCGCGCTCTCCAATTCAGCCCTCCAGACGACGATCGTGACCCATGGCCTGGGCCTGGCGATCGTGCTGATCTTCCTGATGCCGCGGGACCCGGATCCGGCTCCCGTCCAGGACGTTAGCTGGCCAAACGCGGTCATCAGCGACGATTCTTCCTGAGCACCTGGCGGGCGACTTCACGGGCCCAGCTACCAGCTGTTGCCGCCCCCGTCGACCATCGGGCTGTTGATGATCGGGGGTCCAGATGTCGTCACGTGCATGTTCCTGACGATGCCGGCAGGGCCCTCTGAGTCGAACGAGGAGTAGGAGACCCCGCTGATCGTCCAGCCTTCGATGTCGACTGCTGTCGCGTCGAGGCGGCCAACGAAGGCCCAGCGGCCGCCCTTGACCGTCCAGCGCAAGGCCGTCACTCCGTCCGCCTGGGGCGCGTGTTCGAGCTGCAAACCATTGACCGTAGGCGAGGTCCCGGTGTTACCGACGTCCCAGTCGTCGAAGGTCAGGTCGCTGGCGCGATGGATCCCATCCGAGGAAACGTACGCCGCCCAGGCCTGCTGGCCGTTTGTCGTCGGTGCGGTCGTGCCGCGCACCGTGAAGCCGTTGAAGGCCATATGGCTGGCCCAGGCGGTGCTGATCAGGCCGGTCTGGCCGATCGTGTAGTTCGTGATCTGGAACGGGCCCTGAAATGTAATGTGCGAGGTGTAGCCCGACCAGCCCGGGTACAAGAGACCCTCCTGGGTCGTGCCGCCGGTGTCGTCGAAGACCACCGTGCCCCCCGCCGCCGGTCGGATCGTGAGCGGCCGGGCGGTGCGGTCGATGTCAATCGACAGATGCCAACCCTGATAGGTGCCCGGCGTCATCTCGATCACGTCGATCGACATGTCCTTCATCAGCTCCAGGAACGCGGCCTGGCTGCCGCCGAGCGGGAAGGCGGCGATCTTCTCGCCGGAGATCGCCGGGGTCGGCGTCGGGGTTGGGACGGGGGATCTGGCCGGCGCTGCCTCCGGGGTCGGGTTGGAAAGCAGCGCGAAGCCGATCAGGGCCAGAACAGCCGGAGCCAGCCAGATCGCCCGCCGGTTGCTACCAGAGCTCGGGGACGACTGGCCGGGACCGGCTGATTCAGGCGAGGATTCAGGGGCGACGGTCGGATTCTAGACGATGACCGACGGTCGCGTTGTCGAGCTGGAGCCTCGGCGGCAAGGGCCCACCGTGGGCCGGCAAGCCCTTGCCTCGAGATCCCGAGCTACCAGATATTGCCCGTGCCGTTGACCATCGGACTGTCGATGATCGGGGGGCCTGAGTTGATCGCGTGCATGTTCTTGACGATCCCGGCCGGACCCTCGAAGTCGAACGACGAGTAGTTCGCGCCGGTGATCGTCCAGCCCTCGATATCGACGCCGGTACCGCCCACGCGGCCAACGGCTCCCCAGCGGCCGCCTGTGACGATCCAGCGCAACGCAGTCACTCCATTCGCTTGCGGACCGTGCTCCATCTGGAAGCCGTTGACCGTCGGGCTGGTGCCCGTGTTATCGACGTTCCAGTCGTTGGCCGTGATGCGTGCGCCGCTGTGGACACCGTCCGAGCTGATGTACAGGGCCCAGGCGGTCTGGCCATTGGTCGTCGGCGCCGTAGTGCCGCGCACGGTGAAGCCGTTGAAGGTCATGTCAGCGACCCAGGCGGTGCTGATCAGGCCGGTCTGGCCAATGCTGAAGTTGGTGATCTGGAAAGGACCCTGGAAGGTGATGTGCGAGGTGAAGCTGGACCAGCCCGGATAGAAGAGCCCGTCGCCCGCGCCGGCATTCCCGTTCCAGGTCACCGTTGAGCCCGGTACCGGTTCAATCAATAGCGGGCGAGCCGTGCGATCGACATTGATCGCCACGTCATGCCAGCCGGTGTAGGTGCCGCCGGTCATCTCGATCACGTCGATGGTCATGTCTTTGGTCAGCGCCGCGAACTGAGCTGATGTGCCATTGAGCGGGAAGACGACAACCTTCGCGCCCGGTGCCATTGGTGGCGGCGTCGAGGTCGGCGCGGACGTTGGAGCTGGAGTCGGAGTCGGCGTTGGAGTCCCCGTTGGAGTCGGGTCGACCGTTGGAGCCGGCGTAGGCGTCGGCGTCGAGGTTGGCGTCGGCGTTGGTCCGTTGGTCGGATCTGGCGTCGGCGTCGAGTCCGGCGGCTGGCTCGCCGTCACGCCCGGCAGGAACCGGGCACGGAAGTCCGACATCGCGGCCTGAGAGCCCGAGATCACGACGGCATCGATCGAGACGTAGGGGTGGCCCGGCGTGCCGACGACCTGGATCTTGAGGATATGGCGGTCGCCGGCTGGCCCGGCTGCGAAGACGACCCGCTGGGCACGGAAGACGTTGCCATGGGTAGACACGGTGGTCGTCGTCCCGTCGAGGGTCACCCGGAAGGCACCGGCTCCGCGGCCGGTCGGCGCGAGGATCTTGAGATACGAGCCGTAGTAGACAAGCGTGGCGCTCGCCCCGGCCTTGCCACTGACATGGACCGAGTCGCCTGAGGCGGACCCGTTGCTCTGGACCTTCCAGCCCGAGCTCCACACGAGATGCGAATCGGTGTCCTGCAGGACCAGCTGACTGGAGCTCGAGCTCGTCAGCAGGTTACTCGGCTGGCTCAGCACCCTGCCCAGGCCCGCGCCACCGACGGCGAGCAGGGCAAGGACGAGCAACCAGGCCATGGGCTGCGATGAACGGGGTGTGCGGGCGAGCTCTCGACGAACAGCTGCGTTCGGGTCGGGTCTGGTTGGAGTGCTCGCACCAGGGACGTGGTCCGACAATTGGTCGCTCCTCTTCCACGGGACAAGTGCCCCCGCAGCGTAGGAGTGCCAATCGGTAATCAGACCCGTGACCAAGGGGCCAATCCGGCCCGGAATCCGTGGCCCCATGGTCATGGGCGTGCAGTCGGGTGGGGTAAATGGTGCCAGTTGGCACCATTTGGACACTATTTGTGTGGTCGTTCACCCGTGCGAACGGGCTCAATCATCCCCGGAGATCGAGCCGGGACGCCGCGCGACGACCGACTGTATAGTCCGGCGACGGGCGCTGGGGCCAGGCGAGCCCGGCCCCCTGCAATCCCCGGAATCGAGGAGCGATCCGTCTGAGCAAGAATGAAGCCCGCCCGTCGCCGAGCCCGGGCGCTCGTCCGTTCGTCGTCTGGTTCGTCAATCAATACGCGGGCTCTCCGGTTCATGGGATGGAGTTCCGGCACTACGAGCTCGGTCGGGAGCTCGTGGCTCAAGGCCTGACGGTCGTGGTCATCTCCGGGTCGTACTCCCACCTGTTCAGCCATCAGCCGACGGCCGCCGGGACCTACACGGTCGAACAGGTTGGCGGCCTGACCTATTGCTGGGTCAAGGTGCCGGGGTATCGGCGGGCGATGAGCATCGGCCGGATCTTCAACATGGTGGCGTTCATGCTCCGCCTCTTTCGACTGCCCACAGGTCGCCTGCCGGCACCAGATGCCATCGTGGTTTCGTCCCCCTCGCTCTTTCCGATCCTGCCCGCGCAGCGCTGGGCGCGACGCTATCGCAGCCGCTTGATCTTCGAGGTCCGGGACATCTGGCCGCTCACCTTGCAGGAGCTGGGAGGACTGTCGAGCCGACATCCGCTCGTCGCCGCGATGAGCTGGTTCGAGGCGAGGGCCTACCGAGTCGCCGATGCCGTCGTGTCGGTCCTCCCGGCGGCCGGCGCCCACTTCATGGCCAACGGAATGGCGGCCGCCAAGCTGAGCATCATTCCGAATGGCGTCAGCCCGGATGCCCTGCTGGAGCCGGCTTCGAAGATTCCGGCCAACGTTCGCGGGGCAACCGCTGGCAGCCAGTTCACCGTCGGGTTCGTCGGAACGCTCGGAGTCGCCAATTCCCTTGATGCGCTGATCGAGAGCGCCCGGCTCCTGGCGAATGAGGAGATCCGGTTCGTGATCGTGGGTCAAGGATCGGAGGAGGCGCACCTCAAACGCCTGGCGGCTGGCTTGCCCAACGTCGCCTTCGCCGGCGCGGTCGCCAAGTCTGACGTCCCGGCGACCCTGCGCCAGTTCGACGTCTGCTACGTCGGCTATCACCGCAGTCCCTTGTATCGCTTCGGCATTTCGCCGAACAAGGTGTACGACTACATGGCGGCCTCCCGACCGATCATCATGGCGGCGGAAGCGGCCAACGATGTCGTGGCCGACGCCGACTGCGGGTTGACGGTGCCGCCCGATGACCCGGTCGCGCTGGCGGCAGCCATCCGGTCCATCCGGGCGCTCTCGGCGTCGCGCCGAGCCAGCCTGGGTGCCAACGCTCGGGCGGCCGTTGAACGCGAGTACACGTACGCCAGCCTCGCTCGGCGATACCTGTCGATCCTGACCGGAACCGATCGTTGACCGTCGGCGGCCGTGATCTGTTTCGGGCGAGGATCGGCGAGGCAATCGGCGTCTCGCCGTCGCGGGTGTCCCTCTTCGCCAAGGGTCGTGTCGCGCTGTACGCGATTCTCAAGGCCCTTGATATCGGCCCCGGCGACGAGGTGATCCTGCCCGCCTTCACCTGCGTCGCGGTTCCCAACGCGATCCTGTACTCGGGTGCCCGCCCGATCTACGTCGACATTGACCCGCTGACCTATACGATCGACACGGCCGCTGCTGAGGCGGCGATCACCCCCCGGACACGGGCGATCCTGGCCCAGAACACGTTCGGCCTGTCATCCGACCTGGATGCCCTCGGCGCCATCGCCGCCCGGACCGATGTGCAGATCATCGATGACTGCACCCACGGGCTTGGTGGCCAGTACCACGGCCGACCGAATGGCTCGATCGCCCCCGCGTCATTTTTCTCGACCCAGTGGAGCAAGACCATCTCGACCGGCTTGGGCGGGTTCGCGATCGCCCGCGACGACGCCCTGGCCGTGCGCCTCCGGGAGCTCGAGGAGACCGCCGCCGAGCCGACGACGATGAGCGTTGCACTGCTCCGCGTGCTGCTCTTCGGGCTGGAGCATGGCGGTCACGGGGTCGTGTTCCGCAACGGCCGGGCGCTCTATCGGCGCTTGAGTCGGATCGGTGTCGTCCCGAGCTCCTCGAGCCGCGATGAGCTTGAAGGCGTGACCATGCCCAAGGGGTTCATGGCCCGCCTGTCGCCCTCCCAGGCGCGCAGCGGCGTGGCCCGGATCGGGCACCTGGCCGGCCAGGTCAGGCGACGGCGTGCGATCGCCGAACGCTACAGCGGGTGGCTCTCGGGACACGGCCTGACCGCTGCTGCCGAGCCGGCTGGGTTCGTCCACGCCTACCTGCGCTACCCCCTTCGGGTGAGCGATCGACCGGATTTCGTCTCGGCGGCGGGGCGGGCGGGCGTTGACCTGGGCGACTGGTTCGTCTCGCCGATCCATCCCGTGGTTGGGGATTTCGAGCGCTGGCAATATCATCCCGGCTCGGCGCCGATTGCCGATCGGACGTGCCTGGAGATCGTGAACCTGCCGACCAACCCGTCAATGTCCGACCGGGACGTCGAGCGGGTGATTGCCTTCCTCGGCCAGCAGGTCGCCAGCATCCAGTGAGCGACCAAGGCACCCGCGGGCTGCGGATCGCGATGGCGCTGTACGGCGCCATCACCTACGACAGCCGCGTGCAGCGCGAAGCCGAGGCGCTCGCCCAGGCGGGCCACACCGTCACGATCTACTGCATCTCGGGCACGCCGCCGGAAGGTGCCCGATATCGGACGGTCGTCGGGGTACCCAGCGGATCCTCGGTGCTGCCCGACGGCAGCAGCCCATTTCTCGGTGCGTCGCGATCCTCGAGATGGGCGCGGATGACCGGCCGGTTCAAGTGGATCGTGGGCTTCGCCCGAAACATCCGGGCCTGGGGTCGCTGGGCAGTCGCGGCGGCGGGCGAGGTCGATGTCTGGCACGTCCACGACCTGACCGGGCTGATGGCAATCGGGCCAGTGCGGGCGAAGGGATCGCTGCTGGTCTACGACAGTCACGAGATCTTCCTCGAAGCCGGAACCGCCGCCCGCCTGCCGGGCTTCCTGCGACGCCTGCTGGGCCTGGTCGAGCGGCGGCTGTCGCGACGAGCTGTGGCTCTCGTGACCGTCAACGATCCAATCGCCGAGATCCTGGCTCGGCGCCTTCGACCGCGGCGGACGGTGGTAATCCGCAACTGCCCGCCGAGGTGGGATCCGCCCGTGCCCCGCCCGGACCTGATCCGCGCCGCGACCGCGATCCCGGCCGACGCGCCGATCGCCCTGTATCACGGCGATTTCTCGGCCCATCGGGGCCTTGAGGAGCTGGCGGCTGTCATCCTGCTGCCCGGCTTCGAGAACCTCCACGCGGTCTACCTGGGACGCGGGCCGGAATGGGCCATGCTCGAGCGAATGGCCCTCGATCCCGTCTACGCCGGCCGGCTGCATCTCCTGGCCGCCGTTGGCCCCGACGAGCTCCTGCCGTGGGTCAGCTCCGCCGACATTGGCGTCATCCTGATCCAGGCATCCACCCGCAATCACCGGCTGGCGACCCCCAACAAGCTCTTCGAGGCCCTGGCTGCGGGCCTGCCGGTCATCGCCAGCGACTTTCCCGGAATGCACCAGATCGTCCTCGACGATCCGCTGAGCCCCCTTGGCGCGGTCTGCCGCCCTGATGACCTTGACGCCGTCGCCCGCGCCATGGCCACGATCGTCGAGCTGTCACCCGTCGACCGCGACGCGATGCGCCAGCGCTGCCTGCAGGCGGCGCACGAGCGCTGGAACTGGGAGACCGAGTCGGCTCGACTCGTCGACCTGTACGCCGGGATCCGCGCCGCCAGCTGAAAAACGCCACGGCCGCGATCTAGCGTCGCCTGGGCGCCACCGATCGGAGCACGGTCGCGACGGCCATCCAGCCGGCCAGGGTCCCGATCGTCAATCCGACGACGAGGCCGCTCAGGTTGTCGAAGACATCGGCGCTCTGGCAGCCCCGTTCTAGGGCGGGCACCAGCAGCTGGATCGTTTCGATCACGATCGGCAGGGCGATCGCCGCGACAATCAGGCCGGCCTTCTGGCGCGAGCGGGCCAGCAGGCCGAGGGCGACCCCGAGGGGAATGAACATCACGATGTTCAGGCTCGTGTCGTCGATCGTCAGCAAGTCGTCGAATGGGGCCAGTCCCATCCGGGAGAAGTCGCAGGCTCGGCCGACGGCCGCCAGGTTGAGATGGCCGTTGAGCGGCGTCAGGGTCGCCGCCACGATGATCCCGAAGCCGATGACGAGGGCGCAGGCAATCCAGAAGCGCGTCGCCAGCATCCGGGCGAGCGGCCGACCGAGGGCCAGGCCCAGGACGACGAAGACGGCCGTCCCTGGCACAAACCACGGCAGCAGGTGTCCGTAGGCCCCTTCCATCAACCGCCAACCGCCTTCCCGGCAATCGTCATGATTCGCGCGAGCGCGAGCCTGGATGCGGCCTGCCTCGACACCGTCGACCCCAATCCTCGGTTACCTGGAGCACCGCAGCGCCTAGCCCCTTCGTACGGGATGGCGGCCACGAAGATGGGTGGCAGGATCTAAAGAGCAGTCCGAAGCGCGCAAAACGTGCTGCCGTCGTACACTGCTGGCGGCCGCCGGGAACGGTCGCACTGGAGGGGTCCATGCGCGTTGACCGCCTACCGCGTCGCCTTGGCTTGCTCGCTGCGGGCCTGCTCATTGCCACATCAGCATTCGTCACGACCGTGCCCCGGCTCGTTGCCGCACCGGGTCGGCCCGAGCAGCTGGGGTCGCTCGCCGACCCGCCTCAGGCATTCGGCGACCCGACCGTCAGACCACTAATGGACCAGGATCTGACGTCCGGCAGCGTGCCGGCACCGAGCAGCTCCATTCCACCGACGCCAACCCCGCTGCTGGAGCCCGTGGCCACTCCGAAGCCGGCGCCCAAGGCGACCCCGCGGCCGACGGTGACCCACCCTGCGCCGCCGAAGCCGCCTAGAGCCGCGCCCACGCAGAAGATCGTCACCTTCCCGACGTCCGGGACGCAGGCCCAGTTCCTGGCCCTGATGAAGAACATGTCGATCGACGTGATCGCGATGGAGCCGGGCACGTATCGAGGTTGGCACCTCTTCTTCGATGTCGACCGCACGAAGCGCCCCCTGACGGTGCGACCGGCCCACGGCACGGTGATCTTTGACAACTCCGGCGGGGGGAACCCGGACGGCCTGCTCTATCCGGGCTGGCACGGCTACACCGCGCATATCACATTCAGCGGCCCGTTCGTGATCCAGAACTACAAGATCGAACAGACCGGCCTGATCAGTACCGCCTGGGCCAGCCACATGGCCTTCAACGGCTTCACGGTCCGCGGCACGACGGCTCCGACGACGAACGGTGAGACGGCCTACGCGGTCTACGTCTCCTCGGACGGCGTCCATCGCGGTTCGTACCTGACATTCGACAACTGGAACGTTGATAACACCAAGTCGGGCCAGAAGGTGTCGGGCCTGCAGCTCTATCACACGCCCCAGGCAATCGGCGTCACGGCCCTCCACTGGACCGTCACCGGCGGCCACTGGGGCTTCGTCGGCCGCGGCAACGCTACCGGGGTGAAGATCGAGTACTGGACGATCAGTCACTGCATCGTCAGCTTCGACTCGAACGGGCCGGCCGGCATCGTGAAGTATGTCCATGCCACGTCGTCCGGTGCGCCCACGATTCGGAGCCCCATGGTCGACGGCGGAGGCAACACCTGGTAGGTCCCGCGGAGCGGGTCCGACCCTGGGTCAGCCGAGCGGTGTGGGCCCGTTCCTCGTTCTAGAAGCGGACATAGGCAGCGCGGTCACGGCTGAGGTCCGGGCCGCGCTCGGGTTGAGCGGCGTCGTCGCCAGCTCGGCCCAGACATAGGACGAGGCGAGGTCGATCGCGGAGTACTGCCAGACCCGCCCCGCGGTGCCCGAGAGGCGCCCGACGTGGAAGCAGTCGAAGCCGACGAGCTCACCCGGGTCGTCGACCGCGACATGGCGGGCCTCGGGCGGCGCCGGCCCCTCCATGGGTGGATCCCGAAGATCCGGCAGGCGGCCCGGACGTTGTCGACCACGGCGCCGACCCTCCTGCTCATCGTTTGAAGCACGACAAGCATGAGGTGACGGCGCCGCTTGTTACCTGGCGATCAGGCGCCCAGGTATCGGGAGAACCACGCCCCCCAACCGTTGCTCGATCAGTTCCAGACGTTGCCACCGCCGTTGACCATCGGCGCGTAGATGTACGGGGCGCCGCTGTTGGTCGCGTGCATGTTCTTGACGATTCCGGCTGGACCGTTCGAGTCGAAGGAGGGGCCGCTGGTGCCGGTGATCTGCCAGCCCTCGATGTCGACTCCGGTGGCGTCCCCTCGGCCGACGAAGCCCCAATAGCCGCCGCTGACGGTCCAGTTGAGCGCCGTGACTCCGATCGCCTGGGGCGTGTGATAGAGCTGGAGGCCGTTGACCTTATGATCGGACTGCGTGTTATCGACGTTCCAGTTGTCGAACGTGAGGGACGAGCCCCGATGCACACCGTCCGACGAGACGTAGACCGCCCATGCAGTCTCACCGTTCGTCGTCGGAGCCGTCGTGCCGCGGACCGTGAAGCCGTTGAACGTAAGGTGGCTCGCCCAGGCCGTGCTGATCAAGCCGGTCTGTTCGATCTTGTAGTTCTGGATCACGAACGGGCCGCTGAAGGTGATGTATGCGGCATAGCCCGACCAGCCCGGATAGAGCAGGCCGTCCGGGTTTCCCCCGCCGGAGTTGTCAAAGGTCACGGTGCCGGAGGCCGGTCGCACGGTCAGCGGGCGCTGGGTACGGTCGACATCGAAGAAGAGGTGCCAGCCCCGGTACGTACCGGGAGCCATCTCGATCACGTCGATCGACATGTCTTTCATCAAGGCCAGGAACTGGGACTGCGAGCCGGACAGCGGGAATTCGACCACCTTGCCTCCGGGTGCTACCGGCGGCGGAGTCGCGATCGGCGCGGCCGTCGGAGTCGGAGTCGGAGTCGGAGTCGGAGCCGGCGCGGCGGTCGGAGTCGGCGCGGCGGTCGGAGTCGGCGCGGCGGTCGGAGTCGGCGCGGCCGTCGGAGTCGGGTGGGCGGTAGGAGTCGGGGTCGGAGCCGGCGCGGCGGTCGGATTCGGCGCGGCGGCCGGCTTCTGCGCGGCGGCCGGCTTCTGCACGACGGTCGGCTTCTTCTGCGCGGCCGCCATCGCGGCCTGGGCTCCGGAGATCACGACGGAGTCGATCGAGACATACGGATGCCCGGCGGTGCCCGCAACGTGGAGGGTAAGGACGTGGCGATTGCCCGCCGGCCCTGCCGCGAAAACCACGTGCTGGGCATGGAACACGGTGCCGTGGGTCGTGACCGAGCGGGTCACGCCATCGAGCGTCACCGCGAGCGTGCCGGCGCCATGGCCGGTCGGCGCGAGGATCTCAAGGTACGAGCCGTAGTAGACGAGGGAAACCGTTGCCCCGGCCTTGTCACTGATGTGGACCGTGCCGCCCGATGCGGAACGGCTGCTCACGACCTTCCAGCCCGCGCTCCACACGAAGTGCGAATCGGTGTCCTGCAGGACTAGCTGGCCCGAGTGCGAGGTCGCCAGCAGGATCGTGGGCTGGCTCAGGACACTGCCCAGGCCGGCGCCGCCAAACAGAAGCGCGAGCACGCCGAGGAGGACGAGGGCCGGTTTTGGGTGGCGCCGATGGTGGGCGGGCGAAGGGCGCGCAGCAGCGCCGGGTAGGGTGCTGTCTAGCAATGTTCGCTCCTCTTTCACGGGGGGCACGTGTCCCGGAACGGTTTGCGCCGCTACCACCAACGCCGACCGGCATTGGCTGACCAGTCAAGGTCGAGTTAGAGACGGATGGTCACAGCGGGGCTAGGCGGGGAATCGCGGGGGTCCCGGGGGCACGAGCGGGGGCCGGCATCTGGGGGTATGTCCGTCCTCAGCCGTCTTCTGAGAGTGACACCGTTTCCCCGACTCCCGGGCCGACGTGGCGGTGCTGGGCAGAAGTGTACCCAACCTGACCAGACCGTGCCGGAACCGCCTTTTCCGCACGTCGCAAGCTAGTGGACCCGGCTGCCGAGGCCGGCCCAGAACGGCTCGCGCAGCTCGGCCTTGAGGATCTTGCCGGTGCCGCCCTTGGGCAGCGCCGCGCGGAACTGGATCTGGCGGGGGACCTTGAAGCCGGCCAGCCGCTCGCGGCAGAAGGCCTTGAGCTCCTTTTCGGTCGCCGTCGCGTCGGGCTTCAGGACGACCAGGCCGACCGGCACCTCGCCCCGCTTGTCGTCCGGGGCGGCGATCACGGCGCACTCGAGGACGGCCGGGTGGGCGCCGAGGGCCACCTCGATCTCGACCGACGAGATGTTCTCGCCGGCGGTGATGATGATGTCCTTGGAGCGGTCCTTGATCAGGACATAGCCTGCGGCGTCGATCGTGGCCATGTCGCCGGTGTGGAGCCAGCCGTCGCGGATCGTGCTGGCGGTGGCCTCGGCATCGCGGTAGTAGCCGTCCATCACGGTGTTGCCCCGGACCACGATCTCGCCGATCTGCTCGCCGTCGGGACGGACGTCCTGGCCGCCGGCGTCCACCACCCGGACCCGGACCCCGGGGATCGCCCAACCGGTCATCGACTGGCGTTGCTGGCGACTCTCCGCCGGCTCGCTCTCGGTCAGGTGGCGACGGGGCTGGGCGAGGGTCACGATCGGCGAGGTCTCGGTCAGGCCGTAGCCGACGATCGCCTGGACGCCCAGCTCGGCCTCGAGCGAGCTGACCAGGGCCGGCGAGGCCGGCGAGCCGCCGATGATCACCTGGCGCAGGCTGGACAGGTCGAACTTCGAGCGCTCGCGATGGTTGAGCAGGGCGGTGAAGATCGACGGGACGGCCAGCAGGCGGGTCACCNNCCGCCGATCATCGTCAGGAAATGGGGCACGCCCCAGCCGTTGACGTGGAAGAGGGGCACGACGTGGAGGACGACGTCGTCCTCTGTGAAGCCCAGGCCGAGCTCGGCGATCAGGCTGTGCAGGTAGAGCTCGCGCTGGGTCATCGCCACGCCCTTGGGCAGGCCGGTCGTGCCACTCGTGTAGAACAGCTCGGCCAGCGCGTTCTCGTCGATCTCGGGCTGGAGCGGCTCGCTCGAGGCGGCCGCCAGGAGGCCCTCATAGCCATGATCGGCGATCCCGCCTGCCTCGCCGTCGAGGATCACGAAGGTCGGCCGCCGGGCGAGGCGCGGCCCGATCGCCTCGACCAGGGGCAGGAAGTCGCGATGGAAGGCGACCAGCCGTGACGCGGCGTGGTCGAGGATGTAGGCGATCTCGCCGGGCGCCAGCCGGATGTTGATCGGGTTGAGGACAGCCCCGGCCTCGAGGACGCCGTAATAGGCCTCGAGCAGGTGGTGGGTGTTGTAGGTGATGAAGCTGACCCGATCACCGGGCGCGACGCCGAGGACCGCGACGGCGTTGGCCAGGCGATGAGTTCGCTCGCCGAACTCGCGATAGGTGAACTCGCGGTCGCCGTCGATCACCCCGATCTTGTCGCCGAAGAAGGCCACCGCCCGGTCGCGAAAGTCGAGGACCGACAGCGGGACGAACATCGAAACCCCTCCTGGTGACCGCTTCCGGGAACTTAGGCCAGCAGGCGCAGGACCTCGCCGACCAGGCCGATCGACTCGATCGTGCGCAGCATCGTGTTGCCGAAGGTGAAGCCGGTGAAGCCGGCGGCGATATATGTCGAGAGGTGCTCGGCCACGCGCTCGGGCGTGCCGATGACCAGCGAGCCGCGGCGCTCGGGCGGGATCCGCTCGAGGAGCGCGGCCGCCTCGCGCTCGTGGGCGACGGGGATGACCGGCGAACCCATCGTCCGGACGATTGTCGAAGGATCCCGGCCGACGGCCTCGCAATGCCCGGCCAGGACCTCGACCTTGTGCTGGAGCTGCTCGACCGAAGCCGGGAACCAGTGGGTCAGGTCGGCGAACTCGGCAGCGAACCGAAGCGTCCGCCGCTCGCCCATCCCGCCGATCAGGATCGGCGGACCGCCGGCCTGGATCGGCCGCGGCCGGTTGAGCGCCTGCTCGATCCGGTAGTGCTGGCCCTCGAAGCTCGGCCGCTCCTCGGTGAACATCAGCTTGCAGATCGTGAGCGCTTCGCCCAGGCGATCCATCCGGCCGCCGATCGGCGGGAACTCGAAGCCGTAACCGGCGTGCTCGGACTCGTTCCAGGCGGCTCCGATTCCGAGGATCGCCCGGCCGCCGCTGATCACGTCGAGGGTGGTCACCATCTTGGCCAGCATCGCCGGGTTGCGGTAGGTCACCCCGGTCACCAGGGTCCCGAGGCGGACCTTCTTCGTGCTCGCGGCGATCCCGGCCAGGACCGAGTACGACTCGAGCATCGGGTCCTCTTCCGTTCCCACGCCCCTGATCTGGTAGAAGTGGTCCATGACCGTGACCAGCTCGAAGCCGGCCGCCTCGGCCGCCTGGGCCTGCTCGATCACCCGCCCGAAGAGCTGCTCGTCGGGAACGCCGGGATAGGTGTAGTTGGGCAGGTGCAGGCCGAAGAATGGCCGACCAAAATTCGTGCTCACGTGGACTCCTTGATCTTCGTTCGGTGGATTCTGTTCAGGAAGCCGGTGCGGCCGGACTGGCGGCGGGGTCGTGCCAGTGGTCGCCGTGGGCCAGGATCGCACTCGCCGCGGCCGGGCCCCAGCTGCCCCTGAGGTATTCATGGATCGGCGGCTCGGCATGGAGGACCGGGTCAATCACCTTCCAGGCTGCCTCGACCGAGTCCTCCCGGGCGAACAGGCTTTGGTCGCCCTTGCGGGCATCGCCGATCAGGCGCTGGTAGGGTGGCCGTTCGCTGCCGGTCTGGTGCCGCGCAAACAGCTCGACGGCCTCGCCGGCCATCGCCTCGCCCGGCCGCTTGGCCCGCGCCCCGAGCGAGATCGACATGTCGGGCGTCAGCCGGAAGCGCAGGAAATTGCCGTCGGGTGGCTCGATCTCCGGGAAGACCATCTCGGGCGGCTGGCGCAGCTCGACCAGGACCTCCGTCGCGGTGATCGGCAGCGCCTTGCCCGCCCGGACATAGATCGGCACGCCGCCCCAGCGCCACGTGTCGAGATGGAGCCGGAGGGCCACGAACGTCTCGATCGTCGAGTCGGGCGCCACGCCCATGACCGAGCGGTAGCCGCGGTACTGGCCGCGGACTACGTCCTCGGGTCGCAGCGGCCGAAGCGAGTCGAGGACTTTGAACTGCTCGTTGCGCACCGCTTCGGGCGACCGGCCTGAAGGGGCCTCCATGGCCAGCAGGCTGATCACCTGGAGGAGGTGGTTCTGGACCACGTCGCGGATCGTGCCGGCCTGGTCGAAGAATGCTCCGCGGTCGGCCACGTCGAACGCCTCGGCCATCGTGATCTGGATGCTGGCCACGTGATCGCGCCGCCAGATCGGCTCGAGGAACGAGTTGGCGAAGCGGAAGTAGAGCAGGTTCTGGACCGGCTCCTTGCCCAGGTAGTGGTCGATCCGGAAGATCGACGCCTCGCTGAACACCCGATGGACCGTGGCGTTCAGCGAGCGGGCACTCGCCAGATCCCGGCCGAACGGCTTCTCGACGATGATCCGGGCGCCGCGGGCAGAGCCCGATCGCTGCAGGTTGTCGATGACCGGGGCGAAGAGCGACGGCGGGATCGCCAGGTAGTGGAGCGGGTGGGCGGCCTCTCCGAGCTCGGCTCGCAGAGCGTGGAATGTCTCGAGGTCGTCGTCCGAGCCCTTCACATAGCGCAGCTGGGCCAGGAGCTTGCCGAGGATGGCCTCGTCGACCGGACCACTTGCCGCGAGGCTGGCCCGGGCCCGGTCGCGGAGGGCGGCGAGATCACCGGACCGGGCCACCCCGATGATCGGCAGGTCGAAGTCCTCGTCACGGATGAGGCCGGCCAGGGCCGGGAAGATCTGCTTGAAGGCCAGGTCGCCGGTGGCCCCGAAGAAAACGAAGGCGTCGGCCGGGACAGCCGTCACGCCTTGGTCTCGAGGTGACCGCCGAAGCCCAGGCGCATTGCCGACAGGACCTGGTCGGCGAAGTCGGACTCGCCCCGCGACGTGAACCGGGAGTAGAGGGCCGTGGTCAGGACGGGCGCCGGAGCGCTGACGTCGATCGCCGCGATGCTCGTCCAGCGGCCCTCGCCCGAGTCCGAAACGCGACCCGCGAAGCCGGTCAGGTCGGGGCTCTGCAGGAAGGCCTGGGCGGTCAGGTCGAGCAGCCACGANNGCGACCACGCTGCCCCGCCGCCAGACCTCGGTCACCGCCGGCAGGTCGAGCTCGTACTGGTAGAGCTCCGGCTCGCGCAGCGGGGCCGTCTCGGCATCCACCGGGCGACCGGCCAGGCCGGCGCCGGCATGCCGGAGGATGTTGAGGCCCTCCGCGTAGGCGGCCATCAGGCCGTATTCGATCCCGTTGTGGACCATCTTCACGAAGTGGCCGGCGCCGCTCGGACCGCAATGGAGGTAGCCCTGCTCGGCCGGCACCGGATCTCCCTTGCGGCCGGGCGTCCGGCCAGCCGAGTCGACGCCGGGGGCGAGGTCCCTGAAGATCGGCTCGAGCCGGGCCACGCCGTCGTCGGGGCCGCCGATCATCAGGCAGTAGCCGCGCTCCAGGCCCCACACCCCACCGCTCGTGCCGACGTCGAGGTATTCAATCCCCTTGGCGGCCAGCTCGTGGTTGCGGCGCAGGTCGTCGCGGTAGTACGAGTTGCCGCCGTCGACGATCACGTCCCCCTTTGCCAGGAGCGGGACGAGCTCGGCCAGGGTCGCGTCGACCGAGCCGGCCGGGATCATCAGCCACAGGATCCGGGGCGCCGGGAGCTGGTCGACGAGGTCCTTGAGCGAGGTTGCTCCGGCGCTGATCGAACCGTCGGCCTTGAACCCGTCGACGGTCTCCGCGTGGCGGGCGTAACCGACCACTCGGTGACCCTTGCGGACCAGTCGCTCGGACATGTTTGCGCCCATCCGGCCCAGCCCGATCATGCCAACGTCCATCAGGTGCTCACCTCTCCACGGCCACGTCCCGTCAAGGATAGAGGCGCGGCGCTGAGGGGCTCGTTCGGGGTCGTGTCCGGGCGGTGGCTCCGNNACCTACGAGGTCGTCGCGACTTCGCCCGGGAACGTGAGCGGCATCCCGGTTCCGTGGCGATAGAACGGGATCGGCTCGGGCGGCAGAGGGGTATTGCCGAGGACCAGGTCGGCCGACTTCTCGGCCAGCATCATGACCGGGGCGTAGATGTTGCCGTTGGTGACGTAGGGCATCGCCGAGGCGTCGATCACCCGCAGGCCGTCGAGGCCGTGGACGGCCATCGTCAGCGGATCAAGGACCGAGTCGTCGTCGATGCCCATCCGGCAGGTACACGATGGGTGGAGCGCCGTCTCCGCGTCACGGGCCACCCACTCGAGGATCTCGGCGTCGGTCTCGACGCTCGAGCCGGGCGACGTCTCGCCACCGTTGTACCGCCCGAACGCCGGCTGGTTGAGGATCCCGCGGGCGACCCGGATCGCCTCGATCCATTCGCGCCGGTCCTGGTCGGTCGACAGGTAGTTGAAGCGGATCGCCGGATGGACGGTCGGATCAGTGGACGTGATCGACACCGAGCCGCGCGAGTCCGAGTACATCGGCCCGATGTGGACCTGGTAGCCGTGCTCGGAGGTTGAGCCGGTGCCGTCGTAGCGGATCGACAGCGGCAGGAAGTGGAACATCAGGTTGGGGTACTTCACGTCGTCGTTGCCGCGCACGAAGCCACCGCCTTCGAAGTGATTCGTGGCGCCCGGCCCGCGGCGCAGGAAGAGCCAGTTGGCCCCGATCCAGGGTCGGCGCCACTTCTGGGTGATCGGCTGCATCGAGACCGGCTGGAGGCTGCGGTACTGGATGTAGACCTCGAGGTGATCCTGGAGATGCTTACCGACCGCAGGCAGGTCGTGGACGACGGGGATTCCGAGGGCCCCGAGCTCGCTCGCCGCGCCCACCCCGGACAGCTGCAGGAGCTGGGGCGAGTTGATCGATCCTCCGCTCAGGAGCACCTGGCCGCCGCGCACCTGGCGCCCGCCGGCCAGCTCGACGCCCACCGCGCGGCGGCCCTCGAACAGGATCCGGGTGACGAACGCCCGGGTCTCGACCGTCAGGTTGGGCCGGTTCATCACCGGGTGGAGGTAGGCCCGGGCGGCGCTCAGCCGGCGGGCACGGTGGATGTTCCGGTCGAACGCCGCGAAACCTTCCTGGCGATAGCCGTTGACATCGTCCGTGAGGGGATAGCCGGCCTGCTGGACCGCCTCGAAGAAGGCCCGAAAGAGCGGGCTCGTGGCCGGCCCCCGCTCGAGGACCAGCGGCCCGCCGTGACCCCGCCAGGGATCATCGGCNNTCGAGCGGGTTGCCGCGCTGGAAGATCATCCCGTTGATGCTGCTCGAGCCACCCAGGACCTTGCCCCGGGCGTGGTAGATCCGGCGGCCGTTCATGAACGGCTCGGGCTCGGATTCGTACTTCCAGTCGTAATACTTGCTGCCGATCGGGAAGGCCAGCGCGGACGGCATGTGGATGAAGACGTCGAACGGGTAATCGGGCCGGCCGGCCTCGAGGACGAGGACCTTGTTGGCCGGGTCGACGCTCAACCGGTTGCCCAGGGCGGAGCCGGCCGAGCCACCGCCGACGATGATGAAGTCGTACTGGACTGCGGCCATGGCCGCGATGCTAGCAGCGTGGGGATCGCCCGGGGCCAATCGCACGGGNNCCCGCTCCCCGGAGGGTCAGCCGTCGCGTTCGATCTCGCCCTTGCGCCGGGCGACGAAGGCCGCCAGCTCGTCGGCGATCGCCGGTTCGAGGGGCGGTGGCTCGAACTCGGCCAGCAGGCTCTTCCAGATCCCGTTGGCCCGCTGGGTCGCGGTTCGGGCGCCGTCCTCGTGCCAGGTCTCGAAGTTGCGCCAGTCCGAGACGAGCGGCCGGTAGAACGCCGTCTCGTAGCGTTCGAGGGTGTGGGCCGTGCCGAAGAAGTGGCCGCCGGGCCCAACGTCGACCATCGCCTCGAAGCCGAGCTCGGCCTCGTTGACCGGGAAGGGCACCAGGACCTCGGCCATCATCTGCAGGATCTCGGCGTCGATGATCAGCTTCTCGTACGACGCGGTGAGCCCGCCCTCGAGCCAGCCGGCCCCCTGGTAGAGCAGGTTGACCCCGCCCATCACCGCGCCCCACACCGCCATCTCCGATTCGTAGGCGGCCTGGGCGTCAACCACGTTCGAGGCGGTCACGTTCGAGGAGCGCCATGGCAGGCCGTAGCGGCGGGCCATCTGGCCGCTGGCCAGGGCGCCCTTCACGTACTCCGGGGTCCCGAATGCCGGCGCACCGGAGCGCATGTCGACGTTCGAGGTGAACGCGCCATAGACCATCGGGCTGCCCGGCCGGACGATCTGGGCGAGGGCCACCATGAACAGCGCCTCGGCGTTCTGCTGGGCGATCGCGCCGGCCAGCGAGACCGGGGTCATCGCCCCGGCCAGGGTGAATGGCGTGGCCACGACCGGCTGGCCGTGGCGGGCCATCTCGATCAGCCCGTCGGACATCGGACCGTCCAACCGGAGCGGCGAGTTGGTGTTGATGATCGTGATCAGGCTCGGTCGCCGGACGAGCTCGTCGCGGTCGATCTCCCGGCTCAGGCAGGCCATCTCGATCGCGTCGTCCACCACCCGCCGGCCGGCGCCCAGGCAATGCCAGGTCTTGTCGAGCAGGCCGATCAGGGCCAGGTACATGTCGAGGTGGCGGGTGGCCACTGGCAGGTCGGTCGGCTCGAGCGGTCCGCCGGCCTCCTGGTGGATCACGTTGAGGCTCGAGATCACCTTGACGTAGTCGACGAAGTCGGCGAAGTTGCCGGCCCGCCGGCCGCGGTCGAGATCGGTCACGAAGGCCGGCCCACCGACCGAGCTGAAGACGACGTGGCTGCCGCCCAGGGTCACGTCGCGCTCGGGATTGCGGGCGTGGAGCCGGAACTCGGCCGGCGCCTGGGCGACCAGGGCCTCGACCTGCGCGTCGTCGAGGCGGACCGAGCGTCGCGCGCGATCGACGGTCGCACCGGCGGCCTCAAACAGGTCGAGCGCCTGCTCGCCGAGCACCTCGAAGCCGATCTCGCGCAGGATCCGGAGCGAAGCCCGGTGGATCAGCTCGACCTGCTCGGCAGTCAGGATCTCCACCGGGCGGAACGGGTTGACGACGGACCGCCAGGGGAGCTGGGCGATCCCACCCGAGACGCGTCGCGGTCGCCGGCGGGGGCCGTCAATCGTCATCGCCATATCATCGCGGCGCGTCGCCCGTCACGTGGCGCCGAACCACCGGTACGATCGGGTGATGGCCTCCAAATGGCTTCCGGAGTGAGACTGCATCCTCTTGCCATCGAGCATGCGGAGGGACCGTGGAACCGACCCAGGTGGGTGCCCAGGGACTGGGCGGCACGATCCTTGAGGATCCCGCCGCCGCACTAGGGACGCGTCGCAGCCGGCTGCGCCGGGTGCTGGACGCCGGTCGCTGGCGGAGCCAGGGCCGGGTGGCCACCCATCCTGCCGCGCGGGTCGGAGCGTCGGTCGCCGAGTTCGACTTCCAGCGCTGGATGCTCGGCATCCGCTTCCTGGGCCTGCTCGGCGTTGCCGGCCTGGCGCCGCTCTACGGCCGTGCCGAGCCGATTGCCCTGGTCACGGCCTTCGTGCTGATCGGCTCGCTGATCCTGGTCCAGGTCTTCTGGATGCGCGGCGCCCGCAGCCCGGCCGCCTGGCAGCGCTTCGCCGTGGCGGCCTTCGCCGTCGACTCGGCGGTCGGCTACCTCGTCGGCCAGTCGCTGCTGTCCACGCCGGACTGGATCGCCTTCTTCGTCTACCCGATCCTGGCCCTCGAGGGCGCCGTCTTCTTCGGGATGAGCGGTGCGCTCGCCTCGGCCGCGGCCAGTGCCTTCGTGTTCATCGGGCAGGTGGAGCTCCGTTCGTCGCTCGGCTTCCAGACGAGCCCCCAGGTCCAGGTCACGGTCTTCGTCCTGCTCTTCGTGTACGCCCTGTTCGTGGGCAGCTTCGCCCGGGTCGGCCGGCGGGTGCGCGGTGACCTGGCCACCCTGATCGAGTTCACCGGGGTCCTCTCCCGCCAGGAGTCGCCCACCCGGATCGTGCAGGCCCTCGACGCCCGGCTGCGCGAGCTGCTCGGCGCCCGAGTCCGCTCGGTCGCCCTGCGCCGGCCGGACGGGGGCTACGACATCCTGCGCTGGCGCAGCTCCGAGACCCGTTCGATCGAGCCCGGCGCCGTGTCCGGCGTCAGCCGTTACACGGGTCGCGACATCGAGGCCGACTTCCGCGACCGGCGGGCGGTTACCTTCAAGATCACGCCGGGCCGTGACGACGGGCTGATCGTCGGGCTGGGCCTGCCGGCCTGGGTCCGCTCGATCACGATGATGCCGATCCATTCCGACGGCGGACTGTCGGGCTTCCTGCCGGTCCTCTGGGAGTCGCCCCGCGTCCCGAACACCGACGAGCTCGAGCTGCTCCACGGCCTCGCCGACCAGACCGGGCTGGCCTTCACCCAGGCCTACCTCCAGCGGGCGCGCGAGCTGGCCGCCACCGACAACCTGACCGGGCTGGTCAACCACCGCTCGTTCCAGGACCTGCTCAAGCGCCAGATCCGGGATGCCGAGGCCCACGGCGGCCGGTTCGCGATCCTGTTCTGCGACCTCGACCATTTCGAGCAGCTCAACGAACGGCTGGGACACCAGGTCGGCGACCTGGTCCTCCACCGGGTGGCGGGCATGCTCAAGGCCGGCGCCCGGAACAAGGACGTCGTCGCCCGCTACGGCGGCGATGAGCTGGCCCTGATCCTGCCCGATCTCGATCGCGCCCAGGCCGCCGAGGTGGCCGAACGGCTGCGGGCGTCGGTCCGTGCGGCCGAAGGCGGGATGGGCGTCGACCTGACGATCGGGATCGCGGCCTATCCCGACGACGCGACCGACCAGACCGAGCTCCTCGCCCGGGTCCACGCCGCGACCTACGCCGGCAAGCGCCGCGGTCGGGGCACGATCGTCCAGGCGGTCGAGGTCGCCTCCGAGCCGTAAGGCGAGGCGGGCTAGTGGTCGGCGATTCGCTCGGCCAGCGAGCGGCCGCTCGGCGGCCGGCCGGTCCGGGCGGTCCGGGCGTCGAGCCGGAGCAACGACTCCTGGGTGAACCGGACCCCGATCCAGCGAAACGGCTCCGGCTCCCAGTTCGGCGAGCGGTGATTGACCAGGGGCAGCGCGGTCAGCTCGTTGTGCTCGCCCAGGATCAGCCCGGTGAGGACCCGCCCGGCGAGGTTCGCGGTCGACACGCCGTGGCCGGTATAGCCCCGGCCCGACGCGATCCCTGACCGGGCGTCGAACGAGAAGGTCGGAATCCAGTCGCGGGGCATCCCCAGCGGACCACCCCAGGCGTGCCCGAAGCCGATCCCCCTCAAGCTCGGGAACCAGGCCTCGACGAAGCTCCGGAGCAGCCCGTGGATCCGCGCGTCGCGATCGAAGGCGGGCTCGATCCGCGATCCGAAGCGGTACGGGGCACCCCGCCCGCCGAACAGGATCCGGCCGTCGGCCGTCCGCGACAGGTAGTCGACCGACAGCCGGTAGGAGGCCAGCACCTCGCGGGCCCGCCAACCGATCGTGGCCCAGTCGGCGTCGGAGACGGGCTCGGTCAGCACGATCAGCGAGTAGAGCGGCAGGAGGGCCCGGTGGAGCGGCCGAAGCTGGGTCAGGTAGGCCTCGCCGGCCAGGACCACGGCCCGGGCCCGAACCCGGCCGTTCAGCGTCCGGAGCGCCGGCCGGAGGTGGGGCAGGACGCCCGGCTCGACGTCGGTCACCGCGGTCTGCTCGTAGATCACGCCCCCGTGCCGCTCAACTGCCCGAGCGAGGCCGCGGACGAGCTTGCCCGGATGGACGACGGCGTACTGGCTGCCGTAGATCGAACCGAGGGCGCCGTCGATCCGGATCCGGGCGTCAGTCTGGGCGGCGTCGAGGCGCTGGTAACCGGCCGCTCGACCCGAGCGCTGCAGGCCCCGCCAATGCTCTTCGAGGGCGGGCACCTGCTCCGGGCCGCGGGCCACGGTCAGTGAGCCACCCTTGGTGTAGTCGGCGTCGATTCCCTCACGGGCGATCACGACGCCGACGGCATCGACGGCACCTGCCACGGCCTCCTCGATCGCGCTCATCCCCTCCTGGCCGAACCGCCGGGCAAGCCGATCCGAGCTGGCATTGAGGCCCGAGGCGACCCAGCC
>PNAZ01000060.1 GCA_003169655.1 Chloroflexota bacterium
ATCCGGTCGTCGTCGAAGGGCGGAATGATCGACAGGCCCCGTTCCGCCGCGATCGCTTCGGCCCGCAGCCGGCGCTCCTCGCTCGACGGCCCGACGATCACCACCTCTGCCCCGTCGGCGGCGACCCGCTCGCGCTTGATCGCCGGTGCGTCCGAGGGCATCACGATCACCGCCGGCACGCCGAAGAGGCGGGCCGCCCGGGCGACGCCCTGGGCGTGGTTGCCGCTGGAGTAGGTGATGACGCCCCGGCCGCGGACGTCGGGCTGCAGTGCGGCGATCGCGACGTAGGCGCCCCGGATCTTGAACGCGCCGATCGGTTGGAGGGACTCGGCCTTGAGGAACTCATGGCGCTCGGCCGGGCCGAAGGCCAGCAGCGGCGTCCGCAGGGCGATCCCGGCCAGGGTCCCGGCCGCGGCCCGGATTGCGGCCAGGCCGACTAGCGGGGCTTCCACCGGCGGCGCCTGGCTGCTCGTCATCGGCCGTCCTTCTCGAGCTGCTGGCAGCGGACGCAGAAGGCGGCCCAGGGCAGGACCTCGAGGCGCTCGTCGGGGATCGCCCTGCCGCAGCGCAGGCACGTGCCGAACGTGCCGCGGTCGAGGCGCGCGAGCGCGGCATCGACGAGCTCCAGGCCCTTGCCCGACTTGTCGCGCAGGGCCAGGTCGCGCTGCTGGGCGAAGACCTCGCTGGCCGCCGCAGCCTGCGAGCCGTACGTCATCTGGCTGGGCGTCTCGGGCGGCTCGGACAGGTCGTCGGTCAGCCGTCGCCGGGCAGCCTCAAGGGTGGCTCGCGCCGCCGCGAGCTGGTCTGGGCTCATCGCCCAAGCCTAGCCCCAACGAGCACGGCATAACGCGCAGCTAAGCGGTGGCTGCGAGACTCGCGACGACGGGCACAACAGACTCAGCACGGAACGCCCAAGGAGCATTCGCATGCGTCGCGCCCAACTCCGCCTGCGACAGATCATCACCATGACCGCCGTAGCCTTCCTCGTCGCGCTGGCGACGGTCAGCGCCGTGCCCCGCCAGCACACGCTCGGCGCCGTTGCCCGGGCGGCATCCCAGCAGGCGACGATCCAGCGCCCGCCCGGGGGCCGGCGCTGGTACTGAGCCTGCGATCAGCGGCCGGCGACGCCCGTCGTATCGGAGCTGAGCCGCTGGGCGAGGTAGACCGGGATCGTCGAGAGGAGGATCAGGAACACGGCCACCACATTCACGACCGGCAGCTGGTGGGCTCTCTGGATCTGGTCGAAGATCCACAAGGGGATCGTCTTCTGGGTGCCGGCCGTGAACGTCGTCACGATCACCTCGTCGAACGACAGCGCAAAGGCCAGCAGGCCGCCCGCGATGAGGGCCGTCCGGATCACCGGGAAGGTGATGTAGCGGAAGGTCTGGAGCGTATCGGCGCCGAGGTCCATCGAAGCCTCCTCGATCGAACGTGACGTCCGGCGCAGCCGGGCGATCACGTTGTTGAAGACGACCACGATGCAGAACGTCGTGTGGCCCAGGATGATCGTGAACGTGGTGAAGCCGATCCCCGACGCGTTGATCGTGGCATTGAGGGCCATCCCGGTGACGATCCCCGGCAGGGCGATTGGCAGGACCAGCAGGAAGGAGACAGTGCCCCGACCGAAGAACGAGTAACGATGGACGGCGAACGAGGCCAGCGTGCCCAGGATCAGGGCGATCGCCGTTGCAAAGAGCGCAACCTGGACCGACAGGACCAACGCATCGCGGACTTCGCCGTTGCCCAGCGCCACTCCGATCCAATCAAGGGTCAGGCCCTGGATCGGCCACGCCTGGGTCTTATCCGTGTCGAAGGCATAGACCACGATGATCAGGAGGGGCACGTACAGGAAGGCCAGCGTCCCGATCGTCGCGATCCGCAGCCAGATCGATCCACCGCCCTGCTTCATAGCGCGTCGAAGGCGCCCAGGCGCCGGGCGAGGAGNNACCAATGTCGGCGTGATGTAGTCGCCAAGGGTCAGCGAAAAGGTGAAGATCGAGCCGGCCGCGACGGCCGGCAGGACGAGCGGCAGGACGACCCGACGGAACGTGGTTCCGGCCCGGCTGCCGAGGTCCGCCGAGGCTTCGAACAATGATCCAGGGATGCGCTCGAAGCCGGCGAAGATCGGCAGGATCATGTACGGCAGCCAAAGGTAGGTAAAGACCAGCCAGGTCGAGACGTCGGTGAAGCCGGGTCCCTTGAGGCCGACCACGCCGAGCAGCGCGTCGAGCGGCCCTCCCTGGGCCAGGATGATCTTCCAGGCAAAGACTCGGACGAGGTAGTTCGACCAGAGCGGGAGCAGCACGCCCATGAACAGGAGTGAGCGAATCCGGGGCGAGGCGACCCGGGCCATGAAGTAGGCGATCGGAAAGGCCAGCACCATGTCGGCGATCGTCACGCCGGCGGCGACCTCCACGGTTCGCAATACGATCGTCCGGTTGACCGGGTCGCTGACGAGCTCCTGGAAGTTGCTCAGGCTGAAGTCGTGGACGACCGCCGACGTGATCGGGTTGAGGTACCAGAAAGCGCTCAACAGCAGGATCGCCAGCGAGCCGAGGTAGATCGCGCCGAACCAGCCGACCGGAGGCGCCAGCAGGATCAGCAGCTGGGCAGGTGTATGGCGGTAGAGGGCAGCCAGCGACCGGCGCCGGATGCCCTCGGGCGGCAGCGATGACGAGCGGGTGGTCACCAGCCGGAGCTCGGGCGATGGGCGCCTGGCCCACTGCCCGATTTCCTCGAGCGGGCTCTGTCAGCCCTTGATCGCGGTCCAGGCGGTAGCCCACTTCGAGTAGTCGACACAGGTCGTGCCGCGGCTGTCGCCGCAGTCGGCCAGGGGCGTCTTCCAGAAGCTGATCGCGCCGTAGAACGACTGGTCGTTGACGTGATACAGGGTGCAGAAGTTCTTGACCCCGTACGAGCCATAGCCGACGTCGAGGAGCGCGCACGCCTTGGGGTTGGCTGGAGCCTCGCCGAAGAACTCGGCCACTTCGGCCTGCACCTTGGGCGTGATCATCCAGGCCATCCACTTGTACATGCAGTTCGGGTGTTTGGCGTGGGCCGACATCATCCAGGTATCCGCCCAGCCGGTCATCCCCTCGGTGGGTACGACCGCGTCGACCTTGACCCCGGCGGCCTTGAGGGTATTGACCTGGTATGGCCACGTCGTCCCGATGATCGTCGAGCCATTCGTGAAGTTGGTGATTTCATCCTGGTACAGCGACCAGTACTTGGCGACCCCCGGCTGCTGGGCTGTGAGCAGGGCGACCGCGGCATCGAACTGGGGCTGGGTCAGCTCGTACGGATCGGTGATCCCGAGGGCTGGATTTGCGGACTTGAGGTAGAGCGCCGCATCCGCGATGTAGATCGGGCTGTCGTAGTCGGTGATCTTGCCCTGGTACGGCTTGGACTGGGTCGGATCGAAGACAGAGGCCCAGCTCGTCGGCGCCGGCGAGACCAGGTCCGTCCGGTACATCAGGGTATTGCCGCCCCAGCCGTGGGAAACGCCGTAGTGCTTGCCGTTGACCGTGTTATGGGCCGGCGACTGGAGGAACGGAGCGATGTCCGGGAAGTCGGGCAGGAGGTTGACGTTGATCTCGGCCACGTCGCCGTTGGCGATCAGCCGGTTCGTCGCGTCACCCGAGGCGGACACGCCGTCATAGAGGGTGCCACCACCCTGGCGCATCAGGGTGACCATCTCGTCGGAGGTGTTGCCCTCCTTGATGTTGACCGTGCCGCAGTCGGGGTTGGCCGCCTCGAACGGGTGGACCCAGTCATATTCCTTGACGGTCGAGCCGTCCTCGGCATAGCCCGGCCAGATGATGATGTTCAGGCTGCCCTCGCCCTTGCCGATCGACTGGGGCAGGTTCGAGCTCGGGCCGCCGGTCGGCGAGGCCGCCGGTGCCGTGCTCCCGCCGGCGACCGAGGGCGCCGCCGTCGGGTTCGTCGTGACCACGGGCGCCGCGGTTGCCCCGCTGCTGGTGCAGGCCCCCACGAGCAGGCCCAGCGTGGCCAGCAGGGTCAATCCAGTCCGTTGCTTCATCTCTCTCCTCCAGGTCGCTTCAACCGTTGATGGCTGCTCAGGCGTTGATCGGCAGGCTGTGGACGCGCTTCCAGATGAGTCGGGTCGGGCGGCCCTCGGCCGCCAGGGCCTCCATCGACGAGGTCGTCAGGTTCTGCTGGGTGACGACCAGCTCGGAGCCGGCCTCGAGGGCGACGTAGTAGCGGGTGTCCGAGCCGAGGTAGACAACCTCCCGGATCCGGCCGTCGACGCCGATCTCGTCGGGCGCAACCGGGGACCCGGGCTCGGCCATCCGGATCTTCTCGGGCCGCACCGTGAACGTCCCGCTCGTCCCGAAGACGCGCTCCGCGACGGCGCCCCGGAGCAGGTTGGAGGTGCCCACGAAGCCGGCCACGAACTCCGTCACCGGCCGCTCGTAGACCTCGGCCGGCGAACCGACCTGCTCGATCCGGCCGCGATTGAAGACCGCGATCCGGTCGCTCATCGTGAGCGCCTCTTCCTGGTCATGGGTCACATAGATGAAGGTGATCCCGACCGCGTGCTGGATCGCCTTCAGCTCGATCTGCATCTCCTCGCGCAGCTTCAGGTCGAGGGCCCCCAGGGGCTCGTCGAGGAGCAGGACGCGGGGCCGGTTGACCAGCGCCCGGGCGAGGGCCACCCGCTGGCGCTGGCCGCCCGACAGCTGGCTCGGCCGGCGCTTGTCAAAGCCCTCCAGGCGGACCATCCGGAGCGCGTCGGCCACCCGTTCACGGCGCTCGGCCGGGGGCACCTTGCGGATCACCAGGCCGTAGGCCACGTTTTCGCCGACGTTCATGTGCGGGAACAGGGCGTAGTCCTGGAAGACGGTATTGACGTCGCGCTCGAAGGGCGCCTTGTTGCTGACGTCCTCGCCCTTGAGCAGGATCCGGCCGCTCGTCGGCAGCTCGAACCCGGCGATCATTCGGAGGGTCGTGGTCTTGCCCGAGCCGGACGGACCGAGCATCGAGAAGAACTCGCCGTCAGCCACCTCGAGATCGATCCCGGCCACGGCCTCCACCTCGCCGTAGCGCTTGACCACGGCCTCGAGGCGAACGGCGGACGCGGCCGCCGCGCCGGACGGCGGGCGCAGCCCGGCCCGAGCTTGATCCTCGGAGACGGGCGGGATCGCCAAGCGTTGCCTCGATGAGCAGGATCGGTGACGGAGGCCGGGGGACGGACGGGGATGGCGGGCACTGTGCAGAATATCCGCCGCCCGTGTCAAGGTGGGCGACCTTTTAGACTGTCAACGTGCGCGCACTTCGCAACAGGGCGTCGAGCCGCCTCCGGTGGACCGTCGGCTGGCCGCTCCTGGCCGGGCTGCTGGTGGCGTCCTGCGGCGCTGATTCGGTGGCAACCCCGCCGATCTCACCGGGCACGGCGGCCCAGCCGCGCGACGTCAACATCATCACCAAGGACTACTCGTTCCTGCCCGCCGAGGTCGACCTGGTGCCCGGCGAGACGGTTCTCCTGCACGTGATCAATGGCGGCCTGGAGGTCCACGACGTGGTGATCGGGGATGCGCCGGTCCAGTCCGCCTGGGAGGCGGCCGAGGCCGCCGCCGCCAATCCGCCACCGGGACCGACTCCGTTCGTCACGGTTCCGGCGGCCACGGCCGGCATCCGGATCGTGGTCGAGTCCGGCCAGCGGGTGGACCTCCTGTGGACGGTCCCGGTCAACCCCGGCG
>PNAZ01000141.1:0-10093 GCA_003169655.1 Chloroflexota bacterium
GCGGGACCGGCAGCGGCCGGAGGGGCAGCCGGGGGCTGGACCCAGCCGGCGCCTTCGACCGGCGGCGGTGCGGCGGCCGGTTGGCCCCAGGCGGGACCGGCAGCAGCCGGCGGAGCGGCCGGCGGTTGGACCCAGCCGGCGCCTTCGACCGGCGGCGGTGCGGCGGCCGGTTGGCTCCACGCGGGACCGGCAGCGGCCGGAGGGGCAGCCGGGGGCTGGACCCAGCCCGAGCTCTCGACCGCCGGCGGTTCTGCGGGCGGCGTCGGAACGTCGGCCGCGCCTGCGTTCGGATCCTGCGCTGGCTGCTCTTCGGTCATCGCGGAGGCCCTCCTGGTCCGTGGTTCCCGTGGCGTGGGGATCGCTTTCGAGGATTGTGCCCATTCGAGGTGGGCCGCGTACAGGGGCTAGGTCGCAAAGATCCGGCTTAGCTCGAAGGCCGGTGTCTCGAGCAGCTGGTCGTAACGGCAATCGGCCGGGCTCCTGTCAGGGCGCCAGCGGACGAACGTGGTGCCGTGCCGGAAGCGGTCGCCCTGGAGGTGGTCGAAGGCAACCTCCACGACGCGTTCCGGCCGGAGCGGCTCCCACGACAGGTCCTTGCCACGATTCCAGCGCGAGGTGGCCCCCGGCACGCGCTGGCCACTGGCCGCCATCTCCTCGGCCCAGCTCGCCCAGCCCGCCCAGGGGTGGCCCTCGAGTGCGTCAGTGCGCAAGGGTGCCAGCTCGGCCACCAGCTCGGCCCGGCGAGCCATGGTGAACGACGCGGTGACGCCGACGTGGTGGAGCGTACCGCCGGCATCGAACAGGCCCAGCAGGAGCGAGCCGATCAGGGTGCCCGGGCCGTCCTTGTGCCAGCGAAAGCCGGCCATCACGCAATCGGCGGTGCGCTGATGCTTGAGCTTGAGCATCGCCCGCTTGCCGGGCTGATACGGCGCGTCGAGCCGCTTGGCGATCACGCCGTCCAGCCCCGCGCCCTCGAAGCGCTCGAACCAGTCGATCGCGGTCGCCCGGTCCCGGGTCGCCGGGGTGAGGTGGATCGGCGGCTGGGCGTCGGCCAGGAGCGTCTCGAGCTTCAGCCGCCGGTCGGCCTGCGGCATCGGGCGCAGGTCGGCGTCACCAAGCGCCAGCACGTCCCAGGCCACGAAGCTGGCCGGCGACTCGGCCGCCAGCATCCGGACCCGCGACTCGGCCGGATGGATCCGGAGGAGCAGGGCGTCGAAATCGAGCCGGCCGTCGGCGCCGGCGATCACCACCTCGCCGTCGAGGACGCAGCGCTTCGGCAGGGACGCCCGGATCGGCGCAGCGAGCTCAGGGAAGTAGCGATCGAGGGGCTTCAGGTCGCGCGACTGGACCAGGACCTCGTCGCCGTCGCGGAAGACGAGCGCCCGGAAGCCGTCCCACTTTGGCTCGAACAGCCAGCCCGCGTCGGTCGGGAACGTCGTCGCCGGCTTGGCCAGCATCGGCTCGATCGGCGGGCTGACCGGCAGATCCATGGAAAGGAGGATACGGGGTCGGGCCTGCTTTGCGGAGTGGCACGATAGCGGGGTGAAGACGATCGAAGCTCGCTACGACGCGTCGGCGCTCGCCTACCGGACGTGGTGGGAACCGGTCCTCCGGCCAACCGGCCTGGACCTCCTCGACCGGCTCGGGCGGGTCGCCGGCGGGCCCGCCGGCCGGGTGCTCGACGTGGGGACCGGGGCCGGCCTCCTGGCGATCGAGGCGGTCCGGCGCTGGCCGGCGGCGAACGTGATCGGGCTGGACGGCTCGACCGAGATGCTGGCCGTGGCCGAAGCGACCGCCCGGGCGGACCTGCCGCCGGCGGACCTGGCCCGGATCGACTGGCTGCGCGGCCACGCCCAGGAGCTGCCGTTCGAGGACGGGTCGTTCGAGCTCGTCATCAGCTCGTTCGCCTACCAGCTCGTCCCGCGCCTGACGCCGGCCCTGGCCGAAGCGCTCCGCGTCCTCCGGCCAGGCGGCCGGCTGGCCTTCGTGACCTGGCGGATCGGGGACGATCGCTTCGACCCGGATGAGGCCTTCGAGGACGCCCTCGACGAGCTCGACCCGCTCGACGAGGAGTCCGCCGCCGAGGAGGCCCGCAACGGCGACCTAACCTCGGCCGGCGCGGTTGCCACGCGCCTCCGGCGGATCGGCTTCCGGTCGGTCGTCGCCCGCGAGGCCTGGCTCACCTTCGACCACGACCGGGCGACCTACCTCGCCTTCCTGGAGGAGTACGCCGAGCGCGAGCTGTTCGCCGACCTGGCGCTCGCCGAGCAACGCCGGCTGCGGGCGGCCGCCACCCGACGGCTGTCCCGGCTGCCGTCCGCCGCCTTCCGCTGGCGAGTGCCGGTCGTCTACGCCCTCGCCCGGCGACCGGAATCGATCGAGCGCGAGCCGTAGCCCGCGCTCGAGTCCCTTCGGGTTGGCAGCCAGCCCGGCCGGCTGCGTCCTAGCTCTCGGTGGATTCGGCCTCGGGGGCGGCTTCGGCTCCTTCGGCGGCTGGCTCGCCCTCGCCCTCGGCCTCGGCGACGACCGGGGCGACCTCCTCCTGGCGCGGTGCCTGGACGCGGACGACGGCTTCGTCGAGATCGGTCAGCAGGGTGACGTCGGACGGGATCACGAGGTCGCGGACGTGGAGGGTGACCTCATAGTCGACGAGCGACTCGATCGACAGTGACAGCGCTTGGGGCAGGTGATCGGGCAGCGCCCGAACCCGGATGGTCTCGGTCATGTGCAGGAGCGTCCCGCCGTTGAGCTCGACGGCGGGCGAGATGCCCGTGTACACGATCGGCACTTCCACCGTCAGCTCCTCGGTCATCCGCACCGCGAGCAGGTCCACGTGCAGGACGCGCTGGTGGACCGGGTGGCGCTGGATGGCATGGATCAGGACCGGGGCGGACTTGTTGCCGTCGATCGAGACGTCGACCAGGGCGTTCGGACCGGTGTGCCGGTGGAGCACGTCGAACTCGTGGGCATCGATCGTGATCGACTGCGACGGGACGCCGTGGCCGTAGATCACCGCGGGCAGGCTGCCCGTTCGCCGCAGGCGAGCGACATGCTTGCCGAGGACCAGCCGCTCGGAGGCAGCCAGCGTCGGTCGAGTCGTGGTCATCTGGGGAGGATCCTCCGTGGGTTGATGGCCGAGCCTAGCACACCAGACCGCCGGGCCCTTTCGCGGCGCCGGTGTAGCATGCCGCCGGATGTCCGCCACCATTCTGATCGTCGAGGACGAGTTCGCCGTCGCCCGGGGAATCCAGTACGCGCTCCAGCAGGAGGGCTACGAGGTGACCATCGCGCGGAGCGGCGAAGAGGGCCTGGACTTTGCGACGCACCAGGCCCCGGATCTGGTTGTCCTCGACGTCCGCCTGCCGGGGATCGACGGGTTCGAGGTTCTCCGCCGGCTGCGGGCAACCGGCTCCAAGGCCCCGGTCCTGGTCCTGACCGCGCGCGACGACGAGGTCGACAAGGTGATCGGGCTCGAGCTCGGGGCCGACGACTACCTGACCAAGCCCTTCGGCCTGCGTGAGCTGATGAGCCGGATCAAGGCGCTCCTGCGCCGGGCCTACGGCGACCTGGCCGACGCCGCCGGGGGTCGGGTGATCCGCCACGGTGACCTGCTGATCGACCTCGAGCGCCGCCGGGTCCAGCGCGGCCAGCGCCGGATCGCCCTCACCGCGACCGAGTTCGAGATCCTGCGCCACCTGGCCAGCCGCCCGGGCCGGGTCTATTCCCGGCGCGAGCTGCTCGAGCTGCTGCGCGACTACGAGGCGCTCGACCAGGACGAGAAGACGATCAACGTCCACGTCAGCCACCTGCGCGAGAAGATCGAGGACGATCCGTCCATGCCGGTCTTCGTGCTCACGGTCCGCGGCGCCGGTTACGCGTTCGCCGAGCGCTGAGGGCCGGATGGGCCCCCTCCGCCCGATCCGACGCTGGGCCCGGCGGCTGCTACCGCACACCTTCGCGGCCCGCCTGACGATTGCCTTCTCGGGCGTCGTGGCGCTCACCCTCGCGCTCGTCTTCGTGGGCGTGATCAACCGGGTGGACGACTACTTCTACAACCTCCAGGTCAACGACCTGCAGGTCCGGGCCCTGACCGTGCGCGACGCGATCATCGTTTCGCTCGCCGGTCTGACGACCGACGGCGAACCGATCGTCACCCCCACCGACACCCTCAACCCGGCGGTGGCAGCCTTCCTGGCCAATCCGATGCAGCAACGGATCCTGGCCGACGACCTGGCCCAGGCCGACCTGCAGGTGAGCGTCGGCCTGATCACCCGCGACGGCAGTGGTCGGGCCATCCTGGTCCCGGCGGCCGGTGGCCAGTTCAGCGCCCCCCTCCAGGCCCAGCCCCGGCCGGGCCAGGCCCGGGACAACATCCCGTACAACGACCAGGGCCCGGACGCGGTCCAGCAGAACAGCCTGTTCGAATACGGGATCCAGGTCCGCCTGTCGAACCCCTATACGTACCGGGCGAGCACCCTCGCGGCGATCTTCTCGCTGCTGGTCGTGATCGCGATCGCCGGCCTGCTCCTGTCGGTGGTGGTCGCCTCGCTCCTGGCTCGCCGCTTCACGACCCCGCTGCGCCGGCTGACCGAGGCGGCGCGCGACCTGACCGAGGGCGACTTTGCCCGGCGCGTGGCGATCGACCCGGGCAACCCAGGCAGCACCGAGATCATCGAGCTCTCCCGCCAGTTCAACCAGATGGCCGGCCGCCTCGACGAGAGCGTCGCGATCATCCGCCGCGATCGCGATCGGAGCCGCGACTTCCTGGCCGACGTGTCGCACGAGCTGCGCACCCCGATCGCGGCGATGCGGATGTTCAACGAGCTCCTGCGCGAGGGCGCCGACGACGATCCGGCGACCCGCGTGGAGTTCCTCGAGTCGAGCCGGCAGCAGCTCGAACGGCTCGACTGGCTGGCCCAGAACCTGCTTGAGCTATCCAAGCTCGACTCCGGGTTGGTCCTCCTCGACCTGCGCCCGGACGACCTGCGGACAGCCGTCGAGTCGGCCGTCGAGCAGGCCGAGCCGACCGCCCGCCGGCGAGGGATCGAGCTCAGCCTGCACGTCGCGGGCCGTCCCCTGCGGATCCGCCACGACCCCCAGCGGATCGGCCAGGTGGTCTCCAACCTGATCGGCAACGCCCTCAAGTTCACTGCCTCCGGGGGTCGGGTGGAGGTCGACGTCCGGGCCGTCGATGGCGGCGCCCAGATCGAGGTGCGCGACAACGGGGTCGGGATCGACACCGCCGAGCTGCCCCGCATCTTCGAGCGGTTCTACCGCGGATCGCTGGCCAACGAGGCTCGTGGCAGCGGCAGCGGCCTGGGCCTGGCGATCGTGAAGTCGATCGTCGACATGCACGGCGGGCGAGTGGGGGTCGACAGCCGCCTGGGCCGGGGCGCTTCGTTCGTGGTCACGTTGCCCCGTGATCCGCGCCAGGTCGAGAGGTCGGCGGGCACTGGCGCCGAGGTCCGTCCGGCGTCGTCCGCGGCGAACCCGGATACCATCCCGGAACGGGCAACGGAGGTAACGGATTCTTCATCGGCTCAGCCGCCCCTGCTGAATCCGGAGGCCCCACGCTGAGATCTGGCCGACGTCCGCGCGCCGAGCACGGGCACGCCAGCCGGGACGATCTCGATTCCGATCCAGGAGCACAACGACCCCGATGAATCCGATGGACCCGATGGACCCCCCGGCCGACGCCAGCCAGGCATCGCCGGCGCCAACCCCGCCCGCCACCGAACCTACCCCGTACGCCGTGCCGCCGGCTCCGCCAGTTCCCAGCGCGGGACCGGGCTTCGCCACCCCGATGAGCTATTCGCCGCCGTCCGAGGCGCCGACCGAGTGGCANNGTCGCCCCCGCCGCCCCGGCTCGCCGCGGGTACAGCCTGGGTGTCGTCTTCCTGACCGCGATCCTCGCCGCTGTCCTCGCCTCGTCCGGGACCTACGCTGCGATCCGGGCATCGGGCGGCCTCGACCGTCCGGCCGCCACGGTGATCAGTAGCTCGAGCGCGGGCACGAACGTGACCCAGCCGGTCACGATCGACGAGCAGTCAGCCACGATCAGCGCGGCCGCCAAGGTCGGCCCGGCGGTCGTCCGGATCGTCACGGCGGGCACCGACCCGAATGACGCCAGCGCCACCTCGGGCATCGGCTCCGGGGTGATCTTCGACTCCCACGGCTGGATCCTGACCAACCATCACGTCGTCGCCGATACGAGCAGCCTGACGATCCAGCTCAAGGACGGGCGCCAGTTCACCGGCACGATCTACGGCATCGACACCCTGACCGACCTGGCCGTGGTCAAGGTCGATGCGACCAACCTGCCGACGGCGCCACTGGGTGACTCGTCGGCGATCAAGGTCGGCGAACTGGCGATCGCGATCGGCAGCCCGCTGGGCACCTATTCGAACAGCGTCACGTCGGGCATCGTGTCGGCCACCGGCCGGAGCATCGACACGGACACGGGCTCGATCAACAACCTGATCCAGACCGACGCCGCGATCAACCCGGGCAACAGTGGTGGTCCGCTCGTCGACGCCCTGGGCGACGTGATCGGGATCAACACCGCTGTCGCCTCGAACGCCCAGGGGATCGGCTTCTCGATCCCGATCAACATCGCCAAGCCGATCATGCAGCAGGCGATCGCCGGCCAGCCCCTCGCCCGGCCATGGATCGGGATCCGCTACGAGACGATCGACCTGCAGCTCCAGCAGCAGCTCAAGCTCCCGGTCGCCCAGGGCGCCTACGTCAGTGGCGGCCAGGACGCGTCCGGGGTCGACCAGCCGGCCGTCGTGCCCGGCGGCCCGGCCGACAAGGCCGGCGTCAAGGACGGCGACATCGTGACCACCATCGAGGGCCAGGCGATCGACGGCGATCATCCGCTGGATGCCGTCCTGACCCAGTTCGCCCCGGGCCGCACGGTGACCCTGGGCATCAACCGGGGCGGCAAGACCATCGACCTGCAGCTGACCCTGGGAACCCGGCCCGTCAATCCCTGACCAGCCATCCCTGCTCGGAGACCCTGGCGTCCGCCCCCCCGGCGCCGGGGTCTCCGGATTCCCGGGACCAATGGGTCAGCGAGCGAGCCGCTGGCGCCAGATCTCGACGCCTGCCCAGCCCAGGGTGCCCTCGATCGGGGCCTTCGGCTTGCGTACCCGGATGCCGACCTCGGTGATCGGCGGGAAAGCGCGCAGGACCTCCTGGGCCAGGGCTTCGGCGAGGGCCTCGATCAAGCGGTAGCTGGTCGACTCGACCACGGTCCGGGCCACCTCGAAGACCGCCGAGTAGTCGACCGTCCGGCCCAGGTCATCCTCGACCGCGGCCGGTTGCAGGTTGAGGACCATCTCGACGTCGACGTGGAACGGCTGGTCGGTCCGCTGTTCGGCCTCCGACACGCCGTGGCGACCCTGGAAGACCATGTCGTTCAGGACGATCCGATCGCTCACGGCCGCATCATGGCACGCCCGCCCGGACGATCGCATCGGTCAGCCGGGCCGCCCGCACGTTGGCCTGCACGTCGTGGACCCGGACCAGGTCGATGCCGGCGGCCGCGGCCAGGGTGGTCGTCGCCAGGGTGGCCTCGAGGCGTTCGCCGGCCGGCAGGTCGAGGACCCGGCCGAGGGTCGACTTGCGCGAAGTCCCGAGCATGATCGGGCGGCCCAGGACGTGCAGCTCGGACAGCCGGCGGAGGAGCTCGAGGTTGTGGTCGGGCGCCTTGCCGAAGCCGAAGCCCGGATCGACGATCAGCGTCTCGAGCGGGCAGCCGGCGGCAACCGCCCGTTCGATCGCCCGCCACAGGTCGGCGATCACCTCGGCCAGCAGGTTCGTATAGCGGGCTTCGGCCCGGTTGTGCGTCAGGATCAGGGGCACCCCGCGCTCGGCGGCGAGCCGGGCCAGGGCATCGTCGGGGGCCACCCCCCAGACGTCATTGACCAGGTCGGCGCCTGCGTCGATCGCGGCGGCCGCGACAGCCGGCTTGGTCGTGTCGATGCTCAGCGGCACGTCGGGCAGGTCCGCCCGGATCGCGCGCAGGACGGGCACGACCCGGGCGATCTCCTCGGCCACGCTGACCTCGGCATGCCCCGGCCGGGTCGATTCGCCGCCGACGTCGAGCAGGTCGGCGCCCTCGGCGACCATCGCCCGGGCCTGGGCCACGGCCCGATCTGCCGGCGCTGCAGAGCCCGTCGAGTCGGCGGCCGGCGCCTCGAGCAGCCCGTCGCCCGAGAACGAATCCGGGGTGATGTTCAGGATCCCCACGATGTGCGTCCGCTCGCCCCAGCGGAACGTTCGCGGCCCGATCCGGGTCGGGGCCGGCCGGGCAGCCAGGCCACTCGATCCGCCGGTCGGATCGGTGAACGAGGGGGTCGCCGAGCCACCGGGACCAGCGCCCGGCAGCACGCCCCGTTCGGGATCGAGTCGTTGCTCGGTCATCAACCGGATCCTGACACGTCGCGCAGGAGCGGGTCGTCGATCAGCAGGGCCCGGATTGCACCGACGAGATAGAGCGAGCCGGCGACCACCACCGGTCCGGGCGCTGTCGCCAGGGCCAGGTCGAGGGCCGCGGCCGGTGGCCGGACCGTGCGCACCTGGAAGCCGGCGGTCGACCACAGCGCGGCCAGGTCGCCGGCCGGCAGCACGCGCGCCGCCTGGACCTCGGTGCAGATCACCCTGGCTCCGGCCAGGGCCCGGCTGGCCGCCAGCGCCCGGACGACGCCGGCCACGTCCTTGTCGGCCATCGCCCCCATGACCAGGGTGAGCGGCGGCGGCCGTCGATCCGCCCCGCCCGCCAGGAGCGGCCGGAGATCGTCAAGGGCCTGGGCCAGGACGGCCGCCCCGGCCGGGTTGTGGGCGCCGTCGAGGAGGACCTCGCGGCTCCCGCCTCGATCCACCTCGATCAGCTCGAGACGCCCGGGCCATCGAGCGTTGGCGTAGCCGGCTCGCCGGGCTTCGGCTCCGACCCGGGCGATGCCCGCCTCGGCCAGCGCGGCGATGACCGCCTCGGCGATCGCCTTCAGCGGCTGCCCGCTGATCTGACTCGCGCGGCGAAGCCGTGCAAACGCGTCCGCCTCCGTCAGCCCTTCACGCTCCATCAGCAAGCCCTTCGCCCGCTCGATCGCCTTGCGAGCCGCAAGCGCGTCGGCAAGCGTCGCGGTCTCCTCGCGGAGAGCCTGTGCCTCGTCGAAGCGGGCGATCGCGGTCTCGATCGCCGGCAGGAGGTCGCTCGTCCGGAACGGCTTGACCAGGTACGCGTACACGCCTGCCTTGGCTGCACGGCGGACAAGCTCCTTGTCGCTGTAGGCCGTGAGCATCAGGATCGGGATCGGCCGTTCGGCGAGAATCATCCGCGCCGCCTCGATCCCGTCCAGCCCCGGCATCTTGACGTCGAGCACGGCCAGGTCCGGATGCAGCGTCCGTGCAAGTGCGACGGCCTCGTGACCGTCCTTCGCCTCGCCGCAGACGACGTACTCCGACTCCTCGAGCTGGGCGCGCAGGTCGAGCCTGATGATCGTTTCGTCTTCCGCCACGAGGACGGTCACCCGATTCGGCATGTGCCCGCTCCTTTCCGCTCGTTGCACCAACCACGAAAGACACCGGGAGCAAGAGCTCTCTCCGCGGCGTCGTCGCCTCTCGCGTCGCAGGCGGCAACCGCCCGCAACGCTGCCTACATCCTAGAGGAACGCCTGCAGCCCAGAGCGCGTGCGCATCCGCACGTTGTTGCCCCAGCGTGCAACCCGCCGCTATCGTGCGAGCTGCGATCCGCTGGCGGGTCGCTCGATCCGGCTCCGACGTCGGCCTGAAGTAGCTGGACGTCGTCGTCCTGTGACTGGCGCTGTCGCAGTCGTCCATTGAGCGAAAGGATCGAACATGACTTCCGAAGTACGCCTTCGGCGACTCGAGATCGCCGCTGCCCCCGAGGGCCGGCACGCGTTCTCGACCTCACTCGAGCAAGAACTGGCCGGTGTCCTGCGCGAGTCCGGCCTGCGGGGCCGCCAGGCGCGCGCGGTCGCGACGCGCCTCGGCTGGAGCGGCCGCGGGGCAACCACCCTGGCGCAGGCAGCCGAGCAGGAGGGGTACACGCGCGAGCGCGTCCGCCAGC
>PNAZ01000141.1:10155-10830 GCA_003169655.1 Chloroflexota bacterium
GAGACACCGAGCTGGTCGACGATGTCGGCTGCGTCGCGAACAAGCTCGTGAAGCGAAACGGTGCGGGAACGGTGTCGGCGCTCGCCGCGCACCTGCAGGACGGCGCGACCTCGGGAACGGCGCGCCAGGTTCTCGAGGCCCAAACCGACGTCATCTGGCTCGACGATCACAGAGAGTGGTTTCTCGTCCGCGGGGCGCGGACCCCAGTGGCGAACGCTCTCCGGAAGATGCTCTCGGTCGCGCGCTCACTCAGCCTGGCCGACGTCGACTCGGGCCTGCGCCGCGCCTTCAGGCCGGTCCGGCTGCCACAGGAGGTGCTCTTGCGTGTCTGCGAGTCGACCCCCTGGCTGACGGTGGACGACAAGCACACCGTCACCGCCAAGATCGCTCTCGACGAGACCAGGTACCTCTCATCGCTCGAAAGCGCCGTCGTGGGCGTCTTNNAACCCGAACAGCGTCGGCCTCTACCTGCTCCGGTCGCCGGTGTTCCGCAAGATCGAGCGGGGCCGCTACACACTGTGCGGGCAGTGATGCTGCGCGGGCAGTGACTTATGAGAGGTGCCGGTCGATCTTCTCCCGTAGGCGCTCCTTCGCGGCCGGCCACTCGTCGTCCGTGATCGCGTACCACGCCGAGTCCCGGATCGCGTCCGGAAGCACCATGTGCTTCCGGAAGAT
>PNAZ01000021.1 GCA_003169655.1 Chloroflexota bacterium
GCCGACTATATGTGACCCAATAGTCACCTGTCAAGCTCTTGGTGCGGAGTCGGGCCCGGTGGCCACACGGCCAGGCCCGAGGCCCGAGGCCCGAGGCCCGAGGCCCGGAATATCGCCACAGGCGAACAAAACGCACGAATCGACGACAAAAACCCGGCTCCTCCGGGTCGATTCGGCTGATTTGATCGCCTGAGGAGATCGTTTTCCGGGAATGGCCGACCGAGTCGACGGCGATCGAGGCTGATTGCCCCTCTTTGATCGCCTGGGGCGATCAACTGCTCGCGGAGCGACCTGTGCGGGGGCGACGAACCGGCCGTCGAGAGCCGATATCGTTCGGCGATGGATGGCCTCGAGCTCCGACCGGCGACGGCGACGGACGCGGCAGAGATCGCCGAGCTCTACCTTGCGTCGTTCAAGGCCACCTACGACTTCCCGCTCGCCCACACGGACGACCAGGTGCGCCGCTGGATCGCCGAGGTCCTCGTGCCGACCCACGAGGTCTGGGTTGCCGCGAGCCGCGAAGGTTCGATCCTCGGGATGCTGGCGCTGTCGAGTGACATGTTGGACCAGCTCTACGTCGCGCCAGCCTGGACGGGTCGGGGTATCGGCAGTCACCTGGTCGAGCTGGCCAAGCGCCGGCGACCGGGCGGGCTCGACCTGTACACGTTCCAGGTCAACCGCAATGCCCGGGGGTTCTACCAGCGGCGGGGGTTCATCGAGGTCTCGATCGGCGACGGCTCGGCCAACGAGGAGGGGAAGCCAGACGTGCGCTATGCGTGGCGCTCAACCTGGCAACGCGTCGCGCCCTGATTCGACCCATGCCAGACTGCCCGAATGGCGGGCATGACGGCGATCGCTCGATCCGGAGCAGCGGCCCCGACCGCCGCACCCCGGATCGACGCGAATCCAGGCCTGGCACCGTTCCTGAAATGGCCCGGCGGTAAGACGCTCGAGCTCGCTTCGATCGCGGCGGCGGCACCGGCCCTCGAAGGCCGCTTCATCGACCCCTTTGTCGGCGGCGGTTCCGTCCTGCTGGCCGTGCCGACGACGGTGTCGGCAAAGGCCAACGACGCTTGCCGCGACCTGGTCGAGCTGTACATCTCGGCCGGAGCGGGCAGTCGGGCACTCCGGGAAGCGGTCGGCGGACTGGCCGAGGCCTGGGACGAGATGGCGGGTCTCGATTCGGCCTACTCGGACCTGGCCCTGGCCGAGGCAAGCCCCGCGAAGGACGCCGAAGTCGCGATCGGCCGTCAGGTCGAGGCCGTCCGGCGCCTGCTCGCCCGAACCGCGCCTGGCCTCTCCGCGACGTTCGCGGCGCGGGCGGGGGCCGAGGTCCGGGCAAAGTTCGGCCGGATCCGACGGCTCGAAGCCCGGCGGGGCGCGCTCTCGGCCGAGGACCTGCAGGCGAACGTCGAGGGCGCGCTGCGCGCCTCGTTGTACCTGGCGGTTCGGCAGCGCTACAACGGGGCCCGACTCGCGGATCGCTGGGACCCAACCCGGGCCGCTGACTTCCTGTTCCTGCGCGAGTTCTCGTACGCCTCGATGTTTCGATTCAACCGGCGCAATGAGTTCAACGTGCCGTACGGCGGGATCAGCTACAACCGCAAGTCGCTCAGCCACAAGGCTCGCTTGCTGTTCAGCACGCCGATGCTTAGCCGCCTTTCGAACACGGACTTCCACAGCCAGGACTTCCAGCCCTTCCTGGCGGCCTGCGAGCCGACGGCCGACGACTTCGTGTTCGTCGACCCGCCCTACGACAGTGACTTCAGCGCGTACGACAACCGCTTGTTCGACGCCGCCGACCAGGCCCGCCTGGAACGAGTCCTGGCCGGCCTGGCGGCCAGGGTGATGGTCGTGATCAAGGACGCGCCGGCGATCCGGGTGCTCTATTCCGCCGATCGCTGGCAGGTGATCGAGGCGCCCAAGACCTACATGTGGACGATCAAGTCCCGCAACGACCGCGTCGCGACCCACCTGACGATCACGAACTACCGATTCGACTCGACCTGACCCCGCTCGCCCCGACCCGAGCTACGCNNGTCGAGTAGACGCTGAAGCTGGCCCGGGCGGTGGCCGCCAGATCGAGGCGCTCGTGGAGCGGCATCGTGCAGTGGTGGCCGGCCCGCACGGCCACGCCCGATCGATCGAGCACCTGGGCGACATCGTGAGGGTGAATCCCGGGCAGGTTGAATGGGATCACCCCGCCGCGCAGGTCCGGGTCCATGGGGCCATACAGCTCGATGCCCGGAACGTCGCGGCGGAGCGTCTCCAGGCCGTAGGTGACGAGCGCACGCTCGTGGGCGCGGACCGCATCCATCCCGATCGCCTCGAGGTACTCGGCCGCCACGCCCAGGCCGATCGCGTCGCCGACCGCCGGCGTGCCCGCCTCGAACTTCCAGGGAATCTCGTTGAACTCGGAGCGCCGCAGGTGGACCTCGCGGATCATTTCGCCGCCGGACAGGAAGGGCGGCATCGCCTCGAGCAGCTCGCGCCGCGCCCAGAGCGCGCCGGAGCCCATCGGGCCGAGCATCTTGTGGCCGCTGAACGCGTAGAAGTCGCAGCCGAGCGCCTGGACGTCGACCGGCAGGTGGGGCACGGCCTGGGCGCCGTCGATCAGGACCAGGGCGCCGGCGGCGTGGGCCAGGTCGACCATCTCGCGGACCGGGTTGATCGTGCCCAGGGTGTTGCTGACGTGGGTGAAGGCGACCAGCTTCGGCTTCAGCCGGAGGAGCACCTCGAAGACGTCGAGACGCAGGATCCCGTCGTCGGTGATCGGGATGAACTCCAGGTCGCCGTCCTTCTCCTGGACCAGGAGCTGCCAGGGCACCAGGTTGGCGTGGTGCTCCATCTCGGTCAGCACGATCGTGTCGCTCCGGCCGATGTTCTTCCGACCCCACGAATACGAGACGAGGTTGATCGCCTCGGTCGCGTTGCGGGTGAAGACGACCTCGTGGCGGTCCGGCGCGTTGATGAACCGGGCGACCTTGGTCCGGGCCAGCTCGTAGGCGGCGGTCGCCTCCTCGCCGATCGTGTAGATCCCGCGATGGACGTTGGCGTTGTACTCGCGGTAGTAGTCCGAGACGGCGTCGATCACGACGTCGGGCTTCTGGCTGCTCGACGCCGAGTCGAGGTAGACGAGCGGGTGGCCATTGATCTCGCGGCGCAGGATCGGGAAGTCGGCGCGCAGGACGCGCGGATCGAGCGGGCGGGTCGTGGGCGGCGTCTCCGCCCGGCTGGAGGTGATTGTCATCGCCCGGCGCCCGGCTAGCGGACGGCCTCGACTGGCTCGGCCACGAGGAGCGCCTCGTCGGGCACGTCCAGCTCGAGGCCTTCCTCGCGCAGGATCGGACCGTAGCCCTCGTCCTCGAGGCGCAAGGCCAGGTCCCGGCCGCCGGTCTTGACGATCCGGCCGAGGGCCAGGACATGGACGACGTCGGGCTTGATGTAGTTGAGCAAGCGCTGGTAGTGGGTGATCAGCAGGACGCCCATCGCCGGGTTGAGCATCGCGTTGACGCCCTCGGCCACGATCCGCAGGGCATCGATGTCGAGGCCCGAATCAGTCTCGTCGAGGATCGCCATCTCCGGCTCGAGGACGGCCATCTGGAGCATCTCCAGGCGCTTCTTCTCGCCGCCCGAGAAGCCTTCGTTGACATAGCGGCTGGCGAACGTCTCGTCGACCTTGAGGAGGGCCATCTTTTCGCGCATCTTGCGCCGGAAGTCGCCCATCGAGATCCCGCCCCGGATCGCGTCGGTCGGATCGATGTTGGGATCGGGGACGAGCCCGGCCCGCTTGGCGTTGAGGGCCGAGCGGATGAAGCTGGCCACCGACAGGCCGGGGATGGCGGTCGGGTACTGGAAGGCGAGGAACATCCCGATCCGGGCCCGCTTGTCGGGCGACATCTTGAGCAGGTTGTGGCCCTTCCAGGTCACCTCGCCGGCGGTGACGATGTAGGCCGGGTGGCCCATCAGGGCATAGGCCAGGGTGGTCTTGCCCGACCCGTTGGGGCCCATGATCGCGTGGACCTCGCCGGGTCCCACGGTCAGGTCGATTCCCTGGAGGATCTCGTGCTCGGGGGCGCCGATCGGCGCCACGCGCAGGCCGCGGATCGTCAGCTGGTCGGTGGTGGTCACGGGTGGCGGGACTCCTGGAGGCTGATGGGCTGGATGGGGGGCACGCGCTCGGGGACGAGATCGGCCAGGGTCATCCCGTCGAGGGTGGTGCTGATCGCGTCACGGATCCGGATCCACAGGAAGTTGACGGTGCAGCGGGCGGTCCGATCGCAGGTCGGCTCGTGGGCCGCGGCCGACTCGTCCGTGGCGCAGATCATCGGGGCGATCGGGCCTTCGAGGACGCGCAGGACCGCGATCATCGGGATCTGCTCGGGCGGTCGCGACAGCTCGTAGCCGCCGTGCGACCCGCGGGTGCTGGTCACCAGGTCCGCGTCACGCAGGCTCATCACGAGCTGCTCGAGGTACGGCCGCGGCAGGTCTTCCTCGGCCGCGATCTCGGCCAGGCTCGAGGGCCCGCTGCCGTAGCGCCGGCCGAGCTGGACCATCAGCCGCACGCCGTATTCGCCCTTCGTGCTGAAGGACACGGCACCGCTGCCATGGAACTGGGTCCGGCTGGTCAGGGCTGGCTCCTCGAATTCCGACTGAATCTGTCGGGATTACTGTAGCCGGACCCCCGCTGGACCGTCAACGACGACCGAAGGCGCGTGAGCCCCGGCGATCGGGGCGAACTTCCGGCGATAGGCTGCCGGGGTGAGGCCCGTCGTTCGCTTGAACAGCCGCCGGAAGAAGGTCGGGTCCTCGTAGCCCACGGAGAAGCCCACGTCGTCGACTCGACCGCCGCTCGACTCGATGAGCGCGCGCGCGCTCTCGACCCGGATGGCCTGCACGTAATCGATCGGCCGATGGCCGGTCGCCGCCAGGAACCGGCGGGCGAATGTGCGGCTGGTCAGGCCCGACCGCTCGGCCATCGCAGTCACCGGGTTGGCGCACGCGTAGTTGTCCGCGATCCATGCCAGGCAGTCGCGGATTGGGGCGTCGCTTGTCGGGGTGCGCTGGACCATCGCCGTGAACGGCAGCTGTCCGTCCTCATGCCCGCCCAGGAGATAGACCTTGGCCGTCCGCGACGCATGCTCCGGGCCGCACAGCCGCGCGATGAGGTGGAGCGCGAGGTCCTGCCACGCCGTGACGCCACCAGCCGTGATCAGCCCGTCGGGCTCGCTCGCGAGATCGAGGATCGACGCCGGCCCAAACGAGATCCTCGGGTACGCCGCCTTGAACAGCTCCTGGTACGCCCAGTGGCCCGCACACGACCGACCGTCGAGCAGCCCGGACTCCGCCAGCAGAATGGAGCCGGTGCATACCGTGGCGATCAGCGATCCGCCGGCGTGCATTTGGCGCAGCCACTCAACCTCGCGTGCGAAGCGACCGTGGGGCGGCGCGTCGATCGGCGTGTACCTGTCGCACACGATCACCACATCCGCCCGCTCGACCTCGTCGATGGCGGCGTGTGGCTCGACTGGGACGTTGCCGAAGCAGCGGAACGGCTCGGTGCTCGCCGCGACGATGCGCACGTCGAGCAGGGCATCCCCCGGCAGCCCGGTGGTCATGTCCGGAAACACGGCTCCCACCGACATCAGAACCTCATAGAGCCCATAGAGGACGAACGGCGAGGTCTCGGCTGCGGCCAGCAGAGCGACGAACGGCCGGCGAGTTGGTGTCATCTTTGCCCCGATTTGGCGGAATCTGTCTCTTCCATGATGGCAGCGCGCCGGGAACACTGGGGGAATGACGCCCGACCCAGACGCCTCCGCCAGGTTGCGAGCCGCCGTCCGGGGGCGGGTCCTCGCGCCGGACGACGCCGAATACGACGAGGCTCGGCGCGTATGGAACGGCATGGTCCAGAAGCATCCCTGCCTGATCGTCCAGGCCGCAGGCGCCGGCGACGTCGCGCCGGCGATCGCCTTCGCCCGGGAAACGGGACTACCACTGGCGATCCGTGGCGGGGGCCATAACGTCGCCGGCAACGGCTCCGTGGACGACGGGATCCTCCTGGACATGGGCGGGTTGCACGCCGTCGAGGTGGATCCCGATTCCGGCCTGGTCCGCGCGGAAGCCGGGGCGACACTCGGGGATATCGATCGGGCGACCGAGCCCTACGCGCTGGCGGTGCCGGTGGGCGTGGTATCCGGAACGGGGATCGCGGGCCTGACGCTCGGCGGCGGCGTCGGGTGGCTGACCCGCCGGTACGGCCTGACGATCGACAACCTCGTGTCCGCCGAGGTTGTGGTCGCAACCGGCGAGCTCGTCCGCGCGAGCGACGACGAGAACCCGGACCTGTTCTGGGGCCTGCGCGGCGGGGGTGGAAACTTCGGGGTTGTCACGTCGTTCACATTCCGTGCTCACCCGCTGGACCCGCAGGTCTTCGCGGGCACGCTCATCTACGAGCGCCCACGCTGGTCCGAAGCGCTCAGGTCCTACGTCGCGTGGGCGGCCGACGTACCCGACGAGATCACGACGCTGGTCACGTTCATGGTTCCGCCGGTCGACTGGGAGCTTGGCAGCCGGCCCCTCATGTTCCTGGGCTTCGCCTGGGCGGGAGCCGATCGAGTCGAGGGCGAAGCGGTGATCGACCGGCTTCGGACCGCCTGCTCGCCGGACGTCGCGGTCCTCGATCCCACCCGATGGCTGGCATTCCAGTCGGCCTTCGATCGCGCGATGCCGAAGGGCGTCCGGGCGTACTGGCGGAACGCTTCGTTTGACCGGCTCGATGGCCCGATGATCGACACGCTGGTCGAGCACTGTGGCGCCCAGGACTGGGTCGGGACGGCCGCGGACCTCCATCACCTTGGCGGCGCGTTCGGCCGCGTCGCTGAGGACACCACGGCGTTCCCGAATCGCGCTGCTCAGTTCTGGCTGAATATCTACGGCTTCTGGGCGAATCCGGCCGACGACCCGGCGCGGATCGGGTGGGTGAAGGGAATCTCCGACGCGATGGGGCCGTATGCGATGGCCGGCCAGTACGTCAACTTCCTGGGCCACGACGACGCAGACCCGTACCGCAAGGCTCTCGCGGCATACGGGCCGGCCAAGCTGGAGCGGCTGATGGCGCTGAAACGTCGCTACGACCCGATGAACCTCTTTCGGATCAACCACAACATCCCGCCGGCAGCCTGACGGCCGGCAGTCGCTGAGGCGCGCCGAGTGGGCTTTCTGCGCGGCGTGCGACTCAGCACGAATGTCGCTGGCAGGCGCGCTATTTCGTGAAATTCCGAGGTCCGTGCTCTTAGCGGTCCGGTCGGAGGATCCGGGGAGGTGCCAAATTGCCAGCACGGGGTTAACTGATACCCTGCTCACGAACCCGAAGGAAGTGGAGAACAGCTGTGCGCTCTGGGCGTTCACTCGCCCGATTAGCGGGCTCGATGATGGCCGCCGTCATGACGCTTGTGGCGTGCTCGCCTAACGCGCCGACCATCTCGCCGGGGTCCGTCCCGTCCCTTCCGATCTCGTCTCCCGGGGCTTCGCCGACCGGACCGTCCCAGCTGCCATCCGCCGGAGGTGACGCGATGGCCGGGCTGGTTGCCTCCGCCAAAGGCGAAGGGACGCTCAACGTGACCGCGTTGCCCCGAGGCTGGTGCAACTACGGTGCCCTGATCGACGGCTTCGAGGCCAAATACGGGCTCGTCGTCAACTCGATCAATCCGAATGGGGTCTCGGCCGATGAACTCCAGGCGATCGCGTCGAATAAGGCGAGCCCGGGCCCGAATGCGCCCGACGTCATCGATGTCGGCGTTGGGGCCGCGGCCCAGGCCAAGGAGCAGGGCCTGATCCAGCCGTACAAGGTCCTGTCCTGGGGGTCAATCGATTCGCCGGACAAGGATCCCGATGGCTATTGGTATGGCGACTACTACGTGGTCCTGTCCTTCGAGATCAATACCAAGGTAGTCACGAACATCCCGAAGGATTGGCCGGACNNTGCTCAAGCCTGACTACAAGAACAAGATCGCCCTCGCCGGGAATCCACTGAGCTCAGACGAGGGGATCCAATCTGTCTACGGGGCGGCCCTCGCCAATGGCGGCTCGCTCGATAACGCACAGCCCGGACTCGATTTCTTCAAGAAGCTCAATGACTCCGGCAACCTGGTCCACACGATCGCAACGTCGGCGACCGTGGCGTCGGGCCAGACTCCGATCGTCATCGGCTGGTCGTACAGAGCCCTCGCCGACCGCGACGCTGAGGCGGCCAAGGGCGGACCGCCGATCCAGGTTGTCATCCCGGCGTCCGGTCGGTTGGGTGAGATCTACGCACAGGCAATCAGCGCCTTCGCACCGCACCCGAATGCGGCCAAGCTCTGGGAGGAGTATCTGTTCTCGGACATCGGCGAAAACCTGTGGCTCTCTGGTTACTGCTTCACGACCCGCTACACGGACCTCAAGGCCCGCGGCGCGATCGATGCCGCAACGGCCGCAAAGCTGCCGGACACAGCCGGCACGGAGTTCCCAACCGCTGACCAGCTGGCAGCGGCCAGGACGCTGATCAGCGGCCAGTGGAAGGCCGTCGTGGGGGTGACGATCCAATAGCGCTCCTGGTGCATCGGATCGTCACCTGGGGGAACCCCGACAGACGCTCCAACTCGCGCTTGGCGGTTCAGCGCCCCTGCGGCCCAGTGACAACGGCGGCGGTCGAGCGCAGATCCGAAGCGCGCACCGCGATCACTCTCGCCGCCCGTATCGGGATGGCGATGGCAATTTCCGCACCGGGGGGCCAGCGGCCCGCCGCGGCGCTCGGCACATCGACCGCGACCAGACGGCTCCCGTGGACGCTGGTGTCCAGGTCTGATCCTTCACGTACGAGGAGTCTGGTCTGCGATCCAAGGAACGTCTGGACCTCCACCCGGCCCCGGATGACCGGGCCGACCGGTGCAGCACCGGCCTCGACGGGCTCGAGGCTTTCCGGTCGAACGAGGAGGAGCCCATCGCTGCCGTCCGGCAAGTCGGCCGCGCCGGTCGCCTCGAACTGCACGCCGTCGCGCTCGACCAGTCCGCCGGAGCGCGAGGCGATCCTGACCCGGAACTCGTTCATCGCGCCGATGAACGAGGCCGTGAACTCCGACCGCGGCTCTGCGTAGATCTGCGACGGGGTGCCGACCTCCTCGATCCGGCCCTGGCTCATCACGACGACTCGATCGCTGATTGAGAGCGCCTCCGCCTGATCGTGTGTGACGAGGATCGCGGTGATCCCCAGCCGCAGCTGCATCCGTCGGATCTCCGTCCGAAGCTCCTCTCTGACTTTGGCATCGACCGCCGAGAGCGGCTCATCGAGGAGCAGCACGCTCGGTTCGACCGCCACCGCCCGGGCGAACGCCGTCCTCTGCTGCTGGCCACCGGACAGCTGGCTGGGGTAGCTCTTCGCGACGTGACTGAGCCCGAACAGTTCCAGCATTTCGGCCACCCGCTGCCGGCGTTTCTGGGTGGGCTGCTTGCGGACCTTGAGGCCGTATTCGATGTTGTCAGCAGCACTCATGTTCGGGAAGAGGGCGTAGCCCTGAAAGACCATGCCCATACCACGCTGGTTGGCCGGCAAGGCAGTGATGTCCCGCCCATTGACGACGATGCTGCCTGAGTCCGGGAACTCGAACCCGGCGGTGATCCGGAGGGTGGTCGTCTTGCCGCAGCCGGATGGCCCGAGGAAGGAGACCAGCTCGCCATCACCCACGGTCAGATCGAAGTCCTGGACGGCCACCTGATCGCCGAAGCGCTTCGTGATGCCGTGGAGCTCGAGTCGGGCCATCAGTCCTCCCTATCCGGTTCCGGCCCGGTCACGCGGCGCGGCGGAGGGCGGTGGTGCCGCCCCCGGCCCGCCGTCCGACCACCGCGAGGGCAAGCACGCCCGCCCAGGTGATCATGAAGCTGACGATGACGAGCGAGGTCGCCTCCCGCGGCGCACTCGCATACACGTTGTTGAGGAAGACCGGGAACGTCGCGTAGCCGAGCAGTGAGGCGAGGGTGAACTCGCCCATCACGGTGGTGAAGCACAGGAGCGCCGCCGAGATGATCCCGAGCAGCGTGCCTGGCAGGATCACCGACCTGAAGGTCCGCAACCCGCCCGCCCCCAGGCTCTCGGATGCCTCGGTCAGGAGGACCACGTCGATCGCCCGCATCGCGTTGTCAACCGCCCGGTAGGTAAAGGGCAGCGACAGGACGAAGTAACCAGCTACGAGCAGGAGTGGCGAGTCGACCAGGTCGACGCCCAACGGCGAGTCGGCTCCGTAGACCTGGCGCAGCCCGAGGGTCAGGATGATCGGCGGGATGACGAACGGCAGGATCGTGACGAAGTCCATCAGCGTCCGGATGCGCCTGAAGCGAAGGACGATCAGATAGGAGGTTGGAGCGACGATGAGGATCGAAACGATGGTCGTCAGGACCGCGATGCCCGCGCTCAGCGTGATCGAATCGTGGAATGCCGGGTCGCCCAGGGCGTCGGTGAGCGGGGCCAGGGTGAAGTGACGCCCGTCGGACAGGGCAAATGACGCGGTCGCGATCAGGGGCAGGACGTAGTAGAGGAACGCCCCGACGATGATCAGCGCCGGCAGGAGCGAGCGCCCCGGACGCGAGCGGGGTGCCTGGCGGCCGTTTTGGGCGCCGATCGCCTGGGTCGCCTCGTGGCCTGCCTCTATAGCGACACCCGGGGTCGGCGCCGTCATCGATTGAGCCAGCGCGAGGCGCGCCGCTGAAGGATCGCCTGGCCTGCGACGCAGATGGTCATCACCACCGCGAGGCCCATGGCCAGGGCGTCGCCCTGGCCGGGATTGAAGGTAACGTCACCTGCGATCACGTTCGAAATCGCGATCGGGACGAGGGAGATGAAGCCTGTCGTCAGGGCGTAGGCCGTTGCGTACGCGCCGTACGAGTTCGCGAACAGGAGCAGGAGCGAGGCGATGAGCGATGGGGTGAGGACCGGGATCGCCACCGACCGGACATAGCGCCAGCGGCTGGCGCCGAGGTTGTCGGAGGCTTCTCGCCACTCGCGTTTCATGGCCTGGAGCGCCGGCAGGATGAGCAGGACCATGAGCGGCACCTGGAAGTAGGTGTAGACGACGGTCAGCCCGGCCAGGGTGTAGAGGCTGAAGCCGGCGCCGTAGAGATCGACCCCGAGCCCGATCAGGAAGCGGGTGAGCAGCCCGTTGACGCCGATCATCGCAACATACGCGAAGGCGAGCGGGACCCCGGCGAAGTTCGCCGCGACACTGCTGAACGTGACCGTCAGCTGTTCCAGGACGCGGTTCTTCGAGGAAACCAGCGCCTGGGCGATGATCAGGCCCAGGACGCCGCCGCTGACCATCGACAGGAACGAGATGACGAACGAATTGACAAACGGATGGAGCGACTTGTTCGCCCCGCTCAGGTAGTCGTAGTTGGCGAGAGTGACCGCACCGGACCCGCCCTCATGGAAACTACCCCACAGGAGCGACAGAGCCGGCAGAACGAGGAAGAACAGGACGAGGACGGCAAACGGCAGCAGCGCGAGCGGCGCAAGCCCACCGCGACGCCGGGTCGCGGTGGGCTGCGCAGCCGTTGTGGGACCGCTGGGGGCCACGGTCCGCGGTTCGATGTCCAGCCAGCCGGATTTCTCGAACTACTGGTTGACGACCAGCTTCCAGAGTGTCCCCAGCTTCGCCTTTGCGGCGTCGACCTTCGCCTGGTCGGTGATGGTCGTGACGGTCTTGTAGGCGTCCGCCGACGGCAGCTTGGCCAACAGGTCCGCGGGGATCTTGCCGGCCGTGGCGAGCGCCGCATAGCGGGCCGGGTGAGCGTAACCCTTGAGGTAGTTGAGCTGGCCAGCGTCGCTGAAGAGCATCTCGTTCCACAGCTTCGCCGCGTTCGGATGTGGCGCCGCGGCGGTGATGATCGAAACATACGGGCCGGTGACCGACCCGGACGGAGGGATGACGACCTTGATGTTCGGTGCCCCGGCTGCCTTGTCGCGGTCGCCCAGGCCAAGGTACTCCCACTTGATCCCGACCTTGACTTCGCCGCTCAGCATGTTCGCTTGGGTAGCGCGGGCCGGCGTCAGGTTGCCGGCCGCCTGCAACTTGTTGAACCACTCGACGCCGGGTCCGATGTCATCCGCGCCGCCGCCGTTGGCGAAGGCGGCCGACCAGACCGCGAAGAACGAGTCGCTCGCCTTGGTCGGGTCACCGTCGATCCCGACAGAGTTCTTGAGGGACGGGTCGAGCAGGTCGGTCCAGTCCTTGATGTCGATCTTGACGGCATCCGTGTTGATCGCGAACGCCTCGGTGCCGTAGTACTCCATGCACCACGCCCCGTCGGGATCCTTGAGCGAGGCGTCCACGTCGTCCCAGTGGGCGTGCTTGTAGTTCGCGACCAGACCGGCGGCCTTGGCCTGGGCGCCGAACGTGATCCCGACATCGCCGACATCGGGTTTCTTGGTGTTCTTGATCGAGTCGAGCTCCTGGCCGGAGGTGTACTCGCCCTCGGTCGTAATGCCGTCGCGCTTGATCCCGGTGAGGGCGTCCCACAGGTCGAACTGGCCCTGGTAGTTGGCCCACTCGGGCGGGATGCCCGTGAGATACAGCATGCCCTCGCCCTTGGCCGCGCTGAGCAGCGCGGCTTCGGCCGGCTCGGCGACAGGCCCACCCGCGGCGGCCGATGGCACGGACGTCGCGGCCGACGTGCAGGCTGCAACGATGGCACTAACGGTAGGCAGGCTCAGGCCGAGTGCGCCGAGTCGAATCAACAGCGTGCGGCGGCTGATCTGGGCCGTCATGTAACTGTGGGACAACTCCACAACGCGGCGCTGGACTGGGTCGGTGGCCATGTAACTCCTCCTCATGCGACCCACATCGTCGGTCGCTCGCGATGCCTTCGGCTCGCTCGTCGGGGCCTGACGTGAACTCCCGAAGCCTCCGGGTTCCGTGATAGCGCAGTATTAACAGTTCGTGGACTTCCCGCCAGCCCCCGGTGCAGTTCTGCTGACGCGCTGAGGAGCCGCTAGGGCAGGAGCGAGGCGCCGCCGTCGAAGGGCGTGGCGCTGGGCAGCGTCGCGAAGCCGGCCGCAGGCAGGGCGAGCAGCAGGATGAAGCTGATCACGAAGAGGACCACCAGGACCCGGAAGGTGGTGCTTTCGCGGAAAGGCCGACGTCGTTTCGCCATCGGCGTCGAGTCTACCTTCGACCGGTACATCCGGGCTATTCATGCACACGGGACCGGGGGGTACCGTGCAATCGAAGCGCGGAGTCCAGCGGGGCTCGGAGGGTGCTTTCACGCACCGTCCAGGCAGGCGTTCCGGCATGAGCGCGGAGGTCCAGTTCGGGTGGCGCCCGCATTCGACAGAGCAGCATCCGGCGAGCTGATCACGATCGCCGAGGCGGCCCGCCTGGCGGGCGTCCATCGCAACACGGTCCGGTCGTGGTGCGCCAGCGGCCGGCTGTCCAGCGTGAGGATCAACCGGCGCGGCGACCGGCGCGTCCGCCGGCGGGACGTCGAGAGCTTCATCACCCGCCGGGCGGCGATCCACCGCCATTCGGCTCCGCCACCCCAGGCTGCGGTCGCCGAGAAGGCCCTGCCGGCTACGCCTGCCGAGGGTGACCCGACCGTGCGGGGCGATGCCCTCCGAAGGATCGCCAGCGAGGTCTCCGGCCGGATGGACCTCGACACGATCCTGGTCGACGTGATCGACGCCTCGGCCGGGATGTTCAAGGCCGACCGGGCGGCACTCTGGCTGTTCGACCGCGACCTGCCCCAGCCCTTCCGGCTGGCCGCCCATCGCGGCCTGAGCCCGGGCCTCCGGGCGGCGACGACCCGGACCACCCTGGCCGATGACGATGCGCTCGTCCGCTGTGTCAACGAGCGCCAGATCGAGGTCCTCAGCGATCCCGCCGGCGGGACGGCAGGCTCGGCGACCCGGGTGGCCGAGGAGCACGACGGGATCAGGACCGCCTGCTTCGTGCCGATCGTCTTTGCCGATTCGGCGCTCGGCGTCCTCGCTCTCTACCACTCGTCCGATCGGGCCTGGCCGGAGGAGGAGCTGGAGCTTGCCCGAGCCTTCGCCGACCAGGTCGCCTCGGCCCTGGCCAACGCTCGCCTGTGGGCCGAGACCCGTGAGCTGGCGGCCCGGCTGCGGGCGATCCAGGACCTTGGCGGGCGGCTCAACCGGCTGACCGATGTGCCGGCGATCGGCGAAGCAATCGTGGCCGCGACTCGCAAGCTGATCGACTTCGACAACATCCGGGTCTACCGGGTGGATCACGAGCGGGAGGTGTGCGAGCCGATCGCCTTCCAGGGCACGTTCATGGGCATCCCCGTCGTCCGGCCGGATATGCTCCGCTGCCGCATCGGCGAGGGCCTGACGGGCTGGGTGGCCGCCAACAACAAGGCGATGGTCGTCTCAGACGCGGAATCGGATCCCCGCCGCGTGCTCGTCGGGCCGACCACGGGACCCGAGTCGATGCTGATCGTGCCGGTCACCTATGACGACCGGGTCGAGGGCGTGATCGTGCTGGCCAAGCTCGGGCGGAACCGGTTCACGGCCGACCACGAAGCAACCCTGTCGATCTTCGCCGGTCATGCCGCGCAGGCCCTGGTCAATGCCGACAACGCCGAACGGGTCCGCCACCAGCAGGCCGAGCTCGAGCTTCGCCTGGCCGGCCAGCGCCGCCTGCTCGAGGTGAACAGCGAGCTGCTGGCCACGCTCGACCCGGTGGCCGTCCTGGACACGATCGCCGATCTGCTCAAGGAGGTCGTGGCCTATGACGCCCTAACGATCTACCGGGTCGACCGGGACACCGGCCGGCGCTGGGCGGTGATCGCCCGGGATCGGTTCGCGGAGGTGATCCTGCGCGAGCAGATGCCGATCGGGGTCGGGATCACCGGCTGGGCGATCGATCACCGTCAGGCCGTCCTGTGCAATGACGCCCTGGAGGACCCGCGCTGCGTCCAGATCCCGGGCACGCCGGTCGAGCCCGAGTCGATGCTGATCGTCCCGCTGCAGCTCGGTGCTGACGTGATCGGGACCCTCAACGTGGCCCGGATGGGCGGCGTCGAGTCTCATTTCACCGAGTACGAATTCGAGCTGACCCAGCTCTTCGGTGGGCAGGCCTCGATCGCCCTGCAGAACGCCGAGGCCCACCTCGCGATGAAGGTCCGGGCGGATCACGACGCGCTGACCGGCCTGGGCAACCATGGCGCCTTCCAGCGTGACCTGGGCCTGGCGATCGAGCAGGGCGGGCCGGAGCCGTTCGCGGTCCTGATGCTCGACCTCGACTCGTTCAAGCGCTTCAACGACACACAGGGTCACCCAGCCGGGGATGGCCTCCTGCGCTCCATCGCCGAGGCGATCGTCGAGTCGATCCGGCCTGCCGATCACGCCTACCGCTACGGCGGCGACGAGTTCTCGGCGATCCTCGGGGCGATGACCCGGGCAGGGGCCGAGGAGGTTGCGACCCGGATCCAGCGAGCGGTGGCGGCCCTGACCGCGAACCACCGCGCGCCGGTGACGATCACCGTCGGCATCTCGTGCTTCCCGAGTGAGGGCCAGACGAAAGCCGAGCTGGTCGCCGCTGCCGACGCTGAGCTGTTCCTGTCCAAGCCGAGCACAGCGCGCGACACCGTCGACAGCGCGGTCGCCCGGGAGGCCTACCTGAGCGCGCTCCACGACACCGCGATCACCCTGATGGATCGGCTCGACCCAACCGAGCTGCTGGACACGATCGTCAAGCGCGCCTCGGCCCTCCTCGGTGCGACGAGCGGCTACCTCTACCTCGTGGACGAGGAGCACGACGACCTGGTGGTCAAGGTCGGCAGCGGCATATTCGCGGCGTGGCTCGGATTCCGCCTCGAACGCGGGGTCGGCGTCGGCGGCCTGGTCTGGGCGACTGGCGGCCCGGTCGCCGTGCCCGACTACGACACCTGGGCCAGTCGATCCCCGGCGATGCCCAGCGGCCAGTTCGGCTCGGTGATCGGTGTGCCGCTGACCTCGGACGGGCTCGTGATCGGGGTCCTCGGCGTAAGCTCGGGCAGCCCGCTCCGGCCGTACGGCGAGCGCGAGATCGCGGTCCTCGGCCGGTTTGCCCAGCTCGCTTCGATTGCCCTCGACAATGCCCGGCTATACGACACCGCCCAGCGCCAGGTTGGCGAGCGGATCGCGACGGAGGCCGCCCTGCGCCAGAGCGAGGAGCGCTTCCGGCGACTGGCGGACGCCACCAACGAGGCGATTGCGATCCACCGCGACGGCCGGATCGTCGAGGTCAACGAGGCCTTCGGCCGGCTCCTGGGCTATCGCCCGGACGAGGTGATCGAGATGATCGAGAGTCTTTCGTCCGTGCCGGCTCGGACCAGACGCGGGACCACATCACGGGAGCGAGACACGCGACTATCCCGCCCATCATGACGACGACAATGTCGGCACACCCGCCCTGATTGGTATCGTACAATTGCGCCCATGGGATCCTTTAACTTCATGATGCTCCGTGGCCGGGCAACCTCGGCCACTGTGGGGATGGCAACGGCTCAATAAGCGCTGGGCCAACTTGGTCGTCGCCGATGCCGGTATCCGGACCGGCGACCGACCTGCGGTGGTCAGTCCGACCATGATGATGCTACTATGACTGGCATCATGGTGAAGGTCAAGGTTGACCGCGATGACCCAATGCTGCTTCACGATCAGGTCGCGGCCGAGATACGCAGGGCGATCGCCGACGGTGAAGTCGGACCAGGCGAGCGACTTCCCCCCGCCCGCGACCTGGCGGCGGTGCTCGACCGGGCCGACGTCGATACCGACCAGATCATCCCGAAGCAGTTCCTGAAGCGGATCGA
>PNAZ01000001.1 GCA_003169655.1 Chloroflexota bacterium
TTGAAGAAGGTCGTCTTGCCGGCTCCGTTCGGCCCGATCAGGGAGACGATCGAGCCGCGCGGGATGTCGAAGTCGACGTTGTTGACGGCCACCAGGCCCCCGAACTTCTTGACGATCCCGCGGGTCTTGACCAGGGTCGAGGCTTCGTCCAGCTGGCCGGTCAGGAGGCTGGCGGGCAGCGCTGGCGGCGGTGGGAGGCCCGGCGTGGTCACTCCTCTTCGTCCTCACCCGGGACTTCGGCCGAACGCGCGTCAGGCCCCGTCGCGGACTGTCCGGGCGGCGCGACCGACACGTTGTCGAGCTCGGGCGGAATGCCCAGCGACAGGTCGGCGGCGGCCAGGCCGCCGACCGATAGCTCGGCTTCGCGCTGGCGGTTGGGCAGGAAGCCCTGCGGCCGGAAACGCATCATCAGGAGCAGGATGATGCCCAGGATCAGGAAGTTGTACTGGGCCGGGTTGGGCAGGAATGGGGCGCTGTCCTGGATCCGCTGGCCGAGGTAGGGCAGGAACGACGAGTTGATGTAGACCAGGGTCACCGCCCCCACGATCACGCCCCAGATGTTGCCGATCCCGCCCAGGATGATCATCACCAGGACCAGGATCGACGTCGAGAAGTTGAAGAAGTCGGAGGTGGTGGCGCCCAGGTACGAGGCCTGGAAGGCGCCCGAGATGCCGGCGAAGCTGGCCCCCAGGGCGAAGGCGAGGAGCTTGGTCCGGACCGTGTTGACGCCCATCATCTCGGCGGCCGTCTCGTCCTCGCGGATCGCCATCCAGGCCCGGCCGATCCGGGAATGCTCCAGGTTGCGCGCAACCAGGACCGCGATCAGGAGCATGAAGATCCCGAGGTAGACCGGCAGGAAGCCGGCCTCGGCGTCGAACTTGATGTTGAAGAACGGCAGGAAGGGCGGATCGACCGGGTTGATGCCTTGTACGCCGCCGGTCAGGTTGACGTTGTTCATGTTGATGTTGATCGGCCCGAGATTGAGCGAGAAATAGACCTGCGACAGGTTCTTGAAGACGAGCGGGACGATCTCGCCGAAGCCGAGGGTCACGATCGCCAGGTAGTCGCCGCGCAGGCGCAGGGTGGGGGCACCGAGCAGCGCTCCGAAGGTGGCCACCACGATGACCGCGATCGGGACGACCAGCCAGAACGGCAAGTGGACGCCGGCGGAGCCCGCCGGAACGTTGCCCAGGAAGACGATGTTCAGCCCCAGGGCGGCCCAATGGGGCGAGGCCAGGAAGGCGGCGACGTAGGCCCCGATCGCGTAGAACGCGACATAGCCCAGGTCGAGCAGGCCGGCGAAGCCGGCCACGATGTTCAGGCCGATGGCCATGATCGCGAAGATCGTCATGAACGTCGCCACCGTGTCGTCGGGGACCGGTAGCGGGAAGACGTTCCGGCTGAACGAGGCCAGGAACGTGTGGTTCGCGTAGGGGTAGACCAGGGCCACGATGACCAGAATCGTGATCCCGATCGTTCGCCGCCGATTGGCCCGCAGCGCGGTGCGGTAGGTGCCCGGCAGGCCGGCCAGGGTCGAGCCGATGTAGCCGAACCAGGCGCCGGGACCGGTCCCGATCGTCCTCGTCGCGCCGGTCATGCCCGGTCGGCCAGCTGCTGGCCGAGGAGGCCGGTGGGTCGGAAGACCATGATCGCGATCAGGACCCCGAAGACGATCGCGTTGGTCCAGCTGGTCGCGATGTAGCGATCGCTGAGGGCGTTGACCTCACCCAGGATCAGGGCCCCCAGGACGGCGCCCTGCAAGTTGCCGATGCCGCCGAGCACGGCCGCCGTGAACGAGTTGAGCCCGAACCGGAAGCCCAGGTTCCAGACAGTCACGTTGTTGTACAGGATCTGGACCACGCCGGCCGCTCCGGCCAGGGCGCCGCCGATCAGGAACGTGATCGCGATCGTGCGGTTGACGTCGACACCCATCAGGCCCGCCGTATCCGGGTCCTGGGCCGTCGCCCGCATCGCCCGGCCCTGGCGGGTCTTGGCCACGAACCAGGTCAGCAGGAACAGGAGGGGCACGGTGACGACCCCCACGAACACTTGCGAGACGGTGATCGTCACGCCCTGGATGCCGAAGGCCGACAGGAGGTTCGTGGTCGGGAAGATGTTGTCGATCGTGCGCTGATTCGAGCCGCCGAAGATGAGGCCGACGTTCTGGAGGACGAAGCTCATCCCGATCGCGGTGATCAGGGGCGCGAGCTTGGGCGCCTTGCGCAGAGGCCGATAGGCGGCCCGCTCGATCAGGACGTTGAGGCCGGCCGTCAGCGCGATCGTGATTGCCAGCACCGCCAGGATCTGCACGATCATCAGCGGTGCGGGCGTAGCGGCCGTGATCTCGAAGATCCCCAGGCCACCGCTGGAACGGGGTGCGATGAGTCCGAAGGCGAGCAGCGATCCGACCATGAACACGTCGCCATGGGCGAAGTTGATCAGCTCGATGATCCCGTAGACGAGGGTGTAGCCGAGCGCAACGAGGGCGAAGATCAGCCCGTCTGCCAGGCCGATGATCAGGGTCTGGGCGAGCTGCTCCATGTCACGGGGTCCTCGGCTGGGCGATGAACGACGTGGTCAGGAAGGGAAGTCCCGGGCCGGCCTTGGGGGCCTGCCCGGGACGTTCGTTAACTCAGAGCTGACGTGTTACGGCTGCGCCTGGGTGATGACGCCCTTGTAGGTGGGCGGCCAGGTGCTGCCCATGGTGTAGCTGGAGATGACGCCACCCTTCGGGTCGCCGTTCGGGTCGAGCGTGAAGGACCCGATGACGGTGTCGAGGTTGGCGGTCGCCATCATGGCCTGCAGAACGGCATAGCGGTCGTTCGTGCCGGCTAGCGTGAGCGCGTTGAGGACGATCTGTCCGGCGGCATGTCCGTAGGCCGCGTAGAACGGAGGCTGGGTGCCGGCGTTGGCGGCTTCATAGGCGGTGGCCCAGGTCTTGCCGGTGCCGGTCAGCTGGCTGACATCGACGCCGCCAAAGGTCAGGTACGTGCCGACCGCCGCGGAACCCGCGCCGGTAAACCACGACTTCTCGTTGACGCCGTCAGGCCCAAACATGGCGATCTTCGGGTTGACCGATTTGATGTCCTTCCAGAGCTTGGCCGTGCCCTGGCCGGTGATCGCCCCGACGAAGACGACGTCCGCGCCGGACGCCTGGATCTTCTGGGCGAGGGCCAGGTAGTCGGTCGCCTTGGGGTCGTAGTCCTCGGTCGTCCCGTTGGCGCTGACGACCTTGCCGCCGATCTTGCCGAAGTGCTGGGCCCATGCCCGGCCGATGCCCTGGCCGTACGTCTGGCCGTCGTCGATGACGTAGGCCGTCTTGAAGCCGAGGGAGTAGGCCCACTCGGACGACGCGCCACCCTGGACGTCGTCGGTGTTGATGTCACGGGCGTAGTTGCGGTAGGTGTTCGGGTAGTACGAGCCGGGCTCGCCCGGCGTGGTCAC
>PNAZ01000084.1 GCA_003169655.1 Chloroflexota bacterium
GGGCAGGGGATCGAGTTCGACTATTGCGCCGTCCAGGCGGCCGACACGCTCCGCCGGCTGGGCTGGAACGCGGTCATGATCAACTCCAACCCGGAGACGGTGTCGACCGATTTCGACGCCAGCAGCCGGCTCTACTTCGAGCCGCTCGACCCGGAGTCGGTCCTCAACGTGATCGAGTCCGAGACCCGGCCGGGCGACGCGCTCCTGCCGGCTTTCGTCCAGTTCGGCGGCCAGACGCCGCTCAACCTGGCCGGGCCGCTGGCCGCTGCCGGAGTCACCCTGCTGGGGGCCGACCTGGAGGCGATCGACCAGTCCGAGGACCGCTCCCGGTTCAGCGCGCTGCTCGACCGGCTGGGGATTCCCCAGCCGGAGGGCGGGATGGCCCATAGCAACGAGGAAGCGCTCACCCTCGCCGAGCGGATCGGTTACCCGGTCATCGTCCGGCCGAGCTTCGTGATCGGCGGGCTGGCGATCGACTTTGCCTACTCGCCCGAGGACCTGGTCCGCCAGCTGGCAGCGGCGACGATCGTCGATCCCGACCGGCCCGTCCGGATTGACCGCTATCTCGAGGGGGTCGAGGTGGATGTCGACGGGATCAGTGACGGGACGGACGTCCTGATCCCGGGCCTGCTCGAGCATGTCGAGCGAGCCGGCGTCCACTCGGGTGACTCGGTCGGGGTCTTCCCGCCGCAGACCGTGAGCGAGGGCGACCAGGGCCTCATCGTCGCAACGATGGAGCGGATCGTCCTGGCCCTCGGTGTGCGCGGGCTGGTCAATGCCCAGTTCATCGTCCGCGAGGACGGGGTGTACCTGATCGAGGTCAACCCGCGGGCGTCGCGAACGGTGCCCTTCCTGTCGAAGGTGACCGGCGTGCCGATGGTCGAGCTCGCCATCCGGATCGCCCTGGGCGAGACGCTGGCCAGCCTGGGCTGGCCTGGCGGCCTCCTCCCGCCGCCCGATTTCGTGGCGGTCAAGGCGCCCGCCTTCTCGACGGCCAAGCTGCGCGGCGTCGATCCATCGGTCGGTCCCGGGATGCAATCGACCGGCGAGGTGATCGGAATCCACCGCGATCCGGCCGTCGCCCTGGCCAAGGCCCTTGTCGCCGCCTCGCTCGTCCCGCCCCGGCCGGCCGGCGATGGGGCCCGGTCGCTGGCCTTGCTGTCGATCGCCGATCGCGATAAGGCGCTCCTCGGCCGCCTGGCGACGGCCCTCCGCCGGGCCGGCTTCGAGCTGTGCGCGACGGCCGGCACCGCCCACGCCCTGGCCGGCCTCGGCTTCGACTCGCGGTTGGTGGCCAAGACGGCCACGACCGCCCTGCCCGACGTGGGCGACGGGCTGCCGATCCTCGACCTGATCGGATCCGGCGAGGTCGGCCTCGTCGTCAACACGCCGACGCCCCAGTCGGGGGCCGTCCGGGATGCGGTCGAAATCCGCCTCGCGGCCACGGCCGAGGGGATCCTGTGCCTGACCGCGATCGAGACGGCTGTGGCCGCCGCGGAGGCCCTCGATCCTGCGGTCGCCGGGCGGCTGGCGGAGGTCCGCTCGCTGGGTGACTGGGTCCCCGGGCGGCGGCCGGTGGCGGTCGGCAGCTAGCGCCGGCCGGCCTCGGGCCGAGGCTCGCTGGGGTACCCTTCGGGCGATGGTCATCCCCTCGGTTCCGTTCACGGATCAGCGCCTGCCCAACGGCCTGCGCCTGGTCATTGCCGAGGACCACCTGGCCCCCGTCGTTGCGGTCAACATCTGGTACGCGGTCGGCTCGAAGAACGAGGTGCCCGGCAAGACGGGCTTCGCCCACCTGTTCGAGCACGTGATGTTCCAGGGCTCGCGCCACGTGAAGAAGGCCGAGCACATCGCGCTGGTCCAGGCCGCCGGCGGCACGATCAACGGGACCACCTGGCTGGATCGCACGAACTACTACGAGACCCTGCCCTCCAACCAGCTCGAGCTCGCCCTGTGGCTGGAGGCCGACCGGCTGGGTACCCTCCTCGACGCGCTCAGCCAGGAGAACCTCGACAATCAGCGCGAGGTGGTCAAGAACGAGAAGCGCTCGTCCTACGACAACCGGCCCTACGGCAGCTGGTCGGAAAAGCTCCAGGCGCACCTCTATCCGGAGGGCCATCCCTACCACCACCCGACGATCGGCTCGATGGCCGACCTCGACGCCGCCTCGCTCGAGGACGTGTCCGCCTTCTTCCGGACCTACTACGCGCCGAACAACGCGGTCCTGGCCGTGGTCGGCGATGTCGACCCCGACCAGGTCCGGACGTGGACCGAGCACTACTTCGGGGGCATTCCCGCCAACCCGTCGATCCCGCCGGTCGGCGACATGAGCCTGCCGGCCACCCTCGGCGCCGAGATCCGCGAGACGGTCACCGACCAGGTCCCGCTGCCCCGGATCTACTTCGGCTTCCGGGCGCCGGTGATGGGCGACCGGCGACTGGACGCGCTCGAGGTGGCGATGCAGATCCTGGCCGGCGGCAAGGGCAGCCGGCTCGACCGGCGCCTCGTTCGCGACGACCAGATCGCCCAGGACGTGGTTGCCTTTGTGCTGGGCTTCATCGGCGGCGGCTCGATCGCCTCGGGCTGGGCGACGGTCCGGCCGGGCGTGAGCCTCGAACGGGTCGAGGCGGCCTACCTCGAGGAGCTCGACCGGCTGACTCGCGAGCCGGTGACCGACGACGAGCTGGCCCGGGCCAAGGCCCTGATCGAGACCGAGGAGCTGGGAGCCCTCAGCCGGGTCGAGGAGCGGGCCGATCGCCTGGCCATGAACGCCACCCTGTTCGACGACCCGGCCCTGATCGACACGATGCTCGACCGCTACCTGGCCGTGACGGCCGAGCAGATCCTGGCCGTCGCCCGGGACGTGTTCCGGACCGACAACCGGCTGGTGCTCACCTACCTGCCGGCCGCCGGCGCAGGGGCCGTCGCGGAATGAGCGAGACGACCGTGATCGCCACTCGCCCGACCCCGGGCCAGCCGCGGCCGTACGACTTCCCGGCCTTCGAGCGGTCACAGCTGTCGAATGGGCTGACGGTGATCGTCGCGCCGATGTCCGGCCGGCCGCTGGTCACCGCCTCGCTGATCCTGCGCAACGGCGCGGCCGACGACGCCCCGGAGATGGCCGGGGCCACGTCCATGGCCGCCCGGGCGCTGTCCGAGGGCACGGAGCGCTACGATGCCATTGCCCTGGTCGAGGCGACCGAGCGGTTGGGAGCCGGGCTGCACGCCGATGCCGGCTGGGACGCGGCGACGGTCAGTGTCGAGGTGCCTGTCGCCCGGCTCGAGCCCGCGCTCGCCCTGCTGGCCGAGATGGCGGCCCACCCCACGTTCCCGATCCGCGAGGTGGACCGGCTCCGCGAGGAGCGCCTGAACGACCTGCTCCAGGCCCGGGCCGAGCCGCGCCGCCGGGTGGACGAGGCGTTCATCGGCACGATCTATCCATCCAGCTCGCCCTACCACCAGCCGTCCGGCGGCCTGGCCGAAACCGTTGAGACTCTCGACGCCGGCTGCCTGGCGGCCGCCTGGCGGCGGGGCTTCGACCCCAGCCGGATGACCCTGATCCTGGCCGGCGACCTCGCCGGCCAGGGCGGACCCGGGCCGGTCGCGATCGCCGAGGCGCTTCTCGGAGACTGGGCCGCGGCGCCCGGGGCCGCGGCCATCGGCGGGCCGATCAGCTCCGATTCAGCGCTCGACTCGCTCCGGATCAAGCTCCTCGACCGACCCGGCTCCGTCCAGACCGAGATCCGGGTTGGCCACGTCGGGGTGCCCCGCCGGATCGACGGCTATGCCGCGCTGAGCGTGATGGGCGCGATCCTGGGCGGCCTGTTCAACTCGCGCCTGAACATGAAGCTGCGCGAAGAGAAGGGCTACACGTACGGCGCTTCGGCCGGCTTCGACCCGCGCCGGGGGGCGGGCCCATTCTCGGCCCGGGTCGCGGTCAACACCGAGGTGACGGTGGCCGCCCTGGTCGACCTGCTGGCCGAGCTCGACCGGATCCGCCAGGCGCCGGTGTCGCCGGCCGAGCTGGCCGCCGCCCGCGACTTCCTGGTGGGTGTCTTCCCGCTCCGCTTCGAGACCCCCGGTCCGGTCGTCGGCGCCCTGGGCGGGATCGTCGTCCACGACCTGCCCGACGACGAGCTGGCGACGTACCGGGCCCGGATCGAGGCGGTCAGCGTCGACGATGTCCAGGCGACCGCCCAGGCCCGGATCCATCCCGAGCGCCTGGCGATCGTGATGGTCGGTGACGCCGCCCGGATCGCGACCGAGCTGGAGGCCGCCGCGATCGGACCGCTGGAGGTGATCCGCGACGAGGACACGGCCGAGGGCGAAACACAGGAGTAGTCCGCGGCCGGGTATCCTCGGCTCGTGATCGTGGTCATCGGCTCAGCGTCAATCGTGCTCGGCGATGCCGGCGGGCGGTCCGCGGCGGCGGGTCGCGCGATCGATGTCGCCCGGGGTGCGACGGACGGTGGTTCCGCCGTCCAGCTCGTCGGCAAGGTCGGCGACGATCCCGCGGGCGACGCCCTTCTCCTCGCCCTGGCCGACGCCGGGATCGGTCATGTCGCGGTCCTGCGTGACCCGTCCCGGGCGACCCCGGTCGCCGCGCCGGGCGGGACCGAGATCGAGCCCCTCCTGCCCGATGACGTGGATGACGTCGCCGGGGAGCCCGGGGAGCGCGAGCCGGTCCCAGCACCCGGCCAGGCCACGCACCTCGAGCCGGCACCGACGATCGACGCCGGGGACCTGGACCTTGCGCTCCACTACCTGCCCGATCACCGGGTGGTGGTCGTTGCCGAGGCGCTCGAGCCGGGGGCCATGCTGGTCGCCGTCGCGGACTGCTCGTACGTAGGGGCCGAGCTGGTGATCATCCTCGAGCCCAGCGGACGCCGGCCCGAGCTGCCCCTTGAGGCGACTGTCTTCGAGGCGCCGGCCGCCGACCCCGATGGGATCTTCGGGCGGACGATCGGCCGCTTCGCGGCGGCCCTCGACCAGGGGATCTCGGGGCCGGTCGCCCTGGCCCAGGCCACCGCCGGAGCGGGCTGGCAGCCGACGACGGCCTGAGCCGGCCTCAGGCCGGCTCGATCAGCTCCGGGCCGTTGTTGCGCACGTTGTTGACCAGAGCTCGGACGGGGTACAGGACGAGCTCGTTGTCGGCCGCCGGCTCGAGCAGGGCCGTGAGCTCGCCGGTGTCCTGCAGGGTGGGGTCCAGCCAGCGTGCCCAGTGCTCGCGGGCAAGCATCACCGGCATCCGATCGTGGACCGCCGACAAGGTCCGATTGGCGGTGGTGGTGACGATCGTGAACGTCCGGATCACCTGCTCCGTCTCGGGATGGTGCCAGCCCGACCACAGCCCGGCCAGCGCCAGCGGTGCGCCGTCGGCCCGGCGGATCAGGAACGGCTGGCGAGCGCCGCCCTGCCGTTGCCATTCGTAGAACGCGTCGGCTGGCACGATGCATCGCCGGCGGCGGAACGATTCGCGGAACGCGCCGCTCGTGGCCAGCGTCTCGGCACGGGCATTGAACAGCTTCGAGGCGATCTTCTCGTCCTTGGCCCAGGACGGGATCAGGCCCCAGCGATAGGCCCGAATGGCCCGCCGATCTCCGCGCTCGACGACGACCGCCGCCTCATCGGTGGGCGCCAGGTTGTAGGTCGGCAACAGCTCGGCGGTCGGCGGCTCGGCCTCGAACATGGCCGCCAGCTCGGCGGTCGGGCGCTGTTGGGTGAACCGGCCGCACACGTCTCGATTCTAGCAGCGCCCTGCTATCGTCCCGCGCATGGATGACCCGACCCGCGCTCGCGCCCCGCAGGGAGCGCTGAGCCGGCCGGAGGCCCTCGATCACCTCGCCCGGGCCGGTGCCCTGCTCGCCAGTGGCGATCTCAGCGACGCGCTCAAGCTCTACCAGCGGGTGATCGGCCATCCCGATGCGGCGGTCACCGCGGCCGCCCTGCTGGGCGTGGGCAACGTCTTCTTCCGGGCAAGCGAGGAGGACCAGGCGCTGGCCAGCTGGCGGGCCGCGGTGGCCGTCGGCGAGACGCCCAGCAGCTATCCGGCCTGGCGAAGCATCGCCACCGAGCTCGTCCGCAGGAATAGCAGGCCCGAGGCGATCAAGGCCTATCGCGAGGCGGATCGGCGCGCGCCGGCAAGCGACAAGGCGGAGATCGCCGAGCGGCTCGGCTGGCTGGCCAAGGAGACCGACAACGCCGGCGCGGTCCAGCGCTACGTTGCCCGGAGCCGGGGCGCCGGCCTGCCGCTCTCGATCACCTACGCGATCATCGCGATCACCGTGGTGGCGTACCTGGTCGCGCCACCGGACAACAACCCCGACTCGATCTTCGGCCGCCTGCTCCTCGACAAGGGCCTGGTTGCAACGGGCGACTACTGGCGCCTGTTCACGGTGGCCCTGCTTCACGAGAATCCGCTCCACCTGGCCTTCAACATGTACGCCCTGTACATCGTCGGGCCGGTGGTTGAACGGATCTACGGCTGGAAGCTGTACCTCTTCATGTACCTGGCCTGCGACCTGGCGGCGTCAGTGGCGAGCTTCGTGTTCGGCGATCCGTTGATTGGCTCGGTCGGCGCGTCGGGCGCGATCTTCGGGCTCTTCGGCTGCCTGTTCGTCGCCGGCCGGCTGCACAACCCGATCCTCGACCGCCAGAGCCGGAACCTGGCCGCCCAGGTCGGGACCCTGATCATCTTCAACCTGGTCTACGGCTTCACCCTGGGTGCGGGCTCGATCGACAACTTCGCCCACATCGGCGGCCTGCTCGCCGGC
>PNAZ01000054.1 GCA_003169655.1 Chloroflexota bacterium
AGGCGGCCGTGGGCCGCCGGGAATAGGCGCTCGTGGCCGGAGCCCAGGACCGCGACCGTGCGACCGCCGGCCAGAACGGTTGATTCATGGGCTGCACCGTCGACCCCGAACGCCAGGCCGGACACGATCGTCACGCCCAGCCGGGCGAGGGCATCCCCGATCCGCGCCGCGACGCGCCGCCCGCCATCGGTCGGCCGTCGCGTCCCGACGACCGCAACCGCGGAATCGGCCGTCAGGGCCTCCGGGGCACCACGCAGGAAGAGGACCGGCGGCGGAACCTCGAGCAGGCGCAGGCGGGCGGGATAGGCCGGGTCGTCGAGGGTCAACCAGGCGATCCCCCCAGCTGTCATCCGGTCCACGATCGCCGGGCCGTTCCCCGCGTTAGCCGCCAATCGGGCGACGACCTGCCGCGGCCGCACTCCAGGAACGCCGTCCCCGCCGGAAGCGGGCCCGAGTACCTGCAGCAGGCGTCGCCGGCCGGCCTCCGAGGCGGCCAGTTCGAGCACGGCCGCGGCCGACCGGCAGTCCGCGAGGAGTCGATAGAAGGTGGCCGGTCCGAGACCTTCGACCGACATCACGAGCATCGCAGCCCGGCGCTCGAGCTCGATGCCGTGGCTCGGGTCCGAAGGGCGGGGCCCTACCGCGCCGAGCGGGCCATCGCGCCCGACGCCCAGCATCAGATCGCCAGCGGGCCGGGGGCCCGTGTGCCGAGGGCACGGAATCGACCGGCCTGGTCGAGCTGGCCGGTCCCGACCACCTCGTCGCCCTCGAGGTCGGCGATCGTCCGGGCCGCCCGGAGCAGGCGCTCCACGCCCCGAGCCGAGAGGTCCAGGCCGTCGGCAAGCTGGACGACACGTTCCCGTTCCCGATGTCCCAGCCGGCAGGCCTGCCGCAGACGGGTTCCCGCGAGTGCCCCGTTCAGGCCGCCCTGCCGTTCGGCCTGCAGGCGGCGGAGCGCGGCGATCCGGGCGGCTACCGGGGCCGACCCCTCGGTCGCTGAGTCATCAACCAGGGTTCCGGGTGGGACCCGGGGCATCTCCACCCACAGGTCGATTCGGTCCCGGAGCGGCCCGGAGACCCGCGCCGCGTAGCGCTCAGGGACGCCCGGCCGGCAGCGGCAGCCGGCTTCGGGCCCCTGGGTGCCGCCGCATGGGCATCCGTGAGCGTTTGAAGTACACCGTCATTCGTCGAGTCATCGAGTTGCCGGTCGGCCGGCGCAAGGAGGCCGCCAGTGCCTGACCGCGAGCACACCCGCTACTACTCGACCCGCCCCCGGCGGATCCCGCCGGAGTTCTGTACCGATGAGCTGCTCGAGAGCTGCTCGCTCCTGGCCGTCGTGACTCTCTACCGGATCATCAGCCAGGCCGATGACCAGGGCCGGTTGCCGGGGGCTCCCAAGTACATCCGCGGAATCTGCTTCTCAATGCGCCCCGGAGTCACCGAGCGCAAGGTTGCCGACGCGATCGACGAGCTCGTCCGGGCTGGCTTCCTGATCCGCTATGACGCCAAGGGCCGGGTCTTCCTGCAGATCGACCGCTGGTTCGACCTCCAGGGCAAGTGGGGCCGGCGGGCCTATCCGTCGCGCTACCCAGCGCCGCCCGGATGGAGCCAGGACTGGGTGAGCGAGAAGGGTGACGAGCCTGACGATGTGCACGCACCCGGCACGCGGCCTGCGAGCGACCTGCACCCCCCTATCACGGTCACTTCCCCGGTCACTCCCACATCCACGGCCACCGGTCTAGGTAATCCGCCGGTTGGCACCGGCGGGTTGGAGCGGGTGGATGCGTTGATCGAACGATCAAGAAAAGGGCTGCTGACCAAGGAGGAGGCATTCGAGCTTGGAGCGGCCGTTGCCCAGGATGCGTTGGCCAAGGCGACGACTCGATGACCGAGACCCTCCGAGCAGCCTTCTATAAGAAGGTATGGCCCTCAGGGTTCACGTCGCCTGGGTACCGCTCGAGGATTGCTCGGAGCTCGGGCTCGGTCAGTCCCCTGCCCTGGTCCGTTCGCGACCGCTCCTCGGCTCCGGCGAGGAATGCCAGACGCAGCCTCCGGTGGAGCTCGCGTCGATGCGTGATCCTCTGCTCTTGCCGGGGTTCAGTTCTTTCGTCTCCCATCTCGGCCATCCTAGCCCCCGCTTCGCCCGAATCGGATCGCGATCCGGCGGTCCGCGAAGGCGGCGACCGGTCCCGCCTCCCCCTCCTCGATCACCACGCCGAAGTCCCCGAGCCAGGAACGCAGCGCCGCCAGGTACGCGGACTTGTCCGGGCCCTCGTACGTCGAGCGGAATTCGCCCTCGAGGATCGATCCCAAGGTGACGGCGTCGCGCATGGCCGCCTTGACCAGGAGGTCGCGAGGATCGTTCGAAGGCTCGTTGCGCATCGAACAGATGTTCTCATTGCTGGCAACGTGCCGTGAGGCAGCCGCCGCGGGCGACTGAACGCCAGCGCGAAACCCTCGCGACCTACGTGGCCACTGGCGGGTCGATGGCCCGGACGGCCCATGCCCTGGGGATCTCCCGAAGCACAGCTAAGCGCCACCTGGCGGACCTGAGGGCGCGATTCGGACTCTCGACGGAGCAGCTCATCTACGTCGGCAAGTCCGCGGGCTGGCTCGTGGTCAGAAGTCTCGAGGATCCAGCGATTCGGTGAGGTGCTTGTGCCCAGGGGCCTTGGGGTTGATCCTCACCGAATGAGGGGAGACACGGCGGCTGGTTTGCGGCTGGCTCGCCTTGCGCGAAGGTACGCCTTCGTGATTGCGGTCGCGGGTTGCGTGGCGCCTGCCGGCGGCGGGGCGAGTCCGGGGGTTGATCAGACCGATCCCCGCTTCGTCGCGTGCGGCGGGGCGACAGGCCCGGTCATCGCGGCCTTCCCGATGGCGGCGGCACGTGACTATCACGCTCACCTCCCGCAGATGGGTCTCTCACCCGAGCTTGATGTCGCCACCCCGGCGTTCGTGGTGGTCTTCGCGGGGATGTGGCCTGGGCCCGACGGCGGAGCGGCACCGCCTCCGGGCACGACGTGGCCACCCCGCTCGCTCGCCCCGGGGACGCACGACCTCTGTGTCTGGGTCGGCGAGGCGGCAACTGGATCGCGCAATGTCTACGAGGATGTGAGCACGGTCGGAATGGCGCCCTGAAGCTGGGCGTAGTCGACCTTGGCTCCGGACGCACCATTCACGTGCGCGGAAACTGGGTCTCCTTGACCAGCCGGCCAGCTCGATCGAACGTTTGCCATGTGCCGACTTGTCGGCCTCGATCGAACTCGCCCGTCCGCATCAGGCTGGCGTCGGCGCGATACCAGCGCCAGGCTCCATGGAGCTCACCGGCGAGTCGAAAGCCACTGAATTTCACGACGCCGTTCGGATAGCTCGCCGTCTCAGGTGTCTGCTCGCGCTCGTCGGTCGCGGCATCAGTGTCCCACCTTGTGGTCGTTCGCTAAGTCAGGCTGTTTCATTTTCGACGCGATGGAAGTCGGCAGCAGCGGACGAATTACCCCTCGTCTGCGGGCCGCCCCCGCCGTCAGGTCAGGACCTGCGTCGTCGTCCGGCCACCGTATCCTTCCGAGGATGGCTCACCCACTTGTCGATCAGCTTCGCTTCACTCGGGCCGAGTGGCTGCGCGGCTTGCGCGGCATCTCCGAGGCGGATGGCGACCGGCGGCTCATGCCGATGAACAGCATTGGCTGGATCGTCGGGCACCTGGCCTGGCACGAACAGCGCTACTGGCTGAGCCGAGCGCAAGGCTCGACGCCCTACCCGCTGCTCAACGAGGTGGTCGCCAGTGGCGGGCCGGCTACGACCCCTTCCCTAGCGGCGATGCGTGCCGCCTGGCGGGCGGTGACCGGGGCGGCCGACCCGTGGCTCGACACCCTCACCACCACCGACCTTCTCGCCGAGCTGCCTGGTCCGGGCAGTCGACGATTGGTCGGCGACTCAATCCAGCGCGTCACCTATCACTACTGGTTCCACATCGGGGAGATCCTGGCCATCCGTCAGACCCTCGGTCAGAGCGGGCTGCCCGAGTTCGTGGGCGATATCGACGGGCGTGCGCCGTATCGACCCGAGACAGGGTAGGTCCGGCGTCCAGCCGTCCAGCCGGCGGTGAGCATGCGGCCCTGGTCGCGCCGGCGTAGCACCCAGGACCGATAGAAATCGAGCGCGACCTCGGGCACGATTGAGACGTGCCACGATCGACCGCAATCGCTCTCCCGCCCTGGCGCAGCCGGATTGTCGGCCACGCCGAGGTCCCGCCGGCCGGGCTCGTTCCGAACCCGCGTAACTGGCGGACCCATCCAGCTGACCAGCAGGCGGCGCTCTCTGGTGCTCTGGCTGAGGTCGGCTGGGTTGCCGAGATCACCGTCAACCAGACGACCGGCCACGTCGTCGACGGTCACCTGCGAATCGAACTCGCGTTGGCTCGGAAGGAGCCGTCGGTCCCGGTCACCTACGTCGAGCTCTCGGAGGACGAGGAACGGCTCGTCCTGGCGTCGTTCGATCCCCTAGCAGCCATGGCCGAAGCGGAGGCAACGAAGCTCGCCGAGCTGCTCGAGGGCCTGGACCCCGGCGATGCAGCATTGCGGGCTCTGCTCGAGGACCTCGCCCGGGAGAACGATTTCGAGTCCTTGCGTCGCGGCCTGGTCGATCCCGACGATGTGTCAGATCTTCCTGAACCGGCCGACTGCTACGTCAAACCGGGAGAGCTCTGGCAGCTCGGGGACCATCGGCTGCTGTGTGGCGATGCGACGGACGCCGAACCAGTCGCTCGCTTGCTCGACGGCGCAACGCCGACCCTCCTGGCGACAGACCCGCCGTATGGCGTGAGTCTCGATGGCTCCTGGCGCGACGGCGTGTACAACGGCCTCGGGCCGGCGGAACCCGCGTACATGCAGGTCGATGGCCAACCGGACGCGAAGGACGCAACACGGGCGAACGGGCCGCGACGTGGGCGGAATACGACGATCTCGGGCGACACCCGGGTCGACTGGTCGGAAGCGTTCGAGCTCGTGCCCTCCCTACAGGCGGGCTACGTCTGGCACGCCGACCGCCATGCCCCTGAGGTTGCCGAAGGACTTCGGCGGATCGGCTTCGAGCTCATCTGCCAGGTGATCTGGGACAAGGAGCGGTTTGCGCTGGGTCGGAGCTGGTACCACTGGGGCCACGAGCCCTGCTGGGTCGTGAGGCGGACGGGCGTGACGGTCCCGTTCCGCGGCGAGCGCAACCAATCGACGGTCTGGCGAGCGCCGAGCCCGAAGATGATCATGGCTGGCTCCGAGGAGGCGAAGGCCGACCATCCGACGCAAAAGCCCATCGTCCTCTTCGAGACCCCGATCTCGAACCATCTCCGACCTGGCGAGGCGGTCTACGACCCGTTTCTTGGCTCAGGCACCACACTGATCGCGGCGGAGCGGCTGGGTCGGCGCTGCTATGCCCTCGAGATCGAGCCCCGCTATTGCCAGGTGGCGATCGAACGCTGGCAGGGCTTCACTGGGCGGGAGGCGGTGCGGCTCGATGGTTGAGCACGACTGCGAGCATCTCGTTCGGCTCGTCGGTCCGAAGTCCCTCACCCGCATCGCAGAAGCGATTGCATCAGGCCAAGGCCGCCCGGCGAAGGTGTCTGAGCTCGAGCTTGTCGTCGAGTGGGTGACGCGAAGCTGGGCAACCGAAGCGATCGTGGCGAGCGTGCTCGATGGGATGCTGATCGTCTTGATCGAAGACGGAGACCTCAGCTTCCGAGGGCGCACGGTCACGACCGGGCGTCTCGAGTGACACGACACGATCGCCTGATCGTGGGGCCGGGCTACCAGCCCGCGAGCTACCAGAGCTAACCCGGTGCTAGCCCGCCGATCGTGTTCGTTCGTCATGCCGGATGGCCAGCTGTGCCGAGCTGGGCCCCAGCGCGAGCGACCGTTCTGCTTTGCCCATGACCCCGAACGAGCGGCCGAGGCCGCAGAGGCGCGACGGATGGGCGGCCTCCGCCGGCGTAAGGAAGGGACGATCGCGGTCGCCTTCGACCTCCCTGGCCTGGACTCCGTCGATGGGATCCGTCGGGTCCTCGACATCGTCGTTGCCGACGGCCTCGGCCTCGAGAACGGAGTTGCTCGGCTGCGCATCCTGATCGCCGCAGCAACTGCCGCGACCGGCTTGCTCAAGGTCGGCGAGCTCGAGGACCGGATGGCTGTCCTGGAAGCCGCCCTCAAGCAGCGGTCAGCAACCGACGAAACCCAGGCCCTCGGGTGACGATCGAGCGCAGGATCGCCGCGGTCGAAGGTTCGCTCACTCCGACCGAGCTCGTCGTTGCCTGGCTGACCGAGGCCCACGTCCACGGTGGCGTCGATGCGCTGGTCCGGGCAACCTTGGCGGAGGAGAACTTCGTGCCGCCGCTGAACCGGCTCGGCCATGCGGCCTCGGATGCCGCTCGGACCCGAACGAAGGGCAAGCCCCGTGACGAGGTCGACCGAGCCTCGGACCAGGCGGTCCGCGAGACCTTCTTTCGGTTCCACATCGCCATGCGGATCAACACCGTCTGCCACGACATCCTCGACCGCGAGCTCCTCCTGACCGCGTTGTACTCGACCCGGATGGGGCTGCTGCTCCGCGAGTCCGAGGACGGCGCCAATCCGCACTATCTCCAGGAGGTCGAGCAAGTCCGGGATCTGGTCATCCTGAGCCTGCGCAGCTTCAGGGCCGTCGGAGCCGCTCGCGAGGAGGTCGAGCGGCGTTACCTTGCCGGGCACCCTGCCCTGTTTCCCGACGACGGAGCCCGCTGGACCGGCCAGCTAGAGACAAGCGAAACGCTCGAGGCAGCGGTGACACGTTTGGCGGGGGCCGAGGGTGTACCCGATGCGCTGCAGCCGCCCGAGGCGTTCGCGGCCCGCGTCGCTAGCTACGTGGCCGACTTCGTCGAGCCGGCCAAGGTTGCCGCGCTCGAGGATCTCGACGACGGCCACCGGGCGCTGGCGATCGCGACGAGCTGGCTGCGCGGGAGGATGCAGCCGGCGGAGGATGGGAACTCGAAAATCAATGCATAACGCAGAGCTACTGACACGCGTTCGCGTCGAGAGTTCCCACTGGACCGGTGCAATTCGCGAGGTCGGGTCTCGCCGCCGATGCGACGAAGGACAGAATGATTACTAGCACCGCGACCACCGCGAGAAACAGGACCAGGCTTCGCACCGTCGTCACCTCTGGCCGCACCCTATCACGGCCTTGGCCTGTGAACGGTCGGCGTGGGCGATTGCCAACACGATGACTCAATCGTGTGGCGAATGAGCAGCTGGCTGGACGGGCTTTCGACCATCGCCTCTCGAATCGCTGCCACGGTATTC
>PNAZ01000043.1 GCA_003169655.1 Chloroflexota bacterium
GAGCACATCCTCCTGGCCCGCCAGGTCGAGGTCCCGTTCATCGTCGTCTTCCTCAACAAGGTCGACGCGGTCGATGACCCCGAGCTCCTCGACCTCGTCGAGCTCGAGGTCCGCGAGCTGTTGAGCAAGTACAACTACCCCGGTGACGACATCCCGTTCATCCGCGGCTCGGCGCTCAAGGCCCTCGAGGCCGGCAATGACCCGGCCGACCCGGCCTACGTCCCGATCCAGGAGCTGATGGACGCGGTCGATGCCTACATCCCCACCCCCGAGCGGGCGATCGACAAGCCGTTCCTGATGCCGGTCGAGGATGTCTTTGGGATCAAGGGCCGGGGCACGGTCGCCACCGGCCGGATCGAGCGCGGCGTCGTCCACGTCGGCGACGAGGTCGAGATCATCGGGGTGAAGGCCACCCGCAAGGTCGTGGTGACCGGCGTCGAGATGTTCAAGAAGCTGCTCGACGAGGGCCGCGCCGGGGACAACGTCGGCTGCCTGCTGCGGGGCATCGAGCGCGACGAGATCGAACGCGGCCAGGTGATGGCCAAGGCCGGCTCGATCAAGCCCCACACCAAGTTCACCGCCCAGGTCTACGTCCTGACCAAGGAAGAGGGCGGCCGCCATACCCCCTTCTACAACGGCTACCGGCCCCAGTTCTACCTGCGCACGACCGATGTCACCGGCGCGATCGGGCTGCCCGATGGGGCCGAGATGATCATGCCCGGCGATAACGTCGAGATGAAGGTCGAGCTGATCACCCCGATCGCCCTCGAGGTCGGCCTGCGCTTCGCGATCCGCGAGGGTGGCCGGACCGTCGGCGCCGGCGCGATCACCTCGATCGCCGAGTAGGACGATGGCCAAGCAACGGATCCGGATCAGGCTCAAGGCCTACGATCATCGGCTGCTCGATCAGTCGGCGGCCCAGATCGTCGAAACGGCCCAGCGCACGGGCGCCGACGTGGTCGGACCGGTGCCGCTGCCCACCCGAATCGAGAAGTTCACCGTGATCCGCTCCCCGTTCATCGACAAGGACTCGCGCGAGCAGTTCGAGATCCGCACCCACAAGCGGCTCGTCGACATCCTCGACCCGAGCGCCAAGACCGTCGATGCCCTGATGCGACTCTCGCTGGCGGCGGGCGTCGACATCGAGATCAAGATGTGATGAAGCACACGCTGATCCGGCCCGTTGGCCGCGTTCTCACCTGCGCTCCTCGCTCACGCACTTGGCAGTGCGCTCGCTCCGGTGCTCGGCTCGGCCTTGCCCTCGGACCGGCTGAGCGTGCGCTGGGCGAGGCAGGACCGGCTGAGCGCGAGCGCGGTGGAGCCGTCCGATGAGCATTGGATTGATCGGTCGCAAGATCGGTGTCACGCAAGTGTTCCAGGCCGACGGGACGATGGTCGCCGTGAGCGTCGTCGCGGTTGAGCCGAACACGGTTACCCGGCTGCGCACGGCCGAACGCGACGGCTATACCGCCGTCCAGCTGGGCGCCGAGCCGAGCAAGCGCCTGACCAAGCCCGAGGCCGGCCAGCTCAAGGACCTGCCCCAGGTGGCCCGGATCCGCGAGTTCCGGGTCGATGCCGTGGGCGACTACACCGTCGGCCAGCAGATTGGCCTGGGCGACTTGTTCGCCGAGGGTGACCTCGTCGACATCACNNNCGGGTCTACAAGGGCATGAAGATGGCCGGCCACATGGGCGACGAGCGGGTCACCGTCAAGAAGGTCAAGGTCGTCCGGATGGACGCCGAGCGCAACCTGATCCTGGTCAAGGGCTCCGTCCCGGGTCCGCGCAACTCGGTCATCCTCGTGAAGAAGGCCTGACGATGCCGCAGACCACCCTCTACGATCGGACCGGGGCCTCGATCGGCAGCGTCGAGCTGAGCGAGGAGCTCTTCGGCGCCCCGATCAACATCGCCGTCCTGCACCAGGTCGTCCTGGCCCAGCTGGCCGGTCGCCATCTCGGCACCCACGACACCAAGACCCGCGGCGAGGTCCGCGGCGGGGGCCGTAAGCCGTACCGCCAGAAGGGCACCGGACGCGCCCGCCAGGGCCATCGGACCGCGCCCCACTTCCGTGGCGGCGGCGTGGTCTTCGGGCCGCATCCGCGCTCGTATGTCCAGCGCCTGCCGCGCAAGATGAAGCAGCTCGCCCTGCGTGGCGCGCTGACCTCCAAGCTCGGCGACGAGGCGGTCCGGGTGATCGACACGTTCGCCCTCGAGGCGATCAAGACCCGCGACTTCGCCGGGATCCTGACCGCGGTCGGCGCGGCCGGCCGGATCCTGGTCGTGGCGCCCGGCAGCGATGAGCGCCTCCACCTCTCCTCGCGCAACCTGCCCACCGTGACCGTGATCCGGGCCGACTCGCTCAACGTGGTCGACCTGCTCAACGCCGACGTGGTCGTGATCGAACAGCCGGCCCTGGCCCGGATGCAGGAGGTCTACGGATGAGCCTCAGCGCTCATGAGGTGATCCTGCGCCCGGTGATCAGCGAGAAGTCGATGGACGAGGCCGGTCACGGCAAGTACACCTTCGCCGTCCACGGGGATGCCAACAAGATCATGATCAAGGGCGCCGTCGAGGAGCTCTTCAAGGTCAACGTGACAGGCGTCAACGTCCTGACCACGAAGGCCAAGGAGAAGCGCCGGGGCACGAAGCGCGGCCGGATCAGCGGCTTCACGACCCCCTGGCGGAAGGCCATCGTCACCCTGGCCGCGGGCCAGAAGGTCGAATTCTTCGAGGGGGTCTGACGATGCCCCTGCGTAGCTACAAGCCCACCTCCCCAGGCCTCCGCGGGATGACCCGCTCGACCTTCGAGGAGATCACGACCCGCGAGCCGCACAAGCCGCTGCTCGAGGCCCAGACCCGCGGCTCCGGCCGCAACAACCAGGGCCGGCTCACTGTCCGCCATCGGGGCGGCGGCGAGAAGCAGCACTACCGGCGGATCGACTTCAAGCGTGACAAGGTCGGCGTGCCGGCCCGCCTGGCCACGATCGAGTACGACCCGAACCGGTCGGCCCGGATCGGCCTGCTCCACTACCGCGACGGCGAGAAGCGCTACATGCTCCTGCCCCACGGCCTGAAGGTCGGCGACGTGATTGTCTCCGGTCCCGCGGCCGAGGCCCGGGTGGGCAACGCCCTGCCGATCGCCAACATACCGCTGGGTACCACGATCCACAACATCGAGCTGGTGCCCGGCAAGGGCGGCCAGATCGTCCGCTCGGCCGGCGTCGCCGCCCAGCTGCTGGCCAAGGAGGGCGATTACGCCCAGGTCCGGCTGCCGTCGGGCGAGGTCCGCCGGGTGAGCATCAAGTGCATGGCCACGATCGGCCAGGTCAGCAACCTCGACCACGAGAACCAGAACCTGGGCAAGGCCGGCCGGGCCCGTCACCTCGGCCAGCGACCCGAGGTCCGGGGCGTGGTGATGAACCCGCGCGACCATCCCCATGGCGGCGGCGAGGGCAAGTCACCGACGGGCATGCCGCCCAAGACGCCGTGGGGCAAGCCGGCCATGGGCCTGCGCACCCGAACCAACAAGACCAGCGGCCGACTGATCGTCCGCTCCCGTCACCGCAAGTAGCCGAAAGGAGGGAACCAGATGTCGCGCTCCGTCAAGAAGGGACCGTTCGTCGAGGCCCGCCTGCTCGGCCGCGTCCAGGACATGAACAAGCGCAACGAGAAGCGGGTCGTCAAGACCTGGTCTCGGGCCTCGGTCATCTTCCCGGACTTCATTGGCCACACGGTCGCGGTCTACAACGGCAAGAAGCACGTGCCGGTGTACGTGACCGAAAACATGGTTGGTCATCGTCTTGGTGAGTTCTCCCCGACCCGCACCTATCGCGGCCACGGGAAGCACACCGAACGCTCGACCTCGCTGAAGTAGGAGGCGGATCATGCGCGTTTCCGCCACTGCCAAATACCTCCGCGGCTCGACCCGCAAGGCCCGCCTCGTCACCCTGGCGATCCGGGGCAAGCGAGTCGAGGAAGCGGCTGCCCTGCTGCGGTTCATGCCCCAGCACGCCGCCCGCGACGTGGCCATGGTCCTCAAGAGCGCCACGGCCAACGCCGAGAACAACCACAACCTGTCCGCCGAGGACCTGGTCATCGTCGAGGCTCACGCCAATGAGGGTCCGACGATGAAGCGCTGGCGCCCGCGGGCCCAGGGTCGGGCGTTTCCGATCCACAAGCCGATGACCCACATCACGGTCGTCGTCGAAGACCGGGAGGCCTGATCGATGGGACACAAGGTCCACCCGTACGGCTTCCGCCTTGGTGTGTCACGCACCTGGACCGCGAAGTGGTACGCCGACAAGGACTACACCACCCTCCTCAAGGAGGACATCGCGATCCGCAAGCTGGTCGACAAGCGGCTGGCCAACGCCAGCGTCAGCCAGGTCGAGATCGAGCGCGGGATCAACCACGTGACGGTCACCGTCCACACGGCCAAGCCCGGGATCGTGATCGGCAAGGGCGGCCAGAACGTCGAGATCCTGCGCCAGCAGATCGGCGCCCTGACCAACCGCAAGGTCAAGCTTGAGATCAAGGAGATCCGCCAGCCAGAGCTTGACGCCTATCTCGTGGCGATGAACATCGCCCAGCAGCTGAGTCGCCGGATCGCCTTCCGCAAGGCGATGAAGCAGGGCATCCAGCGGACCATGAAGGCCGGCGCCAAGGGCGTCAAGATCATGGTCGCCGGACGGCTGGGCGGCTCCGAGATGGCCCGCCGCGAGTGGGACAAGGAAGGCCGGATCCCGCTCGGCACGCTGCGCGCCGACATCAGCTATGGCCAGGTCCACGCCCATACGACGTATGGCCGGATCGGGGTCAAGGTCTGGATCTACCGCGGCGACATCATCCCCGAGCGGACTCCGCCGCAGGTCGTCGGCGCCGCCGTGACCAGCGTGGCCGGAGGCGTCTGAGATGTTGATGCCCAAGCGGGTCAAGCACCGCAAGGTGATGCGCGGCCGGATGTCCGGGATGGCCAAGGGCGGCCACTCGGTCGCCTTTGGCGACTACGGTCTGGCCACCACTGAGCCGGCCTGGATCACCAGCCGCCAGATCGAGGCAGCCCGCCGGGCGATGACCCGTTCGGTCAAGCGCGGCGGCAAGATCTGGATCCGGGTCTTCCCCGACAAGCCCGCCACCAAGAAGCCGGCCGAGACCCGGATGGGCTCGGGCAAGGGCGCCCCGGACCACTGGGTGGCCGTGGTCAAGCCCGGCCGGATCCTGTTCGAGATGGGTGGCATCCCGCAGGTGGAGGCGCTCGAGGCGATGCGCCTGGCCAGCCACAAGCTGCCGGTCTCGACCCGGGTCGTCGTTCGAGAGGGCGCCGAGCTGGAGGTCACCGATGGACATCGATAAGGTTCGCGAGATGTCCGATCCCGAGCTCGAGCTTGCCCTCCGGCAGGCCAAGCAGGACCTCTGGCAGGCGCGCTTTGCGCTGTCGACCCGCCAGCTCAAGGACTATTCGACCATTCCACAGACCCGCCACACGATCGCGCGGATCCTGACCGTCCAGCACGAGCGCAAGCTCGGCCAGACGGCCTGACGGGAGATCACGCGATGACAGGAGCACCGGTGAACGCCAAGCGGAAGACGAAGGTCGGCCGCGTCGTCAGCGACAAGATGGACAAGACGATCGTCGTGTCCGTCGAGCGCCTGGCGCGCCATCCCCTCTACAAGCGGGTGATCCGCTTGAGCACCAAGTTCAAGGCCCACGACGAGACCAACTCGGCCCACGTCGGTGACACGGTCCTGATCGAGGAATCGCGCCCGCTATCGGCCACCAAGCGCTGGCGCCTGATCGAGATCGTGGCCACCGCGGTCGAGCACGGCGGCGAAGGCCTGATCGAGGAAGAGGCGGCCACGACCGAGGCGATCCACGGCGCGGCCCATCCCGGCCGGCACCATGACGACGAGCCCGTGGAGGCCGAGGCGTGATCCAG
>PNAZ01000105.1 GCA_003169655.1 Chloroflexota bacterium
CCGCCGGTCCTGACCGGTGGCTTCGGCCTCGACGACGTGGGCACCCTGACCCAGATGATCGCCCTCACGACCGGCTCGATCCTGCTGATGTGGCTGGGCGAGCTGATCACCGAGAAGGGCATCGGAAACGGCATCAGCTTCATCATCTTTGCCGGTATCGTGGGCCGTGCGCCCACCGCCCTGCAGGCCTTCCTGGCCAACCCCGACATCGCCGCCTTCATCGCCTTCGTGGTCGTCGGCCTGGTCGCGGTCGCCGTGATCGTCTACATCCAGGAGGGCCAGCGCCGGATCCCGGTCCAGTACGCCAGCCGGGTCCGCGGGCGGCGGATGTACCAGGGCAGCGCGACGTTCCTGCCCCTGCGGGTCAACCAGGCCGGTGTGATCCCGATCATCTTCGCGGTCAGCATCCTGCTCTTCCCGACCCAGATCGCGTCCTACTTCACGACCTCCAAGGTGGCCCTGATCTCGCAGATCTCGCAGGGCATCGTCTTCGTGATGGACCCCCAGAAGATCCTGTACGTCCTGCTCTATTTCGTGCTGACCTTCGGATTCACGTACTTCTACACGGCGTTCACGTTCAAGCCCGATGAGACGGCCGAGCAGCTCCGCAAGAATGGTGGATTCATCCCCGGAATCCGGCCCGGCCGGCCGACCGAGGACTACCTCCGGCGAGTGGTGAACCGGATCACGATCGCCGGCGCCTTCTTCCTGGCTGTGGTTGCCGTGTCGCCGACGATCCTGGCCGTCGTCTTCCGGAGCCTGGGCGGCCTGACCCTGGGCGGCACCAGCCTGCTGATCGTGGTCAGCGTCGTGGTCGAGACGATGAAACAGATCGAGGCCCAACTGCTGATGCGCAACTACGAGGGTTTCATCCGGTGACCTTCCTGGTCCTGCTCGGCGCCCCCGGCGCCGGCAAGGGTACCCAGGCGCCGATCCTCGCGGCCCGACTCGGCCTCCCCCACGTCGCCACCGGAGACCTGTTCCGGGCTGCCGTCCATGAAGGTTCGGCCGTCGGCCTCGAGGCCCGCCGCTACATGGAACGGGGCCAGCTTGTGCCCGACTCGATCACCGTCAAGATGCTCCTCGACCGGCTCGCCCAGCCCGATGCCGCCCTCGGCGCGATCCTCGACGGCTTCCCGCGCAACCTGGCCCAGGCCGACATCCTGGAGGGCGCGCTGGCCGATCGGAGCAGCCGGGTGAACGTCGCGCTCGAGATCGAGGTGCCCGAGGCTGAGCTCGTCCGACGCCTGTCCGGCCGCTGGATCTGCAAGGCCAACGGCCACGTCTACAACGAGACCAGCCATCCGCCCCGGGTCCCCGGCCGCTGCGACCTCGACGATTCGCCGCTGATCCAGCGCGAGGACGACCGGAGCGAGACGGTCGCCGCCCGGCTCACGGCCCAGCTGACCGCCCTGCGCGAGGTGGTCGGCTATTACCAGGAGCGCGGCCTGCTGCGCACGATCGACGGCCGACGGCCGGTCGCCGAGGTGACCGCCGCCCTGGCCGCCGCCGCCCTCGCCGCCGCCGCGGACGAGACCGGGTCTTCGCCACGCGGGGCCGGCAACTGATGGCGGTCAGCCTCAAGTCGCCGGCTGAGGTCGACGGCATGCGCCGTGCCGGACGGGTCGTGGCCGAGGTCCTGGCCCTGGTCGAATCCGAGCTCCGGCCGGGGGTCAGCACCGCCCATCTGGACGCCCTGGCAGAGGCCCATATCCGGCGCAGCGGCGCCGTCCCGTCGTTCAAGGGCTATCCCGGGGCCAACCCCCGCCGGCCGTTCCCGGCCAGCATCTGCATCTCGATCGACGCCGAGATCGTCCATGGCATCCCGGGCGAGCGCACGATCCGAAGCGGCCAGGTCGTGTCGATCGACGCCGGCGCGATCGTCGATGGCTGGCATGGGGACGCCGCCCGGACCTTCTTCATCGGCGAGCCGCCGGAGCCGGTCCGGAGCCTGATCGAGACGACCCGCCTGGCGATGATGGCCGGCATCGCCGCCGCCCAGCCGGGCAACCATATCGGCGACATCGGGGCGGCCGTCGAGGATGTCGCCCGGCCGATGGGCTACGGCGTGATCCGCCAGTTCGTCGGCCACGGCATCGGCCGGGCGATGCACGAAGACCCGCAGGTTCCCAACTACCGGACCGGCCAGGCGGGCCGCCGGATCGAGCCCGGGCTGTGCCTGGCGATCGAGCCCATGTTCACCCTCGGCAGCTACGAGGCAATGATGCTCCCGGACGACTGGACCATCGTCACCCGCGACGGCTCGCTGGCCGCTCATTTCGAGCACAGCATCACGATCACCGAGCATGGCCCGGAGATCCTCACCACTGTCTGACCTGCACCCGGCGGTTGCCGGATTGGCGAACATTTGATATCCTCACCGTTCGTGTGTCGGCCCACTCGGGCCGACATTCCGTGCGAGAAAGGGAAGACCGAGAGCCTGTGGCCAAGAAGGACGCGATCGAAGTCGAGGGAACGGTCATCGAGCCGCTGCCCAACACGATGTTCGCTGTCGAATTGGAGAACGGCCATCGGGTCCTGGCCCACATCAGCGGCAAGCTGCGGATGAATTTCATCCGGATCCTGCCCGGTGATCGAGTCAGGGTGGAGCTCTCGCCCTACGATCTCGCCCGCGGGCGGATCACCTACCGCCTGAAGTAACCGGTCTGTGTCTGAGTCCGATCGAGGAACCGTGAAAGTTCGAGCCTCCGTCAAGGCGCGTTGCGACAACTGCAAGGTGATTCGCCGCCACGGCACCGTGATGGTCATCTGCACCAATCCCAAGCACAAGCAGCGGCAGGGGTAACCATGGCCCGCATTGCCGGCGTTGACATCCCGCGCGAGAAGCGGGTGGAGATCGCCCTGACCTACATCTTCGGGCTCGGCCTGCCGACCAGCCAGAAGATCCTCGCCCAGGCCAACATCAACCCGGACACCCGGGTCCGTGACCTCACCGAGGAGCAGGTCAACCGACTCCGCGAGATCATCGACCGGCGCTACAAGGTCGAAGGTGACCTGCGCCGCGAAGTGGCCCTCAACATCAAGCGTCTGATCGAGATCGGCTCGTACCGCGGCAGTCGCCATCGGCGCAACCTGCCGGCGCGTGGCCAGCGGACCAAGACGAATGCACGCCAGCGGCGCGGACCGAAGAAGACGGTCGGCGTTCGCCGGAAGAAGTAAGGGGAACCCAGTCCAGCCATGGCCGACCGCAAGCGTGCCGTCAAGCAGCGTCGCAAGGAGCGCAAGAACGTCCCCCAGGGGCACGTTCACATCCAGGCGACGTTCAACAACACGATCATCACCATCACCGACCTCGGTGGTGCCGTGATCAGCTGGGGCTCGGCCGGCATCGTCGGCTTCAAGGGCTCCCGGAAGAGCACGCCGTACGCCGCTGCACTCTCGGCCGAAGGCGCCGCCCGTCGCGCAATGGAGCACGGGATGCGCCAGGTCGAGGTCTACGTCAAGGGCCCTGGGGCGGGTCGGGAGCAGGCGATCCGTTCGCTCCAGGCCGCCGGTCTCGAAGTGACCGCGATCACCGATGTCACGCCCATCCCGCATAACGGCTGCCGCGCCCCCAAGCGGCGCCGGGTCTGAGCCAGGACAGGACAAAATGGCCCGTTACACAGGTTCCGTCTGTCGCCTCTGCCGTCGGGAGGGCATGAAGCTCTTCCTGAAGGGCTCGCGCTGCTATTCCAAGAAGTGTGCCTTCGAGCGCCGGCCAACGCCGCCCGGCCAGCACGGCGTTCGCCGCCGGAAGGTCGGCGAGTACGGCATGCAGCTCCGCGAGAAGCAGAAGGTCCGCCGCGTCTACGCCGTCCTCGAGCGCCAGTTCAAGAACTACTTCGACGCCGCGGAGTCGCGGCCCGGGGTGACCGGCGAGAACCTCCTTCGGCTGCTCGAGCTNNACCAACATCGCCTCCCACCAGCTCCGGCCGGGCGATCGGATCGAGGTCCGCGCCACGCGTACCGCTCGCGAGCCGTTCAAGATCGCCAAGGAAACCCTCCGCTCACACCAGCCGCCCGAGTGGCTGAGCGTGGACCCGGCGAAGCTCGCCGGCACAATCATCGACCAGCCCCGGCGCGACCAGATGCCGCTCGACCTGAACGAGCAGCTCGTGGTCGAGTACTACTCGAGGTAAGCCCCACTCATGATTGAACTCGAGAGCCCCCAGATCGAGCCCGTCGAAGAGCTCGGCACATTCGCCAAGTACGAGGCCGGACCGCTGCCGGCCGGCTACGGGGTCACCCTCGGCAACGCCCTCCGGCGGGTCCTCCTGTCGTCGCTCGAGGGCGCCGCGGTGACCTCGATCCAGATTCGTGACGTCTACCAGGAGTTCTCCACGATCCCCGGGGTCAAGGAGGACGTCACCCAGATCGTCCTGAACGTCAAGAAGCTCCGGCTCAAGAGCTTCGCCGCCCACCCCGTCCAGCTCAAGCTGGTCAAGAGCGGGGCCGGCGCGGTGACCGCGGCCGACATCGTCGAGTCGGCCGACGTCGAGATCGTAAACCCCGAGCAGATCCTGATGACCCTCGACACCGACGACGTGACGATCGAGCTCGACCTGACCGTCGAGCGGGGAGTCGGCTACCTGGCCGCCGAGCGGTCCGAGTCGCTGCCGATCGGGGTGATCGCGGTCGACGCGATCTTCACCCCCGTCCGCAAGGTGAACTACTGGGTCGAGCCGACCCGCGTCGGCCAGATCACGAACTACGACAAGCTGACGATGGAGATCGAAACCGACGGCTCGATCACCCCCGAAGAGGCGCTCTCGCGCTCGGCCGACATCCTCGTCCGGCAGTTCTCGCTGTTCGCCAACATCGGCATGGTCGCCACCCCGGGTGGCGTGGTCGGCGGGACACCGCAGCTGCCTCCGAACATGCTCGACATGCCGATCGAGGAGCTCGACCTCCCGATGCGTGCCTACAACTCGCTCAAGCGCAACAACATCGTCAAGGTCGGCCAGCTTCTGCAGCTGTCCGACGACGACCTCCTCCGGATGCGCAACTTCGGGCGCAAGTCGCTCGACGAGATGAAGGAGCGCCTCCGGATGCGCGGCTTCGTGATCCCCGAGACCGAGCCGTCCGATGAGCCGTTCGACGACGAAGGCGAGGAAGTCTGAGCCGTGTCCCACCGGATCGACGGCCGCAAGCTCTCGCGCAAGCAGGGTCCCCGCCTGGCTCTCTTCAAGAACCTGATCGTGTCGGTCCTGCGCTACGAGAAGATCCAGACGACCGAGGCCAAGGCCAAGGAGATCCGGCCGCGCGTGGAGCGGGTGATCACCCTGGCCAAGCGCGGCGATCTCGCCGCCCGGCGCCAGGTCATCGCTGAATTCCCGAACGAGCCGCTCGTGGTCGACAAGCTCTTCCACGAGATCGCCCCGAAATACGCGGACCGCACGTCCGGCTACACCCGGATCGTGCGGATCGGCCGGCGACTCGGCGATTCTGCTGAGATCGTCCAGATCGAGCTCGTCTAGGACGGGTTCGGCCATGAGCGCTCGAGAGGGCGCACCCCGGCGCTTCTGCGCCCGGGTTGAATATGACGGCACGGACTTTGCCGGCTTCCAGGTGCAACCGGGAAGACGGACGGTCCAGGGAGAACTCGAAGCCGCGCTGGCGCGGCTCGCGCCGGAAGGCTCGAGCCGGGTCGACGGGGCGGGTCGAACGGATGCCGGGGTTCACGCCAGCGGGCAGGTGATCGCGTTCACCTATCCCGGTGGGCTCAGCGGACCCCGGCTCCAGCGTTCGATCGAGGCACTGCTCCCGGCGGACATCGCGATCAGCGGCGTGCGCCGGGTGGCCGATCGGTTCCACCCACGCTACGCGGCGCGATACCGGGAATATCGCTACACCGTCTGGAACGGGCCGCACCGCCCGCTCGTCGAGCGCTATGCGCTCGGTGTGCGGACGCCGCTCGATGACGCTGCGATGGCGCAGGCCGGGCTGGTCCTCGTTGGCCGGCACGACTTCTCCGCCTTCGGGGCGCCGGACCGCCAGCCGGTCCGGACCGTGTACGCGGTCCGGGTTCACCGCCGGGGCAAGGTCGTGACGATCGACGTCAGGGCCGACGCCTTCCTGCGGGGAATGGTTCGGAGGATCGTGGCCGTCCTGTTGAAGGTCGGTCATGGCAGGATGGACGTGGCCGAGGTCGCCGCGGCGCTTGACGCCGGACGGCCCGCCCTCTCCGGAGCAGCCGCTCCGGCGCGGGGACTGTGCCTGCGTCGAGTGGCACTCGGGCGTCCTGCCCGGGAGTCCTCGACAGGGAATTGGGATGGAGAGCTCGAACAGACATGACCGCGAAGACCTACTCACCGCGTGAGAGCGAGATCGATCGGCGCTGGTTCGTCGTCGATGCGGCGGACGAGACGCTCGGCCGTCTCGCGTCGCGGGTGGCCCATGTCCTCGTCGGCAAGCACAAGCCCACCTACGCCCCGCACCTCGACTCCGGCGATCACGTGATCATCCTCAACGCCGCCCGGATCTCCGTGAGCCGCGACAAGCTCGAATCAAAGCTCTACATCCGCCACAGCGGACATCCTCAGGGCTACAAGGAGGAGACCCTGGGTCACCTCCTCGACCGTCGCCCCGAGGAGGTCATCCGCCGGGCGGTCAAGGGCATGCTGCCGCACAACCGCCTCGGCGCCCAGCAGCTCCGCAAGCTGAAGGTCTACGCCGGCTCGGATCACCCGCATCAGGCCCAGCGGCCTGAGCCGCTGGCCTGACGGAGGACCGCCCCTGATGTCGACCCCCGCGTTCTACCACGGGACCGGCCGCCGCAAGACGGCCGTCGCCCGTGTCCGCCTGCTGCCCGGTGAGGGCGAGATCGTCGTCAACGGCCGGACGATGGACCAGCACTTCGGGAACGCCGTCAACGAGACCGACGTCCGGATGCCCTTTCGGGTGACCGGGACCGATGGCCGGTTCAACACGATGGTCAAGGTCGAGGGTGGCGGGGTGACCGGCCAGGCCGGCGCGATCCGCCACGGGATCGCCCGGGCCCTGCTCCAGATCGACGAGGCCAACCGCCTGCCCCTCCGGCAGGCCGGCTTGCTGACCCGCGATCCGCGGATGAAGGAACGCAAGAAGTACGGCCTCAAGCGGGCGCGCAAGGCGCCCCAGTACACCAAGCGCTAACCGCCGCCGGCCGGCGCGGCAGGAACCAGGCCTGATGTCGACCGCGGGCTCGCTGCGGGGTCGCGATCTGCTCAGCGGCGCGGACCTGTCGCGCTCCGAGATCGACGGCCTGTTCGAGCTGGCGGCCGACCTCAAGGCCGAGTTCCGGAGCAGCCACGGGCACGCTCATCCGGCGCTCGCCGGACGGACCCTGGCGATGCTCTTCCAGAAGCCGAGCCTTCGCACCCGGGTCACCTTCGAGGCCGGCGCCGCCCAGCTCGGCGGCCATGCCATCTACCTGACCAACGAGGTGGTCCTGGGCGCCCGGGAGAGCGTCCGTGACGTCGCCCGCAACCTGGAGCGCTTCGTCGACGCGATCGTCGTCCGGACCGGGCCCCATGAGGTCGCCGTCGAGCTTGCCGCCCAGGCCGCGATCCCGGTGATCAATGGCTTGACCCTGCGCGAGCACCCCTGCCAGGCATTGGCCGACCTGTTCACGATCCGGGAGCGCTTCGGGGGCTTCGAGGGCGTCGTCCTGGCCTTCGTCGGCGACGGCAACAACGTCTACCACTCGCTGGTCCTCCTGGGCGCGATTCTCGGCCTGGAGGTCCGCCTCGCCCACCCAGCTGGCTACGCCCCCAATCCGCGGATCGTGGAGCGTGCCCAGGCCCTGGCTGCCGAGCACGGTGGCCGGATCGTGTTCGGCCGCGACCCGGCCGAGGTCGTGGCCGGCGCCTCGGTTGTCTACACCGATTCCTGGACGTCCATGGGCCAGGAGGCCGAGGCCGAAGAGCGCCGCGACGCGTTCAGGGACTACCAGGTCAACGCCGCCCTGCTGGCGATCGCCGGGCCTGACGCGATCGTGATGCACTGCCTGCCAGCCCACCGCGGCGAGGAGATCACCTCGGAGGTCATGGATGGACCGCAGAGCGTAATCTTTGACCAGTCGGAAAACCGCCTCCACGTCCAGAAGGCGCTCCTGGTCGAGCTGATCGGTGTGCCGGACCGGGCGGGCCCGCCAGCCACGAGCCAGTCATGACCGATGCGCCCTACGAACGCTACAAGGATGCCCTTCGGGTCGGCCACGTCGCCGCCCTCCACGGCCAGCTCGACGAGGCCCTCGCCGCCTATGCCCAGGCTGCCCAGGTCGCCCCGGACCGGGCCCTGCCCCTGACCAGCCGGGCGACGGTCCTGGTCCGCCTCAACCGGCTCGACGAGGCCCTCGAGGCGTACGGCGCGGCGCTCAGCCTGGCCCCCCGCGATGAGGCCGCCCTGGGCGGGCGGGCCGACGCCCTGGTCCGGGCCGACCGGTGGGCCGAGGCCGCCGGCGCGCTCGACCTGCTGGCCGAGATCCAGGCCGTCAGCGGGCACCTGCCCGAAGCCTGCGACACCGCCCGGCGGGCGCTCGAGCTGGCCGAATCGCGCGCCCGTCGGCGCCACCTGGCCGACCTGACCGAGCTCCTCCGGGACGATCCCGGGGGCGCCGCCGGAGCAGCCCTCGCCCGTGCGCTGCGCCTCCTCGAGGAGCCGGTCCAGGTCCTCCAGCCAGGGGCAGAGGGGCCGGCCGGCGAAGCGCCGGGGCCCGATCTGCTCTCGGCCGGATCGCTGGCCGGCGGAGCGGACGTCGAGCTGCAGCCCGTCAGCGAGCCGGTGACGATCGACCTGGCGGCGGTCAGCGCCCGGCTCGAAGCCGCCATGACCTCCGCTGATCCGGCCGGCCGGATCGGGGCGATCGTGTCGGCCAGTCGGGAGCTGGCCGCCGCCGGCCTCGACGAGGCGGCCCTCGACGCCGCCGATTCGGCTCTTGGCCTGGCGCCCGACGACCCCGACCTCCACCTGGTCCTGGTCGAGCTCTATGTCGCCCGCGGCTGGCGGACCCTGGCCGGCGACAAGCTGCTGCTCCTGGGCCGCCTGGTCGAGCTGTCCGGCGACGCGGCGATCCGGGATCGGCTGTGCGCCGCCGCAACGCGACTCCTGCCCGATGACAGCCGACTCGCCGGATTGTGTGCCTGACGACCTAGACTGAGCCTGATGCAGCTCGTCCAATCGATCCTCGGCCAGGTTCAGCTCAACACGGTTGTCGATGTCGGGATCACCGCCCTCCTGATCTACGGCCTGTTCAGCCTGATCCGGGGGACCCGGGCGGTGAGCCTGGTGATCGGCGTCACGGTCATGCTCCTGGTCTACGCCGCAGCCCGCTTCTTCGACCTGCGCCTCCTGCGCCAGGTCCTCGAGACCGGTGCGCTGGTCGGCGTCTTCGCCCTCGTCGTCGTCTTCCAGCCGGAGCTCCGCCGGGCCCTCGACCGGATCGGCCGGGTCGGCTCGTTCGCCTGGCTGCTGACCGGCGCCGACGAACGGATCGTCGGGCACGTCGCGTCCGAGGTGGCCCACGCCTGCGGCC
>PNAZ01000026.1:0-7853 GCA_003169655.1 Chloroflexota bacterium
TCGAGCTCCTGGCCCTTGGGCGATGGGGCGCCGAACAGGGTCCGGCCGGTCAGGATCAGGTCGGGTCGCTGCTCGGCCAGGCGCCGGTCGACCAGGAAGTACTCCTGCTCGGGACCGATGTTGGTGAACACCCGCTGAGCCGTCGCATTGCCGAACCAGTGCAGGATGCGGAGGGCCTGCTTGCCCAGGGCCTCCTGGGAGCGGAGCATCGGGATCTTGTGGTCGAGCGCCTCACCCGTGTACGACACGAAGGCGGTGGGGATGGTCAGGGTCACGCCGTTCGGCTCGACCTGCAGGAAGATCGGGCTGGTCACGTCCCAGGCGGTGTAGCCGCGCGCCTCGAACGTTGCCCGGATGCCACCCGATGGGAATGAGCTCGCGTCGGGCTCGCCCTGGACCAGCATCTTGCCCGAGAACTCGGCCAGCGTCCGGCCCTCGCCGGTCGGGCTCAGGAACGAGTCGTGCTTCTCGGCGGTCGAGCCGGTCATCGGCACGAACCAGTGGGTGTAGTGGGTGGCGCCGCGGGCCATCGCCCAGGCCTTCACCCCCTGGGCCACGGCATCCATGATCGCCGGATCGAACGGCTCATGGCCCTCGATCGTCCGCCGCAGCTTCTTGAATACTGGCTTGGCCAGGTACTCCCGCTGGGCTTCCTCGTGGAACACGTACTGGCCGTAGATCGCCTCGCCGGCGTTCTGGAGGTAATCCTGGGTGGAGGCGATCTTGTGGTTGGCGATCGTGGCGATGGCCGTCTGACGGGCAGTCATTAGGTCTCCTGTGAGTGCCTTCGGGATGCCGCACGGCGGCGGCTGACGACGGAGCCTTCCCGGCAGGAACGCCCCGTCGTCATCGATTGTCTCGGTCTCCCGTCAGTATCGTAAGTCCGGGCCGCCCGGAATCGGCAGGTCGGGTTGCGGTTCAGTGTCGGCGGTTGCGGCCAACGTTGCGGGCCGGCTCGACACCTGTCGATTCCCCGATCAGTGGCGCGTCGGCGACCGGTCCCGTGACGTGTCGGCCGTGCGACAGATCAGGTGCATTCGGGCACCGTAGACTCGGGTCGCTCTGTGGACAACCCGGCTGTCGGCCAGCCGACACGATCGGTCCAGAATGGGACGGGCAGCGGGCGGCCCATCACCGCCCGGCCGAGCGAGGCTGAAGCTATGACGGCGAGCAGAATTGCGCTGATCAGTGGTGGCGGTTCCGGGATCGGCCGAGCGACGGCGCTTGCGCTCGGGGCAGCCGGTTTCTCGCTCGCCCTGACCGGGCGCAGGCCGGAGCCGCTCGCAGAGACCGCCGAGGCCTGCCGGCAGGCGGGTGTCGAGGCCATCGCCGTCCCCGCCGACATCACCGATCCCACCTCGGTCGCGGCACTCTACGACGCCGTTCGTGAGCACTTCGGCCGGCTCGACCTGCTGTTCAACAACGCCGGCCAGAACGCGCCGCCCACGCCCATCGAAGACCTGCCGCTCGAGGCCTGGCAGTCGGTCCTCGCCACGAACGTGACCGGCACGTTCCTGATGACCCAGGGCGCGTTCCGGCTGATGAAGGCCCAGCGGCCGCGGGGCGGGCGGATCATCAATAACGGCTCGGTCTCCGCCCACGTGCCCCGGCCGTTGACGGCCGCCTATGTGACGAGCAAGCACGCGATCACCGGCCTGACGAAATCGACATCGCTCGATGGCCGGCCGTTCGACATCGCCTGTGGCCAGATCGACATCGGCAACGCCCGGACGGAGATGGTCGGGCTGATGATCGAGGGCACCCTCCAGGCCGACGGCAGCGTCGCATCCGAGCCGACGATCGACGTCGAGCACGTCGCCCGAACGATCGTCCACATGGCCAGCCTGCCACTCGAGGCGAACGTTCAGTTCGTGACAGTGATGGCCACGAAGATGCCCTTCATCGGCCGCGGCTAGCGCAGCTTTCGGACGCGGCTAGCGAAGCCTTCGGCGACCACGAGGCCGTCGGCCGCCGGCCCTCCGGCATGGCAGCTAGAACCTGCCAATTAGTGGCCCGAGTGCTGGTAGGCACGATCCACGGGATGAATCGCCGTCGGGCGAGCCTGGACCGAGTCGATTCGTGCAGGAGGACCTGTCCCGGAACCGGCGGACACGACCCGAACCGGCCAGGATCTCGCCGGGTAGCACTCCCGTCGCTAGATGGCAGGAACCGGCGCGAAACCAGGCCCAGCCTCGACGGCGTTGCACCCTGGGACGCGGGCATGCCCGTGACCGTTTGCTAGGATGAGACTCTCCCGAGCGGCGATGTCCGCAGCCACCAGGCGACCGTGGCCGAATTGTTCGTGGATCTCACCGCCATCGTCAGGCCGACAGTGCGTTCAGCCGCTCGACCAGTCCTGCCACGGTGACGGGTCCCGCCGGCTCCACGTCGACGAGTCGATCCGGACGCTGGAACAACGAGACGTACTCGCGTTCGAGATCGAGTCGGGTCGAGCTCGGACCCAGGATCAGGATGCGCTGACGATCTCCAATTGCTCGAACGACCGCCGCGAGGAAGACCGATTCGGGCTCGGATCCACGGCTTAGGTCCACGACCGACGAGCCTCCCTGGTCGGTCGTACGAGCCACCGTCGCCCCCCGCCCGTTGATCCAAACCACAGCACAGGATGGTCGGCTGACCATGTCGTCCAGCGGTGTCTCGTGTACCAGCATGTCCAGTTACCTCCTGCTCAGGAGCCTACGCGGGCCGGACCGTGGCCGGACCTGCCGATTGTCCTGATTTGAGGGTCGCTTGGTCGCGCGCTCGGAGAAACCTTGCTCACTCGAGCGCCATCACGGGGCGATCCGATGACCCATGATGTTCGTGCTTGGGAAGGTCGAATCCGCGCGGCGGCGAAAGCGGATCGCTCAGCGCGGCAGGTGACGCCTGGCTGACGATCCGGCAAAGTTCCGGATCCGGGCCTGCAGCTGGCGTTCGGTGATCGGACCGCTTTTCTGGACCTCGATCCGTCGGTCGAGGCGCCGGTTGATGTCGCCGGCGCGGATCTGGTCCGCGAAGTGCTCGACGACCTCGCCATCGCCCACCAACAGCAGGTCGTCATCGTCCGGTAGGACGTGGGCGACGTGGTCGAAGAAAGCCCGCATGTGTTCGTCGCGGTGGCCTTCACTGCTCGGGTGCTCCGCAGTTGGTGGTCGTCCCGTCGAGCGGTGTCGGCCAGGGACCTTCGAGTCGATCCGCTGACGCAAGGTGAACCCAACTCCCCAACGCAAGATCGTGGCCGAGTTGGCGGAGATCCAGACTCCGCTCGTTTGACGGTTGCTCATCGGAGCCCCTCCTGTCCGAGGCGGATCGTTTTGAAGAGCCCGACCTCTACCGGCTCAATGGTCCCGGACCTGAGAAGAGCACCTCCAGGAGTGCCCGGATGACTAGAACGACGATGACGACCGCCCCGAGAACCAGCGCCAGCGACATGGCCACAGCCTCCGCATCGGCACAGGTCGGTCCCGCCAGTGGCTCGGCGCGATCCCGGCGACCGTCACTTGGACCGCGCTTCGACGCCCCCTGTGTCTCAAGCCCAGCGTCAGCCGTGGCTGCTGTGGGCGCAAGTGCCGTTTGGCACGGAACGACGGCGCCGTGGGTCGTCCCTCGCCGAGGCGGGTCTTCGGCGCCACTCCGGCCCGACGCCCCGACGCGCGCACTTGGCGGTCTCCCAGCAACGCGCGACGGCCGCCGGCGGTTCCTGGCGGGAGCCCGCCCCGCGCGCCGCCGAATCTCTGCCGTCTTGCCACGGGTGGTATCGTTGCTCGGTCAACGACTCCGTCGAGGCCCTGACGATGGCGCTCTTCCGCATCGCTCCTCATGACGTTCCTCTTCGGCTCGCGACGGGCGCCTACATTGCCCATTCGGGCCTCGAGAAGTGGCACGGGAGCCGTGAGCAGGCCGTCGGCCTTCACGGCGTTGCCGCTGGCGCGTTTCCAGTCCTCCGAACGATTCCATCCCGGCGCTTCTTGCGGCTCCTCGCCGCGAGCGAGCTCGCGACCGGGACACTGCTGCTGCTTTGGCAGTTCCAGGGACCGGGCCAGCTGGCGTTTGCGGCGGCGGGACGACAAGACGAGGGCTGAGATGACCAGCATCGATATCCTGCGCGACGAGCTCCTCGCGCTGATCGACGGGGGCGGTGCCCATATGCCGTTCGACGCCGCCGTCGCGGACTTCCCGGACGACGCGATCAATCGGCTGCCGCCCAACGTCTCCTATACGCCCTGGCACCTGCTCGAGCACATCCGGATCACGCAGTCGGATCTTCTCGCCTACATCCGGCATCGGGTGTACGTCGCGCCCGCATGGCCCACCGCCTACTGGCCGGCGCGAGACGCGACGGCGACGCCCGGCGAGTTCGCGCGCAGCGTTGACGGCTTCAGATCCGACCGGGAGGCACTCCGCAAGCTCGTGGCCGACCCCGCGACCGACCTTCTTGCGACGATCCCGAACACACCTGGACACACGATCCTGCGCGAGGTGCGCCTCGCGGGCGACCACAACGCGTACCACCTGGGCGAGCTTGCGATCCTGCGGCAGGTCATGGAAACGTGGCCGCCCGACCGGGATAACAAGCCCCGAGCTTAGTGACGGACCTCTTCGGGAGTCTCGGCGCGGACGTACCGATCGAGCCGCACCTGCGCGGCCCAGCCGAGGTAGGTGGCTGCTACGAGCTGACCGAGGTCATCGACGACAAGACGGTTGGCCGCTGGCGGCCGACAGTGTTCAGACAGGTCGCGTCGCCAGGCTCGTCCCTTGTGTGTCCCTTGAATCGCCGCGAACGGCGACCCGGTTCTATGTCAGCGGACCGGAAGCTCGGCGCTGGCCGCGGCCCGGCGGGCATCGCCGCCGATGCCAAGACGAACCGTCAGCCCCATCTTCCCGAGCATCTGGAGCATGTCGGGGCCCATGTGATCGGCGAGGACGGTCTCGACCTTGTGCTCCTGCAGGAAGCGCGCCACCCGGGCATGGTGACCACCCTCGGTGCCGACATCGTGGAGCTCGTCCCAACCGACGTCGAACTCCTGCCAGCCAGTCACGGCGTCCCCCTGAACGGTGGCGATCGCGACCCGGGCCGCTCGCCCCCAGCGTGGGTCGATCTGGCCGTCCCGGTCGACGGGAATGCACACGATCATCGATCGGCCTCCTCGACCCTCACGTCTTCGGTCCGCCTGGTCGCGGGTAACGGTCGATGACGGTCGGCTCCAGAGTAGCCAGTCCGCGACATCACCCTGCGCCGGCAGCTCAAGGCGCGGGTCGCGACCAGCTGGGTATATCTGGGCGGCCGGCCACCTTCCGACCGGGGGTCAGCGCCAGAGATAGCCGTATGGGTGCTCGCCGACGAGCGGGCGCCCCGCCGCGAAGCGGTCCAGGGAGTAGCCCGCGATATCGACCGTCGTGGCGCGGCCGTCGAGGATCAGCTCGGCGAGGCACGCTCCGATTGCCGGCGCCGTCTTGAAGCCGGTGCCCGAGAACCCGCAGGCGACGAAGAACCCGTCGGGTCCTGCCCGGCCCAGGATCGCGCGCTGGTCCGGCGTGATCCCATCCTGGCCGCCGTGGGCCGTCCGCAACGTGCCGTTGGCCATCCACGGGACCCGGGCACATACCCGCGCCACCATCTGCTCGAGATCGGCCGGTCGAAGGCCTGCGAGGGGGCGGTCGGGCGAGCCACCGACCTCGTTGCCGATCTCCAGGCCGACCAGCATCATCTCCCGGCCCTCAGGCCGGAAATAGACCTGGTTGAGCTCATCGATCACGATCGGGAAATCGGGTTCTCGACCAGCGGGCAGGCCGAAGTAGGCAGTCGCATGACGCCAGGCCTGGACAGGAAGGTCCACGCCGACGGTGCCGGCAAGCTCGGCCGCCCAGGCGCCGGCCACGTCCACAACCGCGGGCGCGGCGAATCGACCGCGGCTCGTCGCGACCCCGACCACAACCCCACCCTCGACCAGGACCGATTCCACTCGGCAGTCACGGATGAACCGCGCCCCGAGGCGTCCGGCCGCGGTGAGGAAGCCGGCGGCGGTTCCGGCCGGATCGGCATACCCCGAGGCGGCTTCATAGGCGCCTACGGCGATGTCCTCCGTCAAGGCACCCGGAACCAGTCGTTCGATCTCGGCCGGGCTGACGACACGGCTGTCGATCCCGATGCGTTGCTGCATCTCGACGTTGGCCCGCAGGGCATCGGCCAGCTGGGCGGGCACGACGTGGACGAAGCCGGTGGGCACGAAGCCGCAGTCCCCTGCCCCGACGCGGTCCGCCCATTCCCGAAAGTAGGGAAAGGATGCCCAGGCGAGCCGTGACTCGCTTTCGAGGTCGTAGTGCATTCGGACAAAGCCCGATGAACGGCCCGTGGCGCCGGATGCGACGGTGTCCCGCTCCAGGACGAGGACACGAGCGCCGCGCTGGGCCAGGTGGAAGGCCAGACTGGCCCCCTGCACTCCGGCCCCTACGACGATGACATCGGCGCGTTCGATCATCGCTCCATCATGACGATCGGCCAGTCAGCCTGCCCCGCCGGCAGGGACGAACCCGCCGGGCGCAAGGGGCAGCGACCGGACGCGTACCCCAGTCGCGGCGAAAATCGCGTTGGCGATGGCCGGGGCGATCGCGATGATCGGCGTCTCCCCTCCGCCCGCAGAGGCCAGGTCGCGCCGGTCCAGGAGGATGACCTCGATCGGCGGAACGTCAGTGATCCGGGGAACGCGATAGTCCGAGAGCGACGCGTTTGTGATCCGGCCCGCCTCGAAATGGATCGCTTCGAATACGGCGGCTCCGAGGCCCATTACGGTCGCCCCTTCGACCTGGTTCGCCAGCCCGTCGGGGTTGACGATCGCGCCGCACTCGAACGCTGTCACGATCCGCAGGATCTCCAGCCGCCGGTCGGGGCCTACCCGCACGGTCGCCGCCGTGGCAATCCGGGCGCCCTTCTCGACGCCACCGGCAAGGCCCATGCCGAGGCCTGGCGCGCCGGGCCGGCCGGCCCACCCGATCCGCTCGGCCACGGCCCGCAGGACCGCCACTAGCCGGTCGTCACGAAGGTGCCGCAGGCGCAGCTCGAGCGGATCCACTCCGAGGGCGTGCGCCAGCTCGTCCATGTGCGACTCGCGGGCGAAATGGTTCGCGGTCGCGGCGAGGGCCCGATACGGACCCTGGGGCAATGGCGAGTCAGCCGGCTGGTAGTCGAGGCGCTGGTTCGGAATCTCGTACGGTCCGACCAGGCCGAACATCCCGGAGTTCGTGTTCCGCATCTCCCAGGCCGCGATCGCGCCATCCAGGCTGGCCCCACTGCGGACGTCGATCACCGCTGCCGGCCGAAAATGGCCCCGCCTGAACTCCTCCTCGCGGCTCCAGCGCACCTTGACCGGCCGGCCGCTCGCACGCGCCAGACGGGCCGCGCCTTCCGCGACCTCACCGCCGTGCTTGCCGCCGAAGCCGCCGCCCGTGTCCGGGACGACGACGCGCACGTGCGCCTCGGGCACGCCGAGCGCCTCGGCGAGCTCGCGCCGCATGCTGAACGGTTGCTGCGTCCCCGACCACACGGTCAGGCGATCGCCCTCCCACTCCGCGAGGGCCACGTGCGTCTCGAGCGGGACATGCGCGATATAGGCCGTGGTGTACGTCGCGGCCAGGCTGACCGCTGCCGCGGCCAGCGCTCCATCCGCGTCGCCGGCATCGTGATGGAAGGTCCCTTCCCAACCCTCGTCGGCGACCGGATGGCTGCGCAAGTGCTCGCTGAGGTTGGCCTCCGACGGCTGCGGCATGAGCTCCCACTCCGCGTCGATCGCCGCCAGGGCACCGGCTGCCCGGCGTGCATCGGGGGCTGCTACCGCCACGAATGAGCCATCCTGGAC
>PNAZ01000026.1:7882-22868 GCA_003169655.1 Chloroflexota bacterium
CCGTGGGGCGGGATGTCCGACCAGCCGCTCCGCGGCCCCGGCGGTAATCGGTGCGTCCGTCGCAGTGATCTCAAGCTGATGCCTGCCCTGCACCAGCTCCCCGAACGTGATCGAGGGGCCGCCATCGGATTGCCGGATGCAGCCGTCTTCGGCAGTGAGCGCGGCGGTCCCGACATTCCAGCCCACGGCAGCCAGGCCGATAAGGCACTCGCGGGCCGACGCGGCCGTCTGGCGCAGGTGCTCGCCGGCATCGGGCATCGAGCGGCTGCCGAACGTGCCGATGTCGAACGGGCACACGTCGGTATCGCCCATCTCGAGGCGGACGGCGCTCAGGGACACGCGCAGCTCTTCGGCGATCCGCAGGGAGAGTGCCGTCCGGTTGTCCTGCCCGACATCAACCTTGCCGGTGAACGCGGTCACGAGCCCATCCGCACCAACGTGCAACCAGGCCCCCGTGCTGGTCGTCCAGCCACCCGACCTGCGGGCTGGTTCCCTGACCACGACCAACCCGGCGCCGAGGTGGTCGAAGTAGTCGCGTTCGGTGGCCGGCGTCAGATCCCACGGTCGCCTTGGTCGGAACGGCGCGATCGGTCGGCTCCCGCTCGGCGCGAGCTGCTCTTCGATCGGCGGNNGATCATGCCGGCCGCGCAGTAGCCGCACTGGAAGGCGCCCGCCTCGACAAAGGCACGCTGCACCGGATGGAGGCGGCCGTCGCGGGCCAGACCCTCGATCGACGTGACGGCACGGCCGGCCGAATCGGCAACGCGGGTCACACAGGAGCGGACCGGTTGACCGTCGAGGAGGACGGTACAGGCGCCGCATGCGCCTTCTCCACAGCCCGGCTTTGCGCCAGTCAAGTCGAGCTCCTCGCGCAGCACCTCGAGGAGGCTCCGGTCGGGCTCGACCGCCAACTCATGGGCGATCCCGTTCACGACGATCTGGCTCGAGCCGGTCATCCGCGTCCCTCAACCCTGTGGGCTGGACGTGGGCAGCATAGTCTCCCCCGCCGAACCGCCCTGCTTTCAGGTCGTTGACGCCACCACCAGGCGGCCGACGGTCGGGTCGGCCGGCCCGCTGGGTCCGGCGCAGGGGTCGGGCCGCTGGATCGGGCCGGACGGCCCGCGAGTCCGTGACCTTCGCCACTGGGTCGACGGCCCCTGGCCTGCCAGACTACTTCGAATCGTCAGCCTCGACGATGCTCCATGGAGCGCACCGGGGGAGGTGTGAGATGACTCGTGTCCTCGTCGTCCATCACGACCTCGACATGGCCGGCCAGGAGGTCGACTCCCTGCGCCGGTTTGGCTACGAGGTGACCGAGTGCGGGGGCCCGACCCGGAACCAGTGTCCGGTCCTGGCCGGACATGCCTGCGTCCTGGCCGAGCAGGCCGACGTCCTCGTCTATGACGTCTGGGCGAGCGGCGATGCCGAGGGATCACGGACGTTGATCGACAACATCCGCGAGATCCACCCCGATACCCCGGTCGTGCTGACCTCGCCCGGGCTCAACCTCAATTGGGAGGAGAGCACCGGACGCCACGCGGTGACGATGCTCCAGGGCCAGCCGACCGGCGCCAGGCTCCACGAGGCGATCCAGAGCGCTCTCGGGCCGGCGGCGGGCGCGAAACCCTGACGGAGCCGGCCTGGGTCGCGTTATGCGAGCCACCGCCGACGGCGCCGCGGTTCGGGTCACCACCAAGCCGGACCGCACAAGCCGGGCCTGCTAGTTCGTTTTGCTCGCAGCCGCAGAGGACAGGTTCGTCGGCCATGCCCGGATTCTCTCGCGACTGGGTTCGGAGACAAGGCGTCGGTTGGCCTCGGCGGCCATTTAACTGGATCCGGCCAGGGCCCGACCTTTGCTCGACCGTTTGCTAAGATCGGGCCCTCCCGAGCGGGAGTAACTCAGCTGGCAGAGTGTCTGCTTCCCAAGCGAAGCGTGACCCCGGAGGCCTAGCCCTCCGGAATGCCCGAAATGCTTCCTCTCGCCATCTCCTCCTCCGCAGATGGCCAAGATGTGGCTGCAGCAACACATCAACGTTCGTTGATCTATTCGACTGGGGGCGCTGACCGGCTGAATTGCTCATCACCGTCAAGATGACCTCGGCGCGCCATGCGCCACGGAGGGAGGACCTGTGTCGGAGCAGGACGCGCTGAGGGCCTACGATGGTCTTCTGGCATCGATCGGTAATCGCGCTGATGCAATCGGCCCTGGACGGCTCGCATCGCACTGGCCGCACATCGGACGCAACTACGGCCGGCTGGTCATCGCCGGCCAGGCTCTCCAAGGGTGGGATCCAGCGGTCGCAGGCTCCCGCTGGCATGCGACCGATGCGCGAACGTCGGCAGGGCGGGCGACGATCATCGAGCGAACCCAGACGTGGTTCGCCGAGGCGGACGATCCGGTGGGCGTCATCGCGACCCTGACCAACCGACAGGGCTCGCCATTCTGGACCTTGTGCCACGATGTTGCCCTGGCCCTCGAGCCGGGCGCTGGCGGGCCGTGGTACAGCCGCTTTGCCTGGACCAACGTCTACCCGGTTGCGGCCGACGAACCGCGCGACAGCCCGCGTGGTCCGCTGAAGGAAGCTCAAGATCCCTTTGTCGGAGGTCTCTTCGCCGCCCTCCTCGACATGCTCGATGCCGAGCGGGTCGTGATCGTGTCGGGCCCGGCCTACTGGTGGCACCCGGCGCGAACACCGGCCTTTGCCTGGCTGTCGCCGGCGACCTTTCCGCTGATGAGGGCCGGTCGAGTCGATGGTCGGACCATCGTGGTCGGCTACCACCCGACCTACGCGCGTCGCCGACGGATCGGCGCGGATGCGTATGCAGCCCGGATCGTCGAGACCATCGCGTCGCTTGAGCGGGGTGCCCGATGATCGACGAAAACAGCGACGCCATTCAGGCACAAGCCAAGGCTGCTGCCGACCGAGATCCGGCGGCTCTCCGCGTGGCCGGCGGACGTCTTGTCGCCTGGGTGGTCGCGACCGAGGGAAGCACCGGCCCGCTGTTCGACACGAGCATCGACAAACGGTTAATCGGCTCGGCCCTGCTCATCGGAGAGGCGGAGCGGGTTGTCGCCAACTACCTCACCCGCCATGGCCGACGGACGTGGTCCGAGACGGAACCGAGCTCGCTGCTGGCCTTAATCCCTGAAGCCGAGTACACCGCCTGGGATCTCGACCAGATCATCGAGTGGCGGCTGCTCGCGCGCGACTGGCGTCCGCTGCCAGCCCCGGCGGTGGCCCGCCTCGCCATGCTGCGCGCGGACGGCCGAAGACGGATCAGGTGGTTTGACGCTCTGTTCGCGGCCATGGCTTCGAACTCCGCCGCCGGGACGGCCAAAGCCATCGACGCCATCGCTCGCGCTGACAAGCGCCGCTTCAGCGTCCTGGCCTACGCCCTGTACCAGGAGGCCCGATCAGCCGGCATCGCTGTCACTGTCCCGCGGAAGTACGGCTTCTAGGGATGCCCCGGAACAGACGATCGGCTGGCGGAGAGGCGCGACGGAGCGCTGGGCCGGGCAGATCGCGGACCCACGGCCCCGCCCCTCTGGACCTAATGCATCGCTATCTCACACCAACCGAGGTCTTCGGCGCAGTCCCTCAGGATGACCAGTCCCTCGAATGGCTGCGTGATGCCGACCAGGAGGTTGTCCTAGGGCAGGTCGCCTTCTGGATGAGCAAGTTCGACCACGTTGGACTCAACGGCTGGAAGGAGATCGAGCGGAACTGGGTCAGCGAGTCGATCAACGAGCCGTTCCGCTCGAGACTCCTCGAGTTGCTGCAGGGCGATCGGGTCCTCGTCAGCCCGCAGTCCCTGCTTATCGTCGCGAAGCGAGCCCTGACCGCCGGACATCCCAGCAGCCTCGTCGATCCGAGGCCGCTATTCATGGCCGCTGTGTCGATCCAATGGGGTCTGGGCGGAAGGCGTGACCCGAATGAGGACCGGGCCTCACGTCACGTTCGCCTGCTAGTCGAGGTCCTTCGAGCCCAGATGTTCCACCGTCGCCCTGACTGGACCACGCGAATTGCCCAATCGGAGATCCGCTGGCGCGAAATCCCTGCGCTCGAGGGGATGAACCTGCCGGTGGCGCCAGCCGAGTCATTCGAGCGAGTCACCGGTGTACCGCTTGTGGATTTCCAGTCCATCGGCTTCTACCTGTTCGCAGAGGCGACCGCCCATCCGGGCGGGACGCCAACGGTCGCCACGATCGCCGAAGTGACCCACTGGGACCGGGATCGCCTTGAGCGTGCACTCGCCCTCATTTCCGCGCCGATCGCCGACATCGCCGCAGCGATTCGAGTTGAGGAGTCGGCGGGCGGCGAGAACTGGACTTTCGACCCCCTTCGGCGGTTCCCGATACTGCGGCTCGACGGTGACCGGATCCTCGTGCTCTCGCCGGGCCTACTGATGGAGCGAACCTTTGGGTGGCTGCCGTACTTCGACATGACCCGGCCCGACAACCCGACTCCTGCAACCAAGGTGATCGCCAAGCAAGCAGAACAACCATTCCAGAAGGTCTGCGAGCGGGAGGTCATCGAGACACTCCGTGTCAACGTGGCGGTCGGTCGCAGACACGGACGGTTCTTCGATGGAGCCGCTCTGCGTGCCGCATATCCCACCGGTCAGATCGCCGACGCCGCCATCGCGTATCGCGACGAATGGCTGATCTTCGAGGTCTCGAGCGGGCAACTCAAGCGCGAGACGGTTGTCGGCGGAGTGGCGGCGCTCGATGCGGACTTCGAGCGGCTCGTCGACGAGAAGGTCGACCAGATCGACGCGACGATCGCTCACATTCGGGCCGACCCAGCCCGACTGACGGGCGATACGCAGCGACGGCGACGGTTTGTCCCTGTGCTTGTCATCGCCGAAGGCATGCCGCTCAATCCACTGACTCACATTACGATCGCGGATCGCCTCACGGCGGCTGGTCGATTGCGCGGTGCCGACGTCGAGGTGCTCCACATCCTGGAGATGGAGGATCTCTACGTCGCCGAGACGATCGTCGAGTCCGAGCGTCTCGGGCTGAACGAGGTTCTGGACCTCCATCGCCACGCCGGCCTCATGCGTCGCGTCGACCTTCGAGCGTGGTGGCTAATGGAGAGGAGACTGAGAGAACTTCGACCCAACCGCTTGAACGTGCGATATGACAGTGCCATGGATCTCATCACCGAGAACCTGGGGATGGACAAAGAGGTCGTCGAGGCGGAGGGAACGGCGAGTATCCACAACGGTTGAACGCCCGCACCCTGAGCCTCGTCAAGGAGCCGATCGCCTCGACGGTTCAGGCGGCGCGGCTAGATCGTCGGCAGGTCCGTCATGGTCCGAGGAGTCGGGACCGTGCCGGCGTTGACGATGCCGATCTGACCCGCGACGAGCACGATCGCGGCCCGCATCCAGTCCTTCTCGGTCTGTGTCAAGCGGCTGCGGAGCCCCCGCGCCCTTCCTTCCGATAGCCGGGTCGTTCCTCGTCGCAAGTTCAGCCATCTTCGCGAGGACCCTCGGTTCGACGCTGATCGTTCGCGCGGCGGTCTTCCGAACGTCGCTGCCTTTCCCGGAGCCGTAGGCACCCTCGATGCGAGTGACCACCCAGTACGTCTCCGCCGTGATGGTCGAGCGGTGGGCGTCGACCTCGGCCAAGCGCATTAGGATCGAGTCGAGAACGTCATCGGTCCGAAAGCCCGATGGAGGGGTCGGGTAAACCCCGTTGTCCACGAGAATCGACGCGTTGGCGGCTGCGGCCGCGCCGCGTGCGACGGACGGGAACACCTTGCCGGCGTCGGACCGGTCGACCACGTCGGCGTCTTCGAACTCGAACCGGATGTCGCGCCTGGCCCTCTCCAGGCTCGCATGGGCCGACCATGAGCGCAGGTAGGGCTCGATACCAGCACGGGCCTGATCAATCGTCGCGTAGTGGGCATGTGGGCGCGCGGTGAGCCGTCCGTCCTCGAGGTGCAGGTCGAAGTCGTCGGCGGTCACCGTGACGGCGATGGCCTTTGTGAACCGGTCCATCTCGTTCGCTGACAAGAACTGATAGTGCAGGGCCACAACGTGCTCATCGCTCATGCCGGCAGGAAGACAACAGCCCCATGAAGAGTACTGGTCCTGCCCCGAACTCATTGGCGTGTCGGCGGACGCATGACGCCAGACCCATCGAACACTGCCGAGGCGCAACGATCAAGGAGCCGGAACGACTTCCTCCTGTTCTTCTCACCCGGAAGGTCGGGGAAGGCCTGACCACAACCGGGATGAACCCCGCTCGCCGGACGCCCCATGCAATCGCCACGATGTTCGGCCACTCGTACCGGTAGGAGCCGCCGACGAAGACGAGGTCGCCGCGGTCGGAGCGTCGAGATCCTCCTCGCGTGAGTGTTCCGCGAAAGGCAATTCGAGTGGGTCGGAGGTGTCCCTCGCCGCGATCAGCATTCCGAGGTGGACCGGATCGCTCGCTGGGTCCTTGCTGGCCCAGTCGGTGACGCGCTACAGCTCCGCGAGGGTGTACCGGTAGACCACAGTCAGCATGGTGGTGGCCGGCGTATCGGCCGGTGCTGACGACTGCAGCTGGGCGTCCTCGATGTAGGCCGCGACGAACCAGCCGCGCGCGCCCTCGAGGCTACGAGCTGACTCCGCCACCGCCACGTTGAATAACGACTGGCCCTTGTGCAGCGGGTGGCCTACGGCCACCTCCGCCTGCTCGACCAGGTCGAGTTGCTCGAAGGCCTTCGCTTTCGCCGCTTCCGGCTCACTCTCAAGCAAGGCGAGGCATTCGTCGCCGAGCCGCTGCAGGTCATCGGCGCGTTCGGGCGGGTATTCGAGTCTCTCCTGGGGGCTTGACATCGTGGAAATGGTACGACGGCGCTCAGCGCTACGGCCGGTGGCGCAGGAACCGCTGGTCGATCGCTCGGGCGAGCTGCTGGACATCCGGATCGGCAAGGACTCGCGTCGTCCCCGATAACTTCGTCACGAGCCCCGCGCCTGATAGGACCGGTACGCCAGCTACAGTCCGACCAATCCCGGGTCCGCGGCCATGGACGCACAGGATCGGTGCGACCGTCAGGTGGAGCGGATCGAGCAATTCGCGGAGTCCGATTTGAACGGCCATCGCCTCCTTGGTGACCTGGTCGAGCCAGTCCTGCGCGTGGGAGCCCGTCAGGATCCGTTCGCCGATCACCTCGACCTCCGCCCGCGTCGTCTTGGTCTCGACCACGTAGACCCCCGCAGGGCCGACGACGATCGCGTCGATGTCGCCGTGCAGGCCGGTGGCCCAGCGATTCGCTAGGGTGATGAACCCCAGTCGCTCCAGATCGGCGAGATGCTCGGCGGTCGACTGCTCCCCGGCTGCGCCCCGTTCCCAACGCAGGACGTCATCAGGCAGGTCCCCATAGACGCGGTAGGCCAGTCCAAGGGTGACCAGGAGGGCGACGGCGGCAATCACCGGGCTGATCCCCCAGAGCAGGAGCCATTCGGCGGCCATCCCGATCACGACGATCCCGACGAACGCCGGCAGGATCGCCCGGCGACGCAGCCGCTCCCGCGCACGCCGGGCCTCGAAGATTGCCTGGACCGTGGCGCCGGCGGCTGGGGGGATCCCTGGATTGGCAGCCGAACCGATGTCGATCTTGCCAAGACAACCGCTCGTGGCGTACGCGGCGCAGCCATAGAAGTCGCGGCCAGCGAACGCGCCTCGGCGCGCGGTCCGGCGGATCATGGGACCGCCACAGCTTGGACAAGGCGGGGCGGTAGCTCCCGGGTCAGCTGGTCCAGTGGCGTTCATGGAGCGGATCTTCTCTGCCGGATCAGTGCTCAGCCATCGGTCGGAAGTCCTGCCGTCAGGAACGTCCGAGAACGACACGAATCCTGAGCCCGCCGATGAGGTTACGGCCCCGGGCGGCTCGCTCGAGGACCGGGTCCAGTTCGGATGTCGACGCGGGCTCGCTCGGCGAAGAGCCGGACCGCCTTCCGGACCAACTCGACCGCTTCTGAAGGGACCATCAGGCTCCCGGCTTCACGTGGGTTCGCGGCAGTCCACGTCCGGGCCCCGTCGTCGTCGAGCCGATACTGCAGGCGGAAGTCGCCCGGATGCAGACGCTCCCAGTCTCGGGCGATCTGTTCGTACGTCGGGCGCCGCCGGATCCTCCACCAGACCCACTCGGCATTTCGTTCGAGGCGCCAGATGCCACCCCGCTCGGTCGAGGTGTCTGGGAACTCATACCCACCATCGCGGGCGATTCTCGCGAGCTCGCTCTCAATCGCCTCGCGCGTCAGGCCCGACCCTTTGCGAAGTCGGCGCCGAGCGTCCGCGAGAAGCTCGGTCCGTGGATTCCAGCGCATGTTCGAACCGGAGATCGACATGTTCAATGCGGGGATCGGCGTCCCGAAGCTGGCGAGGACGACGAAATCCGGCCGCCGCTCGGCCGGCAACACCGGCATGGCCGCAAGCGGCACCTTCGACGCGAGCGCCCTGTCCAGCCGCCAGATGAAGCGGTGGGCCTGGGCGATCCCACTGGGGAGATACCCGCGGAGCGGAAGCGGCGGGGTCCCGACCATCGGAATTCGATCGAGGCCGTACTCGACCGCGACGGCACGAAGGCCAACGAAGTAATCGTCGGCCGATTCAGCCCCAGCGACATGGGCGAATTCACGCTTGGCGTCCGCCAGATCCGGCAAGCAGTCGCTCAGCCGGCGGAGATGGCCGCCAAGGTTCCTCCACCGCTCCTCGTGGAAGCGGACGAGCGCCGAACGGAGGTCCTCGTCTTGGGCGTAGTGGACGTAGAGCCGCAGGCGTGAAACGCCGATCCGCTCGATGGTCGTGACGGCCGGCCACAGCCCTTTCGGTGGTCGTTGCGTCATCGAACGACCGCAGACGGATGGGCGCAGTGGGGGCGTGACGTCGCCGGGATCGGGCCGCGAACCGGTCGGGCGACGGAGGTGGCCATGGTCCTGTCGTAAAGGTACGCATTGAGCGAGGGTCCACGAGAGATGCTGCGGGCAACGGTAGTCCAGCACTGGCTGGCGCACCCAACCGCGGATCGAGGACACATGACGATGCAAGACACAATGCGTGACAAAGGCGGGCGCCGGATCGAGCTCGGCGAAAGACGGCCTCGGCTCCGCCATGGCGTGGAAGCAGGAGACCGACGTTGACCACCTTGCGGACCGAGGACGCCCCAGAGCAAACAGGCCTATCGAGCGGTCGCAGGGAGCGCCGGCCCGAAGACGGAATGCTCAGCGATGGCACGAGCCCCCGCATCGCACCAGCCCTGCTCGCCCTTGCCGTGCCGCTCGCGAGCATCGAGATCCACCCGCGCAACCCCCGGATCGGCAACGTCGAGGCGATCGCCGCGAGCCTGAGCAGGTTCGGGCAGCAGAAGCCGATCGTCGTCCAGGCAAGCACCGGGTTTGTCGTCGCCGGGAACCACATTGTTCGGGCCGCCGTATCTCTCGGCTGGACCAAGATTGCGCCGAACGTCGTCGAGCTCGATGACGCGACCGCGCTCGCCTATATGCTCGCCGACAACCGCACAGCCGACCTCGGTTCGTACAACGATGAGCTCCTGGCGGCGATCCTCGCCGAGCAGGCAGCGGCCGACAACCTCGCCGCGACCGGATACGACGCCGATGCGGTCCCGGCGATCCTGCGGGCCGCCGGCCAGGTCGATGAGCGCGACGTCGACGCCGCGCCGGATCTGCCAGCCCCCACCGAGCTCTACGTGGCGGGCGGCGAGCTCTGGGCGCTCGGCAACCATCGCCTCCTGATCGGCGACTCGACTAGCCCAGCCTCGGTGGAGCGGGTGACAGACGGGGCGCCGGTTGATCTCGTCTGGACCGACCCGCCCTACGGCGTCGGCTATGTCGGCAAGACCAAGGCGGCGTTGCGGATCGCGAACGATGATCTGGACGAGGACGCCACCCGGCGCCTCGTCGCCGCCGCGCTCAGGCATGCGCCGCTCCGACCCGGCGGGACGTTCTACCTCGCGGCGCCCGGGGGTCCGCTCCATCTCGCGTTCCTCCTCGCGGTCCGCGACGCTGGCCTGGGCGTCCACCAGACGCTCGTCTGGCTGAAGGATCGCTTCGTCCTCGGACATGGCGACTACCACGCCCGTCATGAGCCGATCCTGTACGGCTGGCGCGACGGGGCGGCTCATCACGCCGTCACCGACCGGACACAGGACACGGTCTGGGAGTTCGACCGTCCCAGCCGAAGCACCGAACACCCGACGATGAAGCCGGTCGCCCTCGTCGAGCGCGCGATCCGCAACAGCAGCCAACCCGGTGACACCGTCTACGACCCGTTCGCGGGCTCGGGCACGACCCTGATCGCCGCCGAGCTCGCCAGCCGGACTGCCCGGGTCATCGAGATCGACCCCCGCTACGGCCAGGTCATCCTCGAGCGCTGGGCGACCCTCACCGGCGGCCAGCCAATGCGGATCGGTCGAGGTGAAGGCGGTGGGTAGCGGCCGGAGGCCTGAAGCCGAGCTGAACGCGCTGCGGGCCCGCGTCGAGACGCTCATGCTCCAGGGCCTTCGGGCCCCCGACATCCATCGCGCCCTGACCGGTCCCGAGAACCCCAGCCCGATCATCCTGTCCGCCCGTCAGGTTCGTGCCCACATGGCAGCCGTCGAGCGTGCCTGGGTGGTCCGAGCCGGCCCCGACACGCTCGAGGCCGACCGAGCCGCGGCCGGGGCCCGGCTCGAGGAGTTGATGCGAACCGCGCTCGGACGATCGACCCTCAACGCCCGCTCGAACATTGGCGTGGGGTACCTCAACGCGTACCTCAAGGCCCAGGAGCAGTGGATCCGCCTGCGCGGTCTCGACGCTCCGTCGCGTCAGGAACTCAGCGGGCTCGGCGGCACGCCGATCGGCCTAACCGTGCGACTGGCTGACCACCCGGCCGAGCACCTCGAGCCACGCGAGGAGGCCCGCCGGTTACGCCAGCTCGCCGCCGACCGGGACGCTGACGCCGACGAGGAGGAGGGATCCGCGTGACAAGCACCTACCGCCGGCTCCTCCGGGAGCGGGCGGCCTTCGACGACGCAGCCTTCGCCGAGTATATGAGCGATCTCGTCTTCCCCGACCACCTGCGTGAAGCGAGTCGCTTCGCGAACCACCATCTGCGTGGCGTCGTCCTGGCCCCCCGCGGCCACGCCAAAACGACCCTCTTTCTCCATCGCGCCGCCCGCCGAATCGGGGTCAAGGAAGGGTTCTGGCGCCTGGGCATCCTGACCGCGGTCGACATCGACGCCGAGATCCGCTCGCGGGCGACCAGGAGCCTGGTTGAGCACCCCCGCTTCCCCGAGGTCTTCCCGTGGGCTCAAGGTGGTGTCGAGGGCCCCCGCTGGCGCGATGGCGCATGGACCATCCGGGGGGTCGATCTGGGCAAGGACGCGACCTGCACCGCGATGAGCCTGGGCTCGGTGCGGGCGGGCCCGCGCCTAGATGAGCTCCTGGCCGATGACCCCGTGGGCCCCCAGGAGAACGCCACGGCGGCCGGCCGCGCGAAGGCCCTCGAGACGTTGTTTGGGGTGGTCGACCCGATGGTCGTACCGGGCGGATCACGCTGGTTCGTGGGCACCCGCTGGCACGAAGACGATCTCTATGCGCAGCTCATCGCGGCGGGCTGGCCGGCCCTCATCCTGCGTGCGATCAGCGACGACAGAGCGCTCTGGCCCGAGCGCTTCGATCTCACCGAGCTCGCGGCCCGCCGCGCCGACATGGGCACGCCGCTCTTCAACCTGCAGTTTCAGAACGATCCCGCGGGGATGGGCGGGAACATCGTTCGCCGGGAGTGGTTCCGCTACGTCGACGAGGTGCCGCCGGGCGCCCGGCGGGTTGGGATGGACCTCAACGCCTCGGCGTCCGAGCGCGCCGACTACACCGCGGTCGTCGAGTGGGTCGAGGACGAACGCCACAACCTCTATTTCGTCGGGGCCTGGCGCAAGCAACTGGCCGAGGGCCATCGGGCCTGGCTGACCGGGCGCATGGATTCACTTGAGGCGGGCGTGATGCCCGTCTACGGCGAGCCTGACGGCCCGCGCCTGCTGTGGCCCCTCGAGCGTCTCCCGCCCGGATTCGCGGGCGCCCGCGGCGATCGCGATCGCCCTCGGTTCCTGACGCGCCTTGCAATCGAAGCGATGATCTTCCAGGCGACGTTCGTTCGAGAGCTCCTGAACCGCACGAACCTGCCGGCGGTTGGGATCCGCCCGGACCGCGACAAGGTGACGAGGACCTGGGCTTTGGCAGCACGGTACGAGGCAGGCAAGGTCTTCCACCTGCGCTCGGCACCCGGACTCGCCGAGTACGAGGAGGAACTCGTCGCGTTCCCCAAAGGGCGCCATGATGACCTGGTCGATGCAGCCGTCTACGGCGCGGACTTGGGTGCGCCGACCCCCGCCCCCTACCCACTGATCATGGGGCGCCAGTTGTACTCGCTCCGGCGCGGCTCGCGGGCCTGGCCGCGCCCGCCCGACGCCGTCGGGCCAGACCGGGGACGGGTGCGGATGGGCTAGCTGTCCGCGCGGCCAGAGACCGCACGAACGGTCCCGGCGCGTTGGTTCGTGCGGACCTTGGCGGACCCGCTGGTGGCAAGGAACGCCTCATAGTCGACGATTGCCTCCCGCTGCGCGTCGGTCAGTGCGTTCAACTGCGCTCCGGTGGAGCGAGCCACCCCGAGCGCGGTTAGCTCGTCGGCCAGGCGGTCGGGCGCGATTCCCCAGAGCGCCTCGAGGAGCTCGACGAGCGTCGTGCCGGTGGCGTCCGCGGCGCGGGCCAGATCATCCGGGGTCGGTCGGGCCCGCGATGGTCGGGTCGGGTCGAGGAGCGCCTGAACGTAGCCCGGATCGCGGCCAAAGGCAGCACTAAGCCCGCGCTGGGACAGTCCAGTCCGTCTGAGGAGGGCCGCCAGACCGGCCCGGAACTCTTCGTCGTCAAGCACGCGGTCGCCTCTTTCCATGGTTGCTTCTCACGTCGGACTGACGTAATATAACGGCATGCCACAACGCCGCGCAAGGGGCTCGCCTGGCCCAGAGCCGCTCCCTCTTGTGCCGCTCGTCGCCGAGTTCTCCGCGACGTTCGGAGTCGCCTGGAGTCCGGTGACCCGGCGCAAGCATCGCGACGACTTCGCCCGGTTCCTCGCCTGGCTCGTGCACTCGCGGATCGAGCCGACCACTGACGCCCTCGGATTCCTCACCCTTGCCGCGTATGTCGAGGACCTCCGCGCTCGACCCAAGGTGAGCGGTGTCTGGCGGGGCGGCACGGATGCCCTTGCCCGCTCGCTGGCGGCCGGGGCGACCGGGACGCTCTCAGCCAATAGCGTGAACGCCTATGTCCGGCCGATCCGCTCGCTCGTCATCTGGCTCGTCGACGAGGGCATCCTCGCCAGCAACCCATTCCGTCGGTTCCGCCGGCGCGCCAGTCTCGACCCACTCCTGCCGCACGAAGACACTCCGACGAAGGGCGCTTCGCTCGCAGACCTCCGGACCCTCGAGGCCGGCTGTGCCGGAGCGCGGCCGATCGATCTGCGGGATCGGGCAATGGTCGCGATCCTGGTGACAACGGCAGCCCGCAACTCGGCTGTCCGGCTGCTCCAGCTCGAGGACGTCGACCTTGAGCGGGCACTCCTGCGGTTCCGGCGGGGCAAGGGCGGCAAGACCCTGCTCGTGGCGCTCCACCATGACGCCCGGAGCGCCATCGAGGCCTACCTGGCCGACGGACGGCCGCCCCTGGTCGGAGATACATCGGACGAGGGCGATCCCGGGTACCTCTTCCCCTCCGAGCGGGATGGTCGGCGGCCGCTCGGGATGAACGCCTTGTCGCTGATGCTCACCCGCCGCTACCACGCCGGGGGTGGGTCACTCCCCTACTTCGGGAGCCACCGGATCCGCCACGGGACAGCGACGCTTCTTGCTAACAACGGGATGCCACTCGAGGAGCTCTCCCGCTACATGGGCCACGCGTCGACCCAGGTCACCCGGCGCTATGCGGTCCAGACACCCGATACCCTGGGGAGCCGAGCGGCCGAGGCCTTGGCCCGAGCTGGCGTCGCAGGCCCATGGACCGTCGGGGGGCCGACCGAACGATGAGCCTGGCGACACCCGCCCGACCGGTGATCTCGGGACGCTCGATCCGCTGGGCAACAGCGAGATGGTCCGTGTCGTCGCAATCCCTTGGTCACTGATGGACGAAGACAACGACGGCGATCGCCAGCCGATCGACCCCAAAGCCTTGGTTGGCTCCATCGTCCGAGCCCACGAGTTCGTCGGGCCCGACAGCGAGGATCCTCCACGAACCCTCGTTGGCGTGCTCCAGTGCGTCTACGTCAAGACGCTTGATTACGACCGCTTCTCGATCCGGGGCATCGGAGTCGACCCGTTGACCGTCGAGCTGATCGATAGGTGACCGATCCGTCGGCTCGAACGGGCGAGCGGTAGGTGGGGTGGATGACCAACACGCGGGGTGGGCAATGCTCGCCTGACCAACGGATTTGGAGATTTTGCGGGAAGTGCGCTGGGAGCGACCTTGCATCGGGGCGTAGCGCTCTGCGAGCGAATCGTCGGATGGCCGACAGGCAAGGCTTTCTGGCAGCAGGTCCTCGGTTCAAATCCGAGCGTCCACGGATCCCGCGTGAATCGAACTGATTCTAGCTTCGCTGCCGCCCGACGGCACCTCTGTGATCCATGACGGGACGCTACCCGATGGGGGCCCGTGACGTCAGCAGAGCGAAATCGAATGACGAGCACCTGACAAGCTCCTATGGTTGTCAAGCCGCGCGTGCCCACTCCAGCTGTCCCGCTTGGAGCAGTCGAAAAACCGGTCGAGCGATGCGGTGCTTGAGACAACGCAATGCCTCGGCCCAGCTCTTGCCGCTGGCACGCTTGCGGGCGATATAGGCCTTGGCCGGCTCGTGATGCCAAGCCTGGCTCAGGGCGATCGTGTAGAGCGCCCGGTTGAGCCGCCGGTTGCCACCCCGGTTGAGGCGCATCCGGTGGACAGC
>PNAZ01000099.1 GCA_003169655.1 Chloroflexota bacterium
GGCTTCGACCAGGTCAACAAGTTCATGGACAAGGCCGGCGAGATGGCCGAGATCAACGTCCTCGAGATGGTCCTCCACTCGGGCCATGTGGAGCCGGCGCTGGCCGACGCGATCTTCAAGCTGGTCAAGAGCCCCGGCGAGATCGTCACCCTCTTCCACCAGTTCAAGGAGCAGGGCCTGATCGGCAAGGCGGTGACCCTGGCCGACATCGCCGAGAAGACGCTCGCCTTGCGCAATGCGGCGATCTCGGTCTCCTGCGAGATCATCAAGAGCGTCGCGAACAACGCCAAGACAAAGGCACTCGAGGCCGGCGCGGAGGAGCTGGCCGAGCACTGGGGCAAGGTCGGCGAGTGGGCCGAGGGCAAGCTCGCTCTCGTCAAGGGCCTCTCGCGAGCGGTCCTGATCATCTCGATCGCCGTCAGTGCGATCAAGATCATCGATGCGATCCGGCGCGGCGCGTGGGGTGAGGCGCTCAAGGAAGCCGGTACGACGATGCTCAGCATCGGCGCAGCCGTTGCCGGTGGCGGCCTGACGGCGACGGCCTTCGTCGGAGGGATCGGGGTCATCATCGCGGCGGAGATCGAAGGGATCAGTGGCGCTGCGGCGATGATCCGCTGGTGCAAGGACCAGAACGTGCATGAAGCCGCCTTGTCATTCGTCTACGAGTGCCAGGCCGCGGCGAACATCGAGGCCCGGGACCTGGTGGCCGATGCCAGCCTCCTGGCCACGACGAAGGACAAGGCCGAGCGAGCGATGATCGAGGCGAAGCTCGCGTCCGACGTGCCCTGGTGGCAGCGCCACCTCGAGAGCCTCGGCAAGATGGTCAGCAACACCAGGGCAACTGCCCTGGGTGGTCAACCCGAGGTCCGCGACGCGTTGGGTAGCCAGGCCTTGGCGATCCTCAACGACCCCACGTCGTTCGCCGCCAACTGGCAGACGATGGCCGAGCAGATCCGGGTGATCTTCGCCGGCGCCAACGCGATGACGAAGTACGTCGACGACAAATATTCCCAGAAGCCTGCCACCGAAGGCGCGAAGTAAGGGGCCGCAGTCCGGCGCGGCAGCGAGGCGCACAATCGAGGCGATGGAGACGCTGCCTTGATCCATGCCGCCAAGCTGCCGTCGGACCTCTCGCCCGGGATGCTCCACGTCAAGCCCGGCGCGAATGGCGAGGTGGCAGCCGACCCACATCGCTCGGGCTGGCGCTACCTCTCATTCCGATCCTGCGGCCTGGGCGAAGGCGAACACCTGGAGCTCGACTCAGCCGAGCGCGAGTCCGCGATCGTCACGATCTCGGGCGGCGGGGTGGAGATCGCCTTCGAGGACGGTCCCAGCCTCGATCTCGCGGGGCGCTCGTCGGTCTTCGACGGCCTGCCGTGGAGCGCCTACATCCCGGCCGGGACGCCGGCCAGGATCATCGGTCGCCCACTGCCCGGCCGGCGCGCCGTGATTGGGATCGCCCAGGCGCCGCTCAGCGGCCGGGCCGGCGTGGAGACCGAGGCCGTCCTGGTGCGCCCGGCGGATATTGAGCTCGAGATCCGGGGCGCCGGCAACTGCACGCGCCAGGTCAACCCGATCATGCCACCGGGCTTCCCCGCGGACCGGCTCCTGGTCTCAGAGACCTTCACGCCCTCGGGCAACTGGTCCGGCTGGCCACCGCACAAGCACGACATCGACGATCCGCCCCGCGAAGCCGTCCTCGAGGAGACGTACTTCTTCCAGTTCCAGCGCCCGGAGGCATGGGGGATCCAGCGTGTCTACGGCCGCGACGGAGCCCGTGAAAGTGCGAATGACCTGCTTGTGCCCGTCCGCCACGGCGACCTCGTGATCGTCGACCGCGGCTACCACCCGTTCATCGCCGCGCCCGGCTACGACGCGTACTACCTCAACGCCCTGGCCGGCGATCGACGCACGCTGGCCAACTCGGAAGACCCGGACCTCGCCTGGACCCGCTCGCTGTGGCCCGCGCTGGGACCCGACCCGCGCCTGCCCCTCGTGCGGCCATGAGGCCACGATGACCGAAGAGCGACGGCTCGTCACGATCCTGTTCGCCGATGTGGCGGGCTCGACCGCGCTCGGCGAAGAGCTCGATCCCGAGGACCTCCGAGCCCTGCTGACTCGCTATTACGCGATCGCCAGCGAGGTGATCGGCGACTACGGCGGCACAGTCGAGAAGTTCATCGGCGATGCGGTGATGGCCGTGTTCGGCCTGCCGGTTGCTCACGGCGATGACGCCGAGCGGGCCATCGGTGCTGCCCTCGACCTACGCGACCGGGTCCGCGAGGACGCACGCCTGAAGGAGCGCCTGCCGATCCGGCTGGGCGTCGCCAGCGGCGAGGTCGTCGCGCGCCGGGACGCCTCGGCCGGCGAGGACTTCCTGATCACCGGCGATGCGGTCAACACCGCGGCGCGCCTCCAGCAGCAGGCCGAGCCGTGGGCAATCCTGGTCGCCGAGCGAAGCTCCCAATCGGCGGGCGGGTTCGTCTACGGACCGCCTGCCCGCCTCGAAGCCAAGGGCAAGGCACTTCCGATCCCCGCCCGAGCGCTCGTCGGCCGGGCGGCGCGTGCCCGGCGGCAGCTGCCGATGATCGGCCGCGACGCCGACCTGCTCCAGCTCGAGCTCGTCGCCCGCCGGGTATTCACCGAGCGCCGGCCCTTCCTGGTCAGCATCGTGGCCCCGGCCGGGACCGGCAAGACGCGCCTCGTCGAAGCCCTCCTCGATCGGCTGCCCGAGATTGCCGGCGGGGGCACCGTCGCGACCGCCCAGTGCCTGCCGTACGGCCAGCGCCTCAGCTATTGGCCTCTCCGATCGGTCCTCGCCCGCCTCGTTGGGATCGACGACGACACGCCGCCGGACGAGGCCCGCCGGATGACCGGGGCGTGGCTCCGGGATCGTGGCGTCGAAGACGCGCCGGCGGTCGCCGATGCGCTCCTGGCCACGATCGGCACGATCGACCTCGAGGTGGTCGATCGAGCGACCCTGTTCAACGCCTGGCGGACGGCGATCGAAGCCGCCGCGACGGCGGGCCCGCTGACGGTCGTGCTCGAGGACCTGCACTGGTCGAGCGACAGCCTGCTGGATCTGCTCGACTCGCTCGTCCAGCCCCGCCCCGACCTGCCAATCCTGATCGTCGCAATCGCCCGGCCCGAGCTGCTCGATCGCCGAGCCTCATGGAGTGGCGGCCGCCGAAACTCGCTGTCGCTGTCCCTCGAGCCCCTGCTTGATGTCGACGTCGCCACCCTGGTCGAGCACCTCGTCGAAGGCATCGCGCCGGACGTGGTCGAAGCGGTCGTCGATCGCGCCGATGGCAACCCGTTCTACGCCGGGGAGATCGTCCGGGCCCTGGTCGAGCAGGTCGGCCCGAGCCTCGAGCCGGGCGCGGTCCGGGATGCGCTGCAACGCCTGCCGGACACGGTCCAGGCCACCGTCCTGGCCCGCCTCGACCTGCTGTCGGCAGCAGAGCGGCGGATGCTCCAGGTCGGCTCGATCTTCGGCCGGGGATTCGCCCTGGCCGGGATCGCCGCCCTGGATCCGGCCCTGGCGACCGATGCCGAGGCAGTCCTCGAGGAGCTGCTCGAGCGCGACCTGGTCCGCCAGTCTGGTTCGCACGAGGTCAGCTTCCGGCACATCCTGATCCGCGAAGTTGCCTATGGGATGCTCCCGCGCGCCGAGCGAGCCCATCTCCACCATGCGGCGGCCGAATGGCTGGCCGCGCGGGCCGGCGGCCAGGTCGATGCGTTCGCCGAGCTGATCGCGGTGCATGCTCGCGAAGCCGCGACCCTGGCAACTGCGCTCGACCTTGATGGCGCCGCCGAGCTGCGTCGCGAGGCGACCGGATGGCTGGAGGCTGCCGCGACCGCCGCGGATGCGGCCGGAGCAAATGTCGAAGCGCTGCGCCACCTGCGGGCCGCCGTCGACATTGCCACGCCGGATCGTCATCTCGATCTGTACGAGCGGATGGGCGACACGCTCGTTCACGGCGACACGCAGATCGAGGCGCTGACCATCGCCCTGCGGCTCGCCCATTCGACCGGGGCGCCGCCGGATCGGATCCTGAGGATCCTCAGCACCATCCTCACCTACCACACCCGGTGGCAGGGATCGGTGGCCGGTCGACCGAGCGAAGAGGAGCTCGGCGTACTGTTCGATGAGGGTCGAAACCTGCTGCCCCAGGTCACCGACGAGGTGACGATCGCCCGATTCCGGCTGGCCGAGGCATTCCTGCCGTTCTGGATCAGCGCGGGAGGGCGAGCTCCGAC
>PNAZ01000126.1 GCA_003169655.1 Chloroflexota bacterium
GGCGGATGCCGACGGCGACGAGCGCCCCCAGCTCCGGCCGACACTGGGGCTGGCCGGCGCCGCCCGGCTGTCGCCGTTGGCCGGACCGGCGTCAACCCTGCCCGCCGGGACCGGCCTGATCCCCGGCCTGAGCGAGGCGTCGCGGCTGGACCGCCCCCTGATCCTGGGCAGCGCCGGGATCTCGATGAGCTCGCCGGCCATTGCCACGTTCCCGCTCTCCCGCCCGGCCACTCTGGGCGATCGTGCCCGCCTGAACCCGTACGGCCGGCTGGCCCTCAACGGCCCGTTCGCCACGCTGTGGACCGGCGGCCTGTTGAGCCTCTTCGGCGACCGCGTGAATCAAGCGGTCCTGGCGATCTTCATCTTCCAGCAATCGCACTCGTTCATCACGACGTCCCTCGTCTTCTTCGCCGCGACCGTCCCCAACCTCGTTTTCGGCTCGCTGGCCGGAACGTTGGTCGATCGGGTCAACCAGAAGCGCGTCCTGATCCTCAGCGACCTGCTCCGGGCGGGGATCGTCTTCGTCCTGCCGCTGGCCGCCGTCACCAACATCCTGCTCGTGTTCCCGGTCGTCTTCCTGGTCACGACCGTGTCGATCTTCTTCCGGCCAGCCCGAGAGTCGGTCATCCCGCGGATCGTGCCGACCGACGACCTGATGGCGGCCAACTCGGCGACATGGCTGGCGGAGACCCTGGCCGATATCGTCGGCTACGGCCTGGCGGGCCTCCTGGTCATCGTCCTGGGCGCGAATTTCGAGCTGGCGTTCTGGTTCGATTCGGCGACCTACGTCGCGTCGGCGGCGCTGATCGCCTCCGTCGCCATTCCCCTGGTCGTCCACCGAACCGATCCGGCCCTGCGCACCTTCCGGGGCGACTTCCTGGAGGGCTGGCGGTTCCTGCGCAACGACACGGTCCTGTTCGCCAACACATTGCAGGGGATCGCCGGCCAGATGGCAATCGGCGTGCTGCTGCCGCTGTCCGCGATCTATGCCTTCACCGTGATCAAGGGCGGCACATTCCCGGGTGCCACGATCTATGCCTTCCTCGAGGGTGCGATCGGGGTCGGCAACCTCATCGGCGGGATCGCGATCGGCTTGATCAGGCTGAAGGTGGGCAAAGGCCGCCTGGTCATCGCGGGCTATGCCGTCACCGGGGCCTGCATCGCCCTCTACAGCCGGACCGATTTCTTGCCGGCGGCGATCGCGTTCATGGTCGGGATCGGGATCGCCAACCTGATCTTCGTGATCCCCAGCCAGACGCTCTTCCAGCAGCGGGTGCCGCGGGACATGATGGCCCGGGTCGTCTCGATCCGGTTCTCGCTGGTGCTCGGCTGCATGACCCTGGCAACCGGGGCGAGCGGGGTCCTGGCGTCCATCTTCGGGGTGGCCAACGTGATCGGCGGCTTCGGCGTCCTGGCCTGTGTCGCCGGCCTGGCCGGCCTGTTCTACCCGGCCGTCCGCGACGCCTGATCCCCACTTCGGTACACTGGCGCCCGCGCCGAGCCCGCGCGCAGAGGAGTACGAGCCCCGAATGACGGACCCGACCGAGCGCGACCCGACGCTGCCGTCGTCGTATCCCGAACCGTCCCTCGGCGGCGGCGTCGAACCCGCCGGCCAGCTGCGAGCGGAGGAATCGGCATCGGTCGAGACCGAGGACGACAACCCCGAAGCCCAAGGTCTCGCGACGGCCGACGAGCCGACCGAAACTGACGTTCCCCAGGTCGACGCCGCGGTGGCCGAAGGCGAGCTCAAGGCGTCCGAAGAAGGCGACGAGGACGAGGGCGACGAGGACGACGAGGACGACGAGGAAACGGACTACGAGGCTCCGATCGCGGCCGGGGCCGCAGGTGCCGCCGGCGCCGCGACCCAGGCGGCCGGCGCTCGACCGGACGCTCGCCGTCCCGACGGTCGGAAGCCTGCCGCGCCCGCCGGTCCGACGCCATCGGAGACCGCGGTCCACGTCAGCGACCGGGCCTCGGCCGCCTTCGTCATCGTGGTGGTGCTCGCATTCGTGGCCATCCTGGGCTATGGCCTGCTCGGCGGGGTGGGCGGCTTCCTGACCCCGATCCCGACTCCGGCGCCACTGCCGAGCGAGGCCCCCTCGACCGGCCCCAGCGTCGCGCCGTCGGCTGCGCCCAGCGGGTCGGTGGCTCCGAGTGGTTCCGCCGCTCCCAGCGCGGTGCCGAGTGCATCGGGGGGAGCCTCGAGCGCGGCCCCCAGCCCGAGCCCGGCGCCAAGCGCCGCGCCAACGCCCAGCCCGGCGCCCAGCCCCAGCCCGTCGAGCTAGCCGGCCCAGCGGATCCCCAGGGTCGTGCGCTGGTTTCCACGTCGCCAACCACCGGTAGCGGACTCGTTCGCCGGTGCCCGGGCGGCGATGGTCGAACGCCAGCTGCGCGGCCGAGGGATCACCGACGAGCGTGTCCTGGCGGCGATGGGCAGCGTGCCCCGCGAGCGGTTCGTGCCGCCGGACCTGGTTGCCCGGGCCTATGACGATGACGCGTTGCCGATCGAGGACGGCCAGTCGATCAGCCAGCCGTACATCGTGGCCTGGATGACAGAGCTCCTCGACGTCCGGCCCGGCGGCCGGGTGCTCGAGATCGGGACCGGCACCGGCTACCAAGCCGCGGTCCTCGCCGCGATGGGCGCCAGCGTCCGGAGCATCGAGCGCCTGCCGGCGCTGGCGGCCACAGCGCGCGAGCGGCTGGCCGCCCTCGGCGTCGACCAGGCGGTCGAGGTCGTGGTCGCCGACGGCAGCCTCGGCGATCCGGCGACGGCGCCCCACGCCCGGGTGATCGTCACGGCCGGCGCGCCGTCCCTGCCCGGCCCGTTGCTCGACCAGCTCGATGAGGGCGGCCGGCTCGTGATCCCGATCGGGACCGTCGGCCAGCAGCAGCTCGTGCTGGTCACCAGGGGGGGCGGTCGCCTCACTGAGCGGCCGGTCGGCGGCTGTTCGTTCGTGCCCCTGATCGGCGCCGCGGGCTTCCGGTGAGGGCCGAACGGGCCGGTATAATCCGGGCGCCATGACCCACGTCTTCGTCAGCCCGCACCCGGACGACGCGGCCCTGTCCTGCGGCGGCCTGATCGCCTCGCTGCGCGAGCTGGGCCAGAACGTGGCCATCGTGACCGTCTTCTCGGGCAGCGGCTCGACTGAGCACCTGACCCCCTACCAGCGCGAAGCGCTCGGCTTCGGGTCCAAGGCCCTCTGGCCGGTCACCGAGGCATTCAACCGGGCGAACATCCCGAACGATGTCGGCCTCGGTGACGAGCCCCTGCCGCCGTGGGCGGCCACCGCCGACCGGCTTGACGCGACCCAGGCCGACGCGGATGCCGCGGCCAAGCGCTTCTGGCAGCGCTCGTCGTGGTACCGCCGGGCTTCGATCCACAACGAGTCGCTGGCCGGCCAGCCGGTCATCGACCAGATGTCCACCCAGGGCGCGGTCCTGACGGTCGAGCTGACCGAGGCCGAGGCGGCCGCCGACGCGACGGCCACCCGCCGGCTCGAGGACGAGCGCTATGCCTACTTCGCGGAGGCCTCGCTGATCGTCCTCGACCTGCCTGACGCGGTCTTCCGCGGCTACGAAGGCGACGCCGAGCTGCTCGGCACGCCACGCGACGATGATCCAGCGCCGGTCGCCCTGCTCCGCTCCGAGATCGCCCGGCTGGAACCCCAGAAGGTCTACTTCCCGCTCGGCGTCGGCGGCCACGTCGACCACCAGCTCGTCCGCAACGTGGGCCTGGCAATGATCGGCGACGCCCGGCGCTGGGTCATGCCCGGACCGGAGTGGGCCGGGATCGTCTCGTTCTACGAGGACTTCCCGTACGCCTGGTGGAACGACTTCCGCTCGATCGACGAGCTCCGTGAGGGTCAGGCCAACGGGTTTGGCGAGCTGCCCTACGACGTGACGATCGTGCCCGAGTACGCCAACATCAGTGACCAGCTCGAGCGCAAGATCAACGGCCTGACGATCTACGAGAGCCAGCTGCCGCGGCTGTTCGGCGGCTCCCGCCAGATGGCCGACGCCGTCCGCGGCTACGGCCGGAAGATCGGCGCGCTGGGCGGGCTCAATGGCCACGCCGAGCGCTACTGGTCCTCGCTCAGCCTGTAGTGACGGCCCGGGCGCTGGCCGCCTGGAAGCTGTTCAGCGCCCCGGTCTCGATCGGCGGCCGGCGCTATCCGCCGATCGCCCTGGTCGTCCTGGCGATGATCGGCCTGACCTTCGTCTTCGTCGTGGCCCAGCGCAGCTGGGCCGGCAGCCAGGACGAGCACGCCTACTGGCTCGGCGCCCAGCGCCTCCTGAACGGCCAGCCGCTGTATGACCCGACCGCCACGTCGGTCACGCCGTACGCCTACTGGTATCCACCGCCGCTGGCCCAGGTCCTGATCCCGGTGGCCGCCCTCCTGCCCTCGCGGGCATTCGACATCGGCTGGATCGGCCTGCAGCTGATCTGCCTGCTGTGGATGGCCCGCTGGCGGCCGCTCGTGGCGCTGGCCCTGGTCGTGTACCTGCCGATCGCGGTCGAGCTCTCGTACAGCAACGTCCACCTGGTCCTGGCCGCCCTGATCGTCCTCGGCCTGCGTCGCTGGCCGTGGGCCTTCGCGATCGGCGCCGCGATCAAGCTGGCGCCCGGCCTGGGGATCCTCTATCTCCTCCTCCGCCGGCGTTGGCGGGACGCCGGGATCGCGATCGCGGTCGGCCTGGTGATCCTGGTGATCAGCGTGGCCATTGGCCCGAGCGCCTGGTCGGGCTTCATCGCCACGGTCCAGGCCCGCGGCCCCGGTGACATCTCGGGCCTCCTGCCGATCCCCTATTTCGTGCGCGTGATCGCCGCCGTCGTCGTGACCGTCATGGCCGGCTTGGTCCGGCCGCGCCTCGGGGAGCCGCTCCTCGTCGTCGCGATCACGATCGCTCTGCCGACCCTCTGGCTGGACGCCTTCGCCACGCTGGTGGCGATCCTGCCCCTCCTCGCGGCGGGCTCACGGGCTAGCGCCGGAGAAACGCCGGGCGACGGCGCAGCCGATGGACAAAGGCGTAGCGATACCAGCGCAGGTATTCCGGTAGCCACGCCCGGAGCCTGAAGTTGCTTTGGCCCGCGGTTCGATCGCGCCAGGTGGTCGGTACCTCGGCCATCCGGTATCCACCGGCGTAGGCCTTGACCGTCAGCTCGAGGGCGACCTCGAAGCCGGCCCGGCTCTCGATCGGCGTGCTGGTCAAGAACGCCCGCCGATAGAGCTTGTAGTTGCTCGTCGGATCGTGGATGGGGAGTGCGGCGAACACGTGAAGGGTCAACCCGGCACCTCGGCTGAGTAGGCCTTTCAAGCGCGGGCCGCCGACCTGCCGGCCGCCCTCCACATACCGACTAGCTGCAACCAGGTCTGCACCGGCCCGGGCCAGCTCGAGCATCGGCGCCACTGACTCGGCCTCATCAGAACCATCTGCCATGGTAACGAGAACGTAGGTCCCGGTACTCGCCGCCAGTCCCGCTTTGAGCGCATTCAGCACTCCGCGCCCCAGGTCATTCCGCAGTGGCCGAACAGTCGGAATCTCGGCGGCAAGAGCGCGCAGCGGGGCAACGGTCGTGTCCTCGTCGAAGTCGTAAACCACGAGGATTTCACTCGAAACAGGGACGGCGGCCGCGAGGCGACGCAAGATTGGGACGACGGCCTCGCCCTCGTTGAAGACGGGCATGACGATGGACAGTTCCACGCTCATCGAGGTGCAGCCACGAGGAGTGTCTGGCGCCCGAACAGCCTCCAGAGGATGGGCAAACGCAAATAGAGGCTAACGAGCCTGGGATCGGCCGGCAGCCGACCGGCAGTCGAATACGGCAGGAACCTCGTGATGAGTGCGACGACCTTGAGATCTGCGAGGTGAGCCGCCTCAACGAGGCTCTTTTCCGTGAGGGCCACGCGATGGTCAATGAAGTCCCAGTAGGCGCCGCCAACCAGCCGAATATTCGGCTGCAAGATCAGCACGCGACCGTCCGGCTGGAGCAGGCGCCGAACAACTCGGAATTGCTCGATGACGGCATCGGCATCGGGCAGGTGCTCGAGGTAATTGCTCATGAATATGGTGCCAAACGATGCTGACGGAAGGACCGTGGCAAGGTCCAGACCGTTGGCCTGAACGAATCTGATGTCTGGCGGGAATGTCGAGCCAAAGTCACGCAGATCGGTTGCCCAGCGCTCCTTTGCCCGAACGTTGCGGATGAAGTAGCCCCGGTCACAGGCGATGTCAAGGACTGGCTGACGAAGATCAATCCAGCGCTCCAGATAGGCGACGATCTCAGGCCATATCCGGTCCTTGTTGGCCTCGGCGGCCTCTGGGAAGCGCGTCCGATAGACCTTGTCGAGATCGGCCATCAGATCCGGCCGGCGACGACTTCGGCCTGGATCCAGGGGATCACTTCGGCGAGCATCGCCTCGAGCGAAGTCGTGGCCTCGAACCCCAGCACGCCACGAGCCTTGCTGGTGTCTGGAACGCGCATCTGGACGTCGTGCTCGAACGGGGGGTCGGACACGGTTCGCAGCGGTCGATCGGCGTTGACCACGTGCCAGATCGCCTCAGCGAGCTCAAGCACGGTCGTGCTTCGGGCCGTTGAGAGGTTGAAGTCGTTGTTGATTGCGGCCCGTGACTCCATCGCAAGCCGAATGCCATGAGCCAGATCCCCACCGTACGTGTAGTGCCGGACCTGATGACCGTCGCCCAGGATGTGGAGGGGATCCTGGCCCTTGATCGTCTTCAAAGCGAGGTCCGGAACAACATGGCTCAGCGCCAGCTTGATGTTGCCGCTCATCGTGTCGGAGTCGCGGGCGGCGCGCCGTTCGCCGATCCCGACACAGTTGAATGGCCGAACAATCGTGTATGGCATCCCGAATTGCTCGAATGCTCCCCTGGCGAAGAACTCGCTGGCGAGCTTCTGAAAGCCATAGGTCGATCGAGGCGGTGGGCTGGTCAGCTGGGCTCCTTCGGGTGTCGGGAAGACGGTCGTTGACTCGTAGACCATCGAGCTGCTGACAACCACGATCCGTTCGAGCGTGCCCGCTCGAAACGCGGAGAGCGCTGCATCGAAGGTTGAAGCCAGGATCCGCTCGTTTTCCGCGAGCAAGTCATAGGCAAACTCGTGGAAGTAGCTGATCCCACCGATCATGGCCGCCGCGGCCACGACCTGGTCGCAATCGCCGGCAAGCTTACTTAGGAGCGCTGTGTCCTTCGCGTCGCCCTCGACGAAGCGATAGCGCGGATGGCTGTCATAGCTCTTCTGTAGAGGGCCGTACTTGCTGTAGTTGTCGACGCCCACAACGTCGTGGCCGGCCTCCAGCAGCTCGGGAACCAGGTAGCCGCAGATGAAGCCTGCCGCGCCGGTCACAAGAACCCTCACAGACGAATGCCCTCGCCCAGGAGGCCCCAGATATCCACCACGTCGCGGCCGCCGAGCTCGAGGCCCGAATACTCACGATGGGGTGCGGCGAGGATGACCACCTCGCTCTGCGCGAGCACCGATTTAATCGACACGAGCCGGGCATCGCGAACGTACGGATCCGTGCAGGTCACTCGGGCACCCGCCCAGATCAGGAGCTTTCGCAGCTTGTAGCTGAGGGAGGCGCGCGAATCGTCGGACTCCGCCTTGAATGCCATCCCTAGGATGCCGACGCCACGGTCATGCAACGAGCCGAGCCGACGCTCGAGGGCGGACACGACGTAGGCCGGCAGGCCCTCGTTCACCTGCATGGCAGCCTGGCCCATCGGAAAGTGGTCACTCGTGAATGCCGCCAGCTGCATCGTGTCCTTGAACAGGCAGGGTCCCGCTGCGAAGCCCGGACCCGGTAGATCGGCCGCCCTCGGGTAGTTCTCGCGGATTGCTCGAAGGACGTTCGTATAATTCACGCCGGCCTGATCGGCAATCATGAAGAACTGATTCGCCACGGCGAACTTCATGTACCGCCAGGTATTCGTCAGAAGCTTGGCGAGCTCGGCCTCCCGCGTCGTCGTCCGCACGACGCCGACCCCGAGGCGGACGAAAAGGTCGGTGGCCCGATCTGCGGCAGCGTCGGAATCAGCTCCGACGATCTGCGGAAGGCTCCGCAACTCCTCTAGAGCATGGCCTTCAGCGATCCGCTCTGGACAGAAGGCAACGTCGACGTGGCAGCCGTGCTCGGACAAGGTCTTCGCGACGTACTCGGTCGTGCCCGGATAGACGGTGCTCCGCAGGATGACCAGCGTTCCGTCCTGGAGGTGAGGTCGGATCTGCTCGACGGCACGCTCAAAGACGGTCATCGATGGGCCAAGGAACTCGTCGACTGGCGTGCCGATGACGACGACCAGGACCCGCGTCCGGCTGATCATCGCCACGTCGTCCGACAGTTCGAGGCGCCCTGTGGCCAGGACCTTGGCAAGGAGCGGTTGGGCCCCGTGCTCGAGGAATGGCATCTCGCCCGATGCAATCGTGGCCAGGGTTGTTGAGTTCGTGTCGAAGATCCCAAGGCGCAGACCGGACTCTGCCGCTACGAGGCTGAATGGCAGGCCCACGTGGCCGGCTCCGCCGAGCACCACAAGATCGAGGTCGCTCATGGCGTCGAGGGAGCGCTGCACGTCATGCCTCCGCCTATCGGCGGGTCGGGATCGACCCACAGTTGCGGCACCGACCTGGTGCCGACCGTGCCGTTGAGACTCATGATCTCGACCGCGCCGAAGTTCGCCACGACCGAATAGTCCCGGCGGATGGCGTCGTCGAGGATCGTCGGGCCCGGAATCCGGCTCTCGTTGGCAGGCTCGAAGCAGTCTGCAAAGCGCACGTCGAGGATCAGGTACCGGACGTGGTTCGCCGCGAGATCCGCGACCATTCTGGCCTGCGTTGCGGCCGTGTTGGTGATCCCGGGGTTATACATCGTGTCGCGAACGCCGGGTGGCCGATCGGCCAGGTAGTAGGCGATCAACGGGTTGAAGAGTGCAAATCGGTTCTCGGCCTCGCCCACGAAAATCGGCTCATTCGCGCCGGTCTCGCTGCGCACCAGGCTCACCGCTGCATCGAGAGCCGTGTCGTACGGTTCGGGCGCATGCCCAAGGGTTGTGATCGGCAAGGCCGAGATGGCAATCATCAAGGCAACGCCGGTCGAAAGCGCCATACGTGCAGGGAAGCTCCGGGGCCGGTCGACGACGACGGCCAGCAAGAGGATGACCGGCACGATTGCTTCCGCCGTGTGCTCGCCGTCGGCGCGCCCAAGCGTCTGGAGGCGACACAACAGACCCAGGATGAGTAGTGCAAGGTACGTCGGCGGCATGCTCCGGCGCTGCCACAGTCGCGCGATCGCCAGGGCAAGAATCGCAAGCGGTGGCCAATACAGGATCCAGTCGAGCGTGGCTCCCGGATCCAGAACGGTGGTCAGCCCCGGCCCGGGCAATCCTCGAAATTCACGAGGACCGACCAGCGGATACCAGACGAGCTGCTCGACTAGTGCCTGGATCGGTACCGCGACGATCAGAAGGACGCCGGCTGGGATGAGGACGATCGCCGCACCGACGACCGGCCTGAGACTTCTCGTCGACACGCACACGGCGATCACGGCGTAGGCACCCAGGTCCTGCCTGGTGAGCACGCTGAGTCCGAGGAGGAGCCCAGCGGCCACGAGTTGGCGGTTCGACCCGCCTCGGGCAACGAGGAGGGCGCCGAACACGAGGATCATTGCCACTGCCCATGGCCAGAGGTCGACCCCGGTCCACCTGACACCGATGCCGGCCGCGACCGCGGCCAGAACGACACCCGGCAGACCTGGCGCTCGATCGCGCACCAGCCAGTAGCCGAGCAGGGCCGTGAGGCCAACCATCACCAGTCCGGCTGTACGCAGCACGATGAGGTCGGTTCCAAATATGGCGGTCAGGGCAGCCGCAAGATATGCCGTCAACGGTCCGTAGAGCAGCCAGAAGTCGCGATAGGGAATACGACCGTGCAAGATGAACGTCCCCGCGGACGCTGCGATCCCTCCGTCGAAGATCGAGAGCGGAGCCCGGAGCATCGGAGCGGCAAGCGCGACCGCGATGAGCCCCGCGAGGACAGACCACCCGATCGGACCACGCGATCCCGCAAGGCCGGTTTCGTGGGGCTCGCTGGCGTCGTCCAGTGGCTTGCTGGCGCCGGTCGCGGCGTCGGTCGCGTTAGTCACCGCCGGATGCTAGTCAGCGTGGTGCGTAATGTCACCAGCCGGTTAGTCAATCGCGACCCGTACTTCGGGTTCGACTCAGTGGTCGCGGCCCGAGTCACCTGGCGCGAATGAAGACGAGGCCGTCGGCGTCCTGGTAGACCTGGGTCCAGGCCGATGATGCCTGGATCAGCGGGATCAGCGCCGCCTGCTCCTCGCGGCTGGCGACGACGACCGTCACCTGCCAGCGATCGAGGATCGCCTGCCAGTCGGCTGCCCCGTCGGACAGCGCGATGTGGTCGTCCCAGGCGGCTGTCGGGATCACTTCGATCCGCGAGTCCACGGCGATCGGCACGCCGGGCAGGGCCAGTTCCAGCCACGAGCCCCAGCGCTGTGCGTTCCAGACCCGGTCCGCCGGTCCGGCCCGGGCGAGGAGCGCCGTGGTAATTCCGGCCGGCGCGTCGGTCAACAGGCCGGGCGGGCCTTCGAGCGCGGTTCCGCCGCGCCAGACCGGCAGCAGGACGACGCCGACCAGGGCCAGCACGACCACGATTGCGCCGTTCAGTCCCGAGGCCCGTTCGACCCGCTCGACAGGCGCTGGCGCCCTGCCTGCGGCCCCCTCTCCGGGCGGCTCCATGGCCCTGGGCGCCTCCGCGGCGCCTGACGCCTCCACCGCCCGAGGCCGTCCGAGCAGCCCGGCGACGGCGACCGGCGCAGCCAGGGCCCACCAGGCGATCCCCCGCTCGGCCGAGGCGGCCACGATCCCCAGGAAGGCGAGCCACAGGATCGCCGGCCCAACCTGCCGCCAGAGGCCCCGGCGCGACCCCGCCGCAGCGTCGGCCCGCAGCCGACGGAGGATCAATAGGCCAAAGATGATCATCGAGCCGTAGAGGAGGAGGCCGCTCGCCGAGAGCGGGGCCGTCGGCTGCCACTCACTGATCAGGCGCCGGATCGTGGGATTCGTGGTCAACCCGATCGCGTATGACCAGACCCCGATCCCGAACGGGTTGACCAACGAGGCCAGCGCCGTGGTGATCGCCACCGCCAGCATGGTCCGGGCCGCCGGCCGGCCGGCCAGGAGGTCCTCCAGCCAGGCCACCCCCACGGCGACCGGGGCAAAGATGAAGCTGCCGTGGATGCTCGCCCAGGGGATCACCAGGAGCGGGATCAGCCAGACCGCCCAGCGCACCCGGCCGGTCCGTCCCGAGCGGCCCGCAAGGATCGCCAGGGTGGCCGCGAAGAGGACCATCCCGAGGAGCTGCGGACGCATGCCCATCGCGGCCGCGGCGAGGACGAAGGCCGCCAGGGCCAGCCAGGCGCCGACCCGTTGCCCGACGCCCGATCGACGGCAGGCGACGTAGACCAGGCCGATCACCAGGCCGACGAGGAGTGCCCGGAGGATCGCCAGTCCGGCCCAGCCGCCAGCCCGATCGGCCAGGGCCAGGAGCACCTGGGCGCCCCACTGCTGGTCAAGCCACGGCCCGCCAGCGGTCGTGAACGCGAACGGGTCGGTCCGCAGGACGGCGCCCTGGTCGAGGATCAGGTCGCCGGCCCGAATGTTGTAGGCCAGGTCAACGGTCGACAGGGTCGCCAGGAGCGCGGCCAGGATCGGGAGCAGGATCGCCAGAGCGACCCACAATTGCGGAAACGTCAGGCGCGGGAGCCCCGGCCGACGGGCAGCAGTCATCCCGGCGATCCTACCCGGCACCAGCGGGCGGCCGATCCCCCGATCGTCCTACGAGGCAACCTCTCGGCTGATCCGCACAGCCCGGGCGCCGTCGTCGTAGATCGACTCCACGGCGCGGACCATCAGCCCGATGCAGAACCGAGCGTGGACCACGTCGTGACCGGCCCGGCCGACCATGTCGGCCAGGGGATGGTCCTTGAGCAGCCGGATGATCGCCCCGGCCAGGGCCTCGGGATCATGGGGCGGTACGAGCAGGCCCGAGACGCCGTCCTCGATCACCTCGGGGATCCCGCCGACCCGGCTGGCCACGACCGGCCGGCTGAGGGCCATCGCTTCGAGGATCGAGAGGCCCTGCGCCTCGCGGTAGGAAGGCAGGACGGCCACATCGAGGGCCGCGGTCACCGACGGCACGTCGTCCCGCCGCCCGGTGAACACGACCCGGTGGGCAATCCGGAGCGACGCCGCCTGCTGCTCGAGCTCGGCGTGGCGGCTGCCCTCGCCGACCACCAGCAGGGTCGCGTTGGGAACCGCCCGCAGGACCGCCGGCCAGGCCTCGAGCAGGGTGGGGTGGCCCTTCTCGGGCTCGAGCCGGGCGACGACCCCGACCACGACCGAATCAGGCTCGATCCCGTACTGCTCGCGGAACGTGCAGCACGGCTCGGTCTCGTCGTAGCGGGCCAGGTCCACCCCGTTGTAGATCAGGCGGACCGGCGCCCCGACCCGTCCCTCGTCGTGGATCTTGGCCTCGATCGCCCGCGAGACCGCGATCAGCTGGTCGATCTGGGGGGTCAGGATCTGGAGCACCCGGCGATCCTCGTCGGACCGGATCCGACTGGAGTGGACCGTCGACACGATGTACGGCCGGCGGTGGCCGGCCTCGCCCAGGGCGATCGCCGCCCGGGTCCCGACCAGCTCGGCCCGGTACATGTGATCGTGGATCACGTCCGGATTGATGTCCGCCAACAGGGTGGCCACGACCCCGGTCGCGATCGCGTCGTCGGGCTCCTCGACCAGGGTCACCGGGAAGCCCGCCCGCTGCATCTTGCGGACCGCGCTGCCGCCCGACAGGGAGATCACGCTGGCGTCGTAGCGCGTCCGGTCGAGCCGGCTGAGGAGCGAGAAGAGATGCTCCTGGGCGCCGCCACTGGTGCCCGTCGCCAGGATCTCCACCACGCGCACCTTGCCGCCCGCGACGGCCGGTGAGTCGAGCGGCTCGAGGCACGGATCGCCGGCGATCGGCGGGGTCATCAGCCGACGCTCCGGCGCACGAGCAGGCGCTGGATCGGCTCGTCGCGCGCGCCCCACTCGTACTTGTAGGCCTCGTCGCCGCGCAGGAAGTCCATCCGCCGGAAGCCACCGGCGAGGGCCGCCTGAACGTAGCTCGCGACCATCACCACGCCGGGGCTGAGATCGCGCGCGTCGGGATCCATGCCCGCGTTGTAGAAGAGCAGCGATGCGCCGTCGACCAGGTGGATCCCCGCTCCGATCGTCCGCCCCCCGACGGCCAGGAACGAGAGCACGAGCGGGCCATCGGGGCCGAGCAGCTCGAACAGCCGCCCGAAGAAACGCCGGCTCATCGCCCCGCCGGCGGTCTCGGGGAAGAGGCCCTCGGCACCCCAGCGCTTCTGGTGGAGGGCGGCGAAGGCCGGCAAGTCGGCCAGCGGATCGGCCGAGCGGGTCAGGCTGATCGGGCCGGCGGACTCGGCCCGGCGCAGTTTCCGGCGGATCTCGTGGCGTTCCTTCTTGCCCAGGCTGGCCAGGAAGTCCTCGAAGTCGGCCCCCACGGGCAGGGTCACGACCGGGCAGACATCCTCGCGCTCGAGGTTGAGCGTCCAGCCGGCACCAGCCTCGCGCCGCCCGAACGCGGCGGCCAGCGCCTCGGCGGCCGGGTCGCCGCAGCGCAGCCGGCGCAGGTCGACCACGTCCCAGGCCGGCGCCTCGGAGCCCGCCAGGTAGCCGACCGCGGCGTCCGCCACCGCGTCCAGGTCGCCCGGGGCCGTCAGCAGGGTGGCGTAGTCGGCGTGGTACGAGGCACCGAAGAAGATCGCTGTCGCACTGCCCGGCACGGGGGTCAGCTCGATGTCGGCCGACAGCCGCATCCGGGTGTGGCCGGCTTCGTCGGAGGTCTCAACTTCGTGGCGATGCATGAGCGGCACGATCCCGATCGGGTCGGCGCCGGGCAGTGGGTCACCGGCAGCGTCGACCGGCACGACGACCAGCGTCTCGTCATGGGCGTTGGCGCCGTAGGCGTCCCACCAGGCGCGCTGGAAGGCCCACGACGAGAACGGGGTGGCCAGCGGATTGCGCGCGACGAGCGCATCCCAGGTGGCGGCAGGGATCGAATCGAAGGACTGCTGGACGGCGACGAAGGGCCGTTCGGGGCTCTGGGTGCGCGCCGTGGGGATTCGCAGCGAACCGCTCACGGCGCCCGGACAGACAGGCTCCGCGCTGAGCGTGGGGGTGGTCACGCCGGCGAGAATAGCACTACATCGGGCTGGGTCATTGCGGCAGCAACGGCCCTACAGGTGATAGGCCCAATAGACCCCGCCGGCGCCGACCACGACCCCGAAGACGATCGCGATTCGCCAGATCCAGCCGACCCCGTGGCGGGCCGCGGCGATGCAGCACAGGGCCATCGCGAAGGGGATCGCGTCGAGGGCGTAGCGGTAGCCGTACTGCAGCCAGCCGCCGCCGTAGTAGAGCAGGTTGGGAACCAGGGTCAGGACCAGCGCGCCGAGCAGGAGCCAGCTCCGGCGGTTGAGCCAGTTCGCCCGGATCGCCCAGAAGAGGCCCGGGCTGGTGATGAAGATCGACATCCCCAGGCCGTCCGGCTTGAAGAACGGGAACGTCGGGATCTGGGTCGGCGTGTGCAGGAACAGGTAGTCGATGTTCATGCCCAGGTGGCTGAGCGAGAACAGGCCCTGGTCGCGCAGGGCGACCAGCCAGTCGGGCAGGCTGGCCAAGCCGTAGCCCGATTCGAACGGCGAGCCGAAGCGGACGGCGTTGTACCACAGGGCGAAGATGCCCAGCGGCAGGAAGCCCACGCTGAGCAGCAGCCAGTCGAGGATCACCGGACGCCAGCGGTTGATGGCCGACCGCCCGGCCGCGATCGCCTTGTCAACCGGGGCCAGCATCAGGGCGTAGATCGGCAGCGCCAGGATCAGCGGCGCCCGGGTCAGGAAGGCGGCCCCGCCCAGCACGCCCACGATCAACGGCCGGCGCCGGCCGAAGAGCTCGATCAGGGCCATCAGGGTCAGGCCCGTGGCGACCAGGTGGCCGGTGTGCCAGACGCCGCCCCGGGTGGTGACCCACCAGATCTGGGTGCTGAAGCCGAACAGGACCACCAGCCAGACCCGGTCGATCAGCGATCGGACGCCGAGCCGGGCGGCCAGCCACCAGCACAGCCCGAGGTCGAGCGCCGCCAGGGCGGCATTGATGACTGGCTGCCAATGGTCGGCCTGACCGGGCCCGAAGAGGGCCACGATCGGCACAAGGACGAACGCCGGGAACGGGCCGAACGGGACGTAGACCCGGTCGCCGATCACCACGTTGTCGTACGGCCCGAGGGCCGAGGTCAGCCAGGTCCGGCCGTGCAGGAACGCGTCGGCGAGGTAGAAGAAGTCGCCCCGCCCGGCGTCGAACGCGTGATTCGAGGCCCAGAAGATGAGGAAGCCGATGATCATCAGCCCGCTGACCACGATCGGTCCGCGGTACGAGACGCGATCGAACTCGCTCGACCGGGCGCCGAAGAAGTTCGGTGCGGCCGCCGGTCCGTTGCTCATTCCGGGTTCCGCCGGGCAACCAGCGGCGGCGCGATCAGGCCGACGCCGAACAGGACCGGATAGATCGCCGCCGGCACGATCCCCAGCAGGACGACCGGCGTCGCCGTCGCCAGGGGAATCAGGACGGCCCACCAGCGGCGGCGTTCGAGCAGCCAGGCGACCGGCAGGAGGAGAAGCACGGCGTAATGGTCCCAGAGCACGGGCGATAGCAGTTGGCTCGCGGTGGCCGCGGTCAGGAAGCCGATCTCGGCGGGCGAGCGGAGCGCCGTCCAGACGACGATCACGATCACGGCGATCGTGACGACCAGCTGGAGCGCCGACGCGAGGACCTCGGGCGCGCCGAGCTGGAAGGCGATCGCCCCGGGCGTGAAGTTGTGGGGCGTGGTCACCGGCGCGCTCACCTGGCGGAGGACGGCGACATAGTCCGACCAGGTGCCGAGCCCGGCCAGCAGGGTCGCCGCGATGGCCGCCACGGCGAGGCCGCCGACCGCCACGCCAATTGCCCGCCAGCGGCGGACCAGGGCCGCCCAGACCAGGACCAGCCCGGGCTGGATCTTGACGATCGTGCCCAGGGCGATCGCCGCCCCCAGCCGTCCCGGTCGGTCGAGCCAGCGCCAGCCGGCGGCGAAGACGAGAAACAGGAGCGGGCCAACCTGGCCGAGCTTGAGCGAGTAGGCGAGCGGCCAGGACAGGCCGCCGAGGAGGACCACCGCCCAGCGGACCTCGCGCCGAACCGGCAGGAGGGCGGCGCCGGCCAGGAACGCGGCGGCCATCGCCGCGATCCAGACGCCCGGCTCAAGGACGGCCGGCAGCAGGGCGAAGGGCAGGGCGAGGATCGCGAACGGGGGCGGGTAGTAGAAGAAGAGGAAGCCGCCCGAGACGTTGACCGAGGTGTCGTACAGCGGCTGGCCGTGGACGAGGCGGAGGGCTGCCGCGGCATACGCCCCGTAGTCGAAGCCGAGGGTCGAGCCGGCGCTCAGGAGGACCGGGCCGACGACGAAGATCAGGCTGGCCAGCGCGGCGACTGGCAGCCAGGCGGCTCGGTTCTGCCAGTCAGCCACGCCGATGCAGGAGCGGGATCCGGAACAGGTCCCAGGCCACCCGCAGGGCCAGGGCCGGCCGGGCGCTCATGCGCGAACCGCGCTTGTCGGACCACTGAATCGGCACGATCGCGATCCGGTAGCCACGCCGCCGGGCCAGGTGGATCAGCTCGACGTCGAAGACGATGCTGGTCACCTTCTGGTGCTTGAACAGGTCCTGGGTGGCGGCCAGGGTGAAGCCCTTGAAGCCACATTGGGTGTCCTTGACCGGGCCGACGACCCAGATCGACGCACCCGCATGGAAGACCCGGCCGAGCAGGCGCCGGTAGCCGGGCTGCGTCCGGCGCATGTCCCGGCCATCGGGCTGGATCCGGCTGCCCAGAGCCACGTCGTGATCGGCCAGCGCAGCCACCAGCTTGGGCAGCTGGTCGGGCGGCGTGGCCATGTCGGCGTCGGCGAAGACGACCACGTCAGAATCGGCGGCCAGCATCCCCGACCGGACCGCCGCGCCCTTGCCGCCGTGGGACACCTCCAGGAGGTCGAGTCGGACGCCCGCCGGAGGCGAGCTGAACTCCGGCCTGGCCCGGACCAGGGCAACGGTCCCGTCCGTGCTGCCGTCGTCCACGACGAGCACGCGAACGGTGGGGGGCAGCGCGTCGGCGCCGACCGAGCCTTCGCGGGCCGGGCCGCCCCGCCGGCGCAGGTAGCCGAACAGCTCATCGAGAGCAGATCCCAGCCGATCCTCCTCGTTGAAGGCGGGCAGGACGACGGTCAGGCTGGCCGGCGGCGTGGTCGTCACGGCGCTGGAGTAAGGGATCGCAGCAACGGCTCGGTCACCCAGGGTGACGGCGGGCCGAACAGGTGGCGAAGCAGGAAGTATTCGGGCAGCGGATGGTCGTCGGTGACCATCGGGCCGTCCCCAGCGAACTTCTTCACCTGGTCACCCTGGAGCCAGATGAGCTGCGGGATCTCGGCCGCCCAGCCGGGCGCGTCGTGGGTTGGCGAGTCCAGTGCCGACGACAGGTCGGCGACGATCCCGGGCCGGGCCAGGACGGTCTGGATCGCCGCCGGGTCGAAGCTGATCGGATCGTTCGAGCCGAGCATGTACAGCCCGTTGCCACCGGGGCCGAAGGCAATGATCACGTGGGCGAAGACCGAGGCGTACGTCCGGACGTGATCCTTGAACTCGTCGAGGGTCTGGCCGTAGGGGATCCACTGCATCATCACCCCGCCCGGATTGAGCCGGGCCCGCGCGGCCTGGTAGAACTCGAGCGAGGAGATGACCGACACGCCGGCCGTCTCGATCGGCGGCGGCGGGTCGACCACGATGATGTCGTAGTGGTCGGTCGTCAGCTCGACGTGGTTGCGGCCGTCGGCGATCACGATGTTGCCCTTCGGGTTGGCCAGCACCTCGGGCGCATCGGGATAGAAGACGCCGAACATCCCAGGCACCGACGGCACGAGCTCGACGGCCGTCGCGGTCAGCCCGGCATTGAGTGCCGCCCGCCAGGCCGAGCCCATCCCGAAGGCGACGGTCAGGTCGACCGTTGAGTTCGGGCGCAGGATCAGGGGCAGGATCGGCATCAGCTTCACGTCCACGGTCAGGACGGTCATTGAGGTCCCGGTCACCCACAGCTGCTGGTAGCCTTGGAGCGACCCGGCCTGGACCGAGGCGATGTCGTCCTCAGCCGACTTCACGACCGTCCCGTGGGCGCCCAGGATTCGAGCCACGCTCGGGTCGACGAAGACACCCCCGGCTGCGAGCGAGATCACGATCGCCAGGGCGACAGCCGCACTGGCGCCGCCGGTCACCGCCCGCGGCAGGCGATCCTCGATCCGCGCTCCGAAGGCCAGCGCGATGCCCATCCCGGCATTGATCAGGGCGATCAGGCCCAGCGCGGCCGGCGAGCCGACCAGCGGGATGACCACGAACGGGATCAGGAACGTGCCGCTGATCGCGCCGAGCGTGTTGGCCGACAGGAGGAGGCCTGCATTGCTCCCGACGTGTCCGTCGGGGTCGGCGATCAGGGCTGATGCGGCGGGAAAGGTCAGGCCCATCACGAAGGTTGCCGGCAGGACGACGAGGACCACCGGCAGCGCGAAGTCGGTGAACAGGCTGCTGAAGTTGGTCGTCAGGTTCAGGACGCCCGTCACCCCGCGGCCAATGGCGGCGGCCATTCCGAGCAGGACCAGGAGCGCGATCACGACCTGTCCGAGAGCCAGCAGGTTGATTGTCTTGATCCGGGTCCGGAAGACGTTGAAGACGACGGCTCCAAGGGCCAGGCCGATCAGGAAGATGGTCAGGATCGTGGTGAAGACGTACGTCGAATCGCCGGTCCCCGAGGCCAGCAGGCGGGTCCACAGGACCTGGTAGCCGAGCGAGGTCAGCCCGGAGACGTAGGCGACGATCAGGGCCAGCCGGACCCGCGGCCGCGGGCCAGCCGAAATCGCCCCGGCGCCTGCTGCAATCCGCACGTCGGCCGGGTCGAGCGTGGCGGCGGATTCGTTTGGCCCGCGGCGAAAATCGAGGAGGAGGGCCGACAACCCGGCGATCGCCGAGCACGTCGCGCCGACGAGCAGCGTCCCCGTCAGGCCGAGGAGCTCGATCAGGACGAAACCGGCGGCAATCGTCCCCAGGATGGCACCGATCGTGTTTGCTGCGTAGAGCCGCCCGAACGACGTGCTGAGGCTGGCCGGGTCGCGAGACAGATGACGGGTGAGGGTTGGCAGCGTCGCGCCCATCAGGATCGTGGCCGGACCCAGCGCGATCAGCGACAGCCCGAAGCGAATCAGGGCGAGCACCGTTGGACTGCCCTCAAGGCTGTCGAAGGCACCCCGATAGACGTCGTGCAGCAGCCGGAAGGTGATTGGGGTGAGCAGCACGACAACGACCAGGATCAGCTCGAGCAGGCCGTACATCCGCAGGGCGCGCCGTGCCCGGTCGGCGATCCGGCCGCCGATCACGCTGCCAATCGCGATCCCCCCGAAGAAGCCGGTCAGGATGGCCGAGACCGCTTGGGTCGTGTTGCCGAAGACCAGCACCAGCTGGCGCGCCCAGACGACTTCGTAGATGAGCCCGGCAGCGCCCGACAGGATGAAGATCGCGAGGACAGACCAACGTTGATTCACGTGGCGGCTCCATGGTGCAGCTCAGGCCATGAGGTACGCGGGATGGACAGGGTCGTGGCGAGAATCGCGCCCACCCACAGGGGCAGGAAGACAATGACGCTCAAGGAGCCGGTTGCCGCCAGTACGAAGGTCCGCACAGGAGCGACGCTCGCCAGCGGTCGCAGCGCGAGGAGCAGGAGCACGGCCCCGTAGGCCATTGTGTACGGCGCGACGAGCAGGCCGGCACACAGGCAGGCGATGAATCCGGGCGTCTCGCCGCGACGCAAGGCGACGAGCGTCGCCACCACGGTCAGGCCCATCAGCGGCCAGGCGAGGACCGCCGGGAGCATGGCCCCGAGGGCCAGGTTACCGGTCTGGTTGGTGCCCAGGTAATACGGATGAAGGAGGACCTGGATCCAGGCCCCGTAGGCCGGCGCCCCGAGCACGAGCAACCCAAGCAGCGTAAAGACCCCGGCCGAGCCGATCGTCGCCAACAGCGATCGACGCCGGTAGATGAGCATCCAGATCAGGATCGGGATCAGGGCCGGCTTGGGGACGGTCGCCAGGACCAGGCCAAGCGGCAGGCCTGATCGGTAGCCGTCGGGCAACCAGGCTACGGCCGCGACCGAGGCCGCGATCAGGATCGAGACGTTGCCCAGCAGCAGGTCGTGGAGCGTGGGGACGAAGCCAACCACCGCGATCGCCACCAGGATTCGGTCGGGTTTCGACAGGCCGCTGACCTCTCGGACCAGCCCGGCGAGCAGGAGGGCCAACCGACCGACGAGCCAGCCGATCACGGCCAGCGTGTACGGCACGGTTACTGCGATCGGCAGGGTAAGCGCGGCCGCGAGCGGCGAGTAGAGGTAGCCGTGATCCTGGCCAAACGCGCCCGCCGCCAGGGCATGCGCGGCAGCCAGGTTCCGATCACCGTCGACCGACCAGACGATCGGTGCAATCAGGACTCCAACCCCTAGCCCGATTGCGGCATTCAGGGCGGCTAGAGCAAGGATCCAGGGGTTGATCAGAACAGCCGGCTTGGCTCCGCGGGCCGCGAGGTCGAGCTTGGCCGTCACGGCACCCACCGGCCGGCGAACGCGGCGACACTGAAGCAGAACAGCAGGATCGCCGAAAGGGCCAGCCAGACCGGCCGAACGCGGGCGCCTCGCCGGCCGGCAATCAGCCAGGCATTGGGAAAGGCCAGCATCACGTAGCGCCCGATCGACTCGAGCGATCCGCTGGCGAAGGCCAGCCCAAGGTAGAGCACGGGCAGAATCGCATACGGCAGGCGCAGCCGATCGGCGCGCAGGTAGACGAGCAGGAACACCGCCGCCAGCAGGATGACCAGCTCGATCGCGGTCACGGGCGAGAGCATCGCTCCCAATGTTTGGCCGGCGGCTGCCACGCCGGCTCCGGCCCGACCCCATGCCGCCTGGGCTGCCCCGTACGCGCCGGCCCCTCCGGCGAAGATCGAGATCCCGACGATGAACGCCCCTGCGGACGCCGGTCCAAGGAGCACCGGCCATTGACTGCTCCGGAGGCGGCGGCCGTCGCGCAGGAAGAGGACCAGCCAGACCGGCAGCGCCAGGATGGCGCCTTGCAGCCGGGTCAATGCGGCCAGGCCAACCAGGACGCCGGCCAGCAACCGTCGCTCTCGCTCAGCCGCTAGCAGGGCGCCGACCGACAGCACGAGGAAGAGACTCTCTGCGTAGGCCATCGAGAACACGAAGCTGAACGGGAAGAGGGCCATCAGGACGACGGCCCAGCGGGCACGGTCATCGCCGAGGACGATCGTGCCGAGCTGGAGCATCAGGACCAGCCCGACGACGAACAAGGCATTCGAGACCAGCACGGAGACCAGGGAATCGGCGCCCGGCCAGGGCAGTGCGAGGGCCTTGATGATGGCCGGAAAGAGGGGCAGGAACGCGTAGTCGTGATAGCCGCCCGTCAGCGCAGCAGTGTGGTAGCCATTGCGGGCAATCCCCAGGTACCACCAGCCGTCCCACGCCGTGAGGCTGCGCAGGATGGGCAGGTCCGAGCCGCTCGTGAGAGCCGGGTTTCGCAAGGCCGGTTGCTCGCCGACCCACGCCGCGAGCAGGACGATCAGGCGCGATCCGACAATTGCGGCGAGCAGCGGCCGATCCACGGCCAGGGCTCGGAATCGGGTGAGGCTTCCGGTGCGTGCAGTCACCATCTGGCGCAGCATCGCATGCCCCTAGTCCCGGACGCCACCACCCATGGGTACGCCCTGGCCCGTCAGCTCTCGGACCTGCCCACCTGCGCGCCGGTCAGGCCCAGCGCTCCAACCCAGACTGTGAGGAAGCTCCAGCCGTAGTCGGCGGGGATGCACAATCCCGCACCGATCGGAACGAGCCAGGCTCGACCCGTGCGTCCGGCGATCAGGACGACCGCGATTCCAAGCGGCACCCGGGCGACGAACGGGATGGGCAGCTCCGCGATTGGCGACGAACCATAGTTGCGGGCGATCCAGCCAACCCAGTCAAACCAGGCGCCCGGACTGAGTGCAAATGACACTCCGAAGGCCAATGCCGTCGCCGCGACACCAACCAGCAACGCACGTCGGTTGCCGCGAGCGGCATGCCACAGGAGGGCGACTGCCGGTCCAACCTTGGACAGCGCCGCAATTGCGACTGCGCCCGGCTGACGGACGGTGGCTACCACGCCCGCCGTCATGAGCATCCCCACGTTGCCCAGCAGAATGATGCCCAACGGCGCGCTGATCGCGGGGATCCCGGTCGCGATCCCGACAAGCCCGATGACGATGATCGGGAGGGCCCAGGCGCGTGCTGCGTACCACAGGCAGCCGAAGAGGAAGGTGATCCAGGCGACGAGCACCAGCTCCAGCGGCAGGACGTGGAAGATCGCCCAGACCTGGGCGACCGGAGGCGGCCCCGCGTAGTTGTAGGCACCCGTCCAGCCGACGGCGTACAGGTTGTCCAGGCGTGCGGATGCCTGCCAGTAGAGCAGGGCGTCGAGCGGGACCCACGCCCGGCCGGTGGCTTCCGCGACGGCAATGATCGCGCCGACGACCAGCACCGGCAGCGGGCCCACCACGACTCGCGACCGTGGTGAGTCAGCTACTCGACTCAGAAAGCTCCCGAGCCGCGCGCCCAGCAGGTTCTGGAGCGAGGCACGGGCGGGCGCAATTCCGGGCGAGGTCATCAAGCCATGGTACGAGCCGATCCTTCGCCGTCCATGGACCAATCGGCGGGCGCTACCGGCTTGACGGCAGGACCACCGCGGCCAGATGGTGGACCGGTTGTGACCCGCTCAGCCGTGCTTGCCTGGAGCGCCATTGCCGCCGCGATCGTGCTGGTCCTGATTGACCTGTTTGATCTGGTCATGAATGCGACCACCCTGCAGGGCCAGCTGGGCGTCGACTATCGCCTGTACATCGACAGCGCCACGCGCTGGTTGAGCGGTGGTCCGTACTTCGAGCCGTATCAGCTGGCGGGTCCGTACCAGATCAGCGCCGGCGACATCCTCTATCCACCGGTCAGCCTGCTCCTGTTCGTGCCGTTCACCTTCCTGCCCGCGGTCCTGTGGTGGCTGCTCCCGGCGGCGGCGGTCGGCTGGAGCATCGCCCGTTTGCGTCCGAAGCCGCTGGTCTGGCCCCTGCTGGCCCTGTGCGCGGCGTGGCCACCAACCCTGGTCAAGATCGTGACCGGCAATCCCGTCATCTGGGCGGTGGCAGCGATGGCCCTCGGCGTCGTGTACGCCTGGCCCAGCGTCCTGGTCCTGATCAAGCCGAGCCTCTTCCCGTTCGCACTGTTCGGGATCCGCCGGAAGGCATGGTGGCTGGCCCTGGGTGTCTTCGTCCTGGTCAGCCTGCCGTTTGGCTCGCTGTGGATCGATTGGATCCACTCAGTCCTCAACTCGCAGGGTGGCGGGCTGGCCTATTCGAGTCTCGAGATCCCGATGCTTGCCTTTCCGATCATCGCCTGGCTGGGACGAACGAGGTCGGTACCATCGTCGGATCGTCGCCCCGACCGTGGTGGGGGATGATCCAGGCCGAATGTTGAACGTGAAGACCTTTGCGGTCGGCAGCGGGCCGAACCGCCTGCTCCGCTTCGGGCTGGGCGTCCTGGTCCTGGTCATGTGCCTGATCGCCCTGCGCAACCTGCTCCTCCACTACCCGTGGGGCGTGGACGTGGTCATCCCGCTCAAGGCCGCCACGCGCTGGCTGGCCGGTGGCCAGCCCTACCTCGCCTCGAGCTTCCTGAACGGCCCGGGCTACGACCTGCCGTACCTCTATCCGCCGTTCGTGCTGCCGTTCGTCGCCCTGTTCACCAGCTTGCCCCAGACGCCGGTGATCGTCGGCTGGTTCGCGCTGAGCGTGGCCGCCACGCTCTTCGCCTGTCGCCGGCTGGCGATCCCCTGGCCGGTCATCCCCTTCCTGTTCGTCTGGCCGCCGTTCACCGAGGGCCTCCTGGGCGGCAATGTCCAGGTCGTCGTATTCGCCGCCTTCGTCGCCTTCCTGTGGCGGTCGCCGAGAGGCGGCGAGGCCCGGCCGAGCTTCCAGCCGCTCGAGCACGACCCGGCCGGCGAGGACCGTCCCGGCCGGCGGGGTATGCTCCAGGACGGCGTCCTGGCGACCGCGGTCGGCGCGCTCAAGGCGTCGCAGGTCCAGCCCTGGCTGTACCTCCTGCGCCGGAACTGGCGGGCCGCGCTGGTCGGTGGCCTGGCCGTCGTCGCGCTCGCCGCCATTACCCTGCCGATCCTCGGTACGCAAGTCTGGCTCGACTGGCTGGCCCAGCTGGGCCGGGCCAATGACCCGAGCTGGATCCTGGCCGGCGCCGGGATTGCCCGGTCGATGCCCTGGTGGGTCGGCGACCTCGTGGTCCTCGCCTCGATGGCCCTCGTCGCGATCGTGCCCAACCGCCATGCCGGGGCCTGGATCGGCCTGTTGGCGGTGATCGGCTCGCCCAGCCTGCGCGTCTTCGGCCTGCTCTTCGCCCTGCCGGCGATGCTCCTGATCCGGCGCGAGCTCGCCCTGATCGCCGCCCTCCTGATCGCGACCTATACGTTCGAGGGCTGGTGGCTGGCGATCGGCCTGATCACCGGGACGCTCCTCCTCGGCGGCCGCCTGCCCTGGCTCCTGGAGCCGCGCGTCGAGCCCGACGGGCTGCCGACCGAGGCAGCCGGCACGCCGGCCGGGGGCCAGGTCGCGACCGCCTGAGGGCTACGCCGCGATCCTGCCCAGGACCACGTCGGGCGAGGTCACGCCCGGCCGCCGCGCTGCGATCGGCCACAGGGCAGCCAGGATCGCGAACCCGGTCGGCCACAGGATCGGCAGGCCCAGGGTGGCCGCCACCGGGACCGTCCAGGCTCGATCCGTCCGGCCACCCCAGGCGACGAGCAGGGCTGCCGCCGGCAGCCGCAGCCAGAGCGGGATCCCCAGCGAGAACTGGTCGAGCGGGGCGCCCGTCGCTGTCTTGAGGATGTCGTCGGTCAGCCAGGCCCGCCACAGGGACGAGTCGAAGACGAGCGAGATGGCGACCAGGGCAGCGGTCACGCCGAGGGCGATCGCCAGCTTGCCCCACTCGCGCCGGACGGCGAACCAGATCAGGCCAACGCCCGGCGTCACCTTGGTCAGGATCACGAACGCCCACGTCGCCGGCCAGCGGAAGCCGAGGACGATCGCCGCGGCGATCAGCAGGTGGACGTTGCCGTGGTACAGCTCGAGGGCCACCGGCGGGAAGGCGAGGACGACCAGGCTCGAGCGCCAGCCGAGCCAGATCAGGGTGGCAACCAGGACGTCCGACCACAGCCACAGGAAGCTGTACCAGGACAGGCTGGCGAACGGGGCGAAGAGGCGGACGATCACCGGCGTGTAGGTGAACGCGCCGAGCCCGCCGGCCGACTGGGTGTATGGTGCGGCCGGATTCAGGTGCCAGTAGGCGTAGGCGTCGAACCCGAACGTGCGGGTGACGGGCGCGACGACCACGAACAGGTAGGCGGCGAACAACAGGCCGGCAATCACCAGCCCGTCGCGCACGGCTCGGCGCATGGCCGGCGAGCGCGAGATCGTCGGCACGGTGGCGTCCACCCACCGATCGTAGTCCCTTCTTCGCCCCCACCAGACCGTACCGGAGTGCCGGGGCAGGACCTCCTGCGTAGGTCATTCGTACCGGTCGAAAGAGCCATGACCCGGTGCTACGGTGCACCGGATGCGCTCCACCCTCATCCGGGCCATTGGCCTGTTCGCCCTGGCGCTCGCGGTGCGGGTCCTGCTCCTGGTCCTCTATCCGGACCCGGCGTACGTCGATTCGTACTACTACGTCAACGTCGCCCGGGCACTCAGCGCGGGCCACGGCTTCTCGATCGACTTCATCTGGACGTTCGTCGACGTCGGCGGCCACCTGCCCGCCAATCCGGTCCTGCCGATCCCGAGCAATGCCCACTGGATGCCGCTGGCCAGCCTGGTCCAGGTGCCGTTCATCCTGACCCTCGGGGCCACGGCCTTCGCGTCCGGCCTGCCCTTCGCCCTGATCGGCGCGCTGGCCGCGCCGATGACCTGGGCCTTCGCCCGGGAGGCCGGCTGCCGCCCGTCGGTTGCCGTCGGCGGTGCGATCCTGGCCGCGGTGCCGGCCGCGGTCACCCCGTTCATGGCCCAGCCCGACAACTTCGCCCTCTTCCAGGTCCTCGTCCTGGCGGCCCTGTGGCTCGGCGCCCGGGCGCTGCGGGGCGACGCCAGGGCCTTTGCGGCAACCGGGATCCTGGTCGGCCTGGCGACCCTCGCCCGGAACGACGGCGTCCTGGTGGGGGCCGCGCTGGCCCTGGTCTGGGCCTGGTCGCGGGTCCGCTTCCGGCGGGCCAGGCTCGGCGGCCACTATGCGCCGCAGCCCCTGCCGATCTGGTCGGCCGTGGTCGGCGCGGTCCTGTTCCTGCTCGTGATGGCCCCCTGGGAGATGCGTCAGCTGGCCGTCTTCGGCAGCCTGTCACCTTCCTCGTCGACCGGCCGGATCCTGTTCATCCGCTCAATCGACGAGCTGAACAGCATCACCGGCACGCCCACCTTGAGCACCTTCCTGGCCCAGGGCATCGGGCCCCTGATCGCCAGCCGGCTGACCGGCTTCTTCGAGGCGATCGTGATCTTCAGCGTCCTGGTCGGCGGGGTCATCCTGACCCCGTTCATGGTGGCCGGGGCCTGGCTGCGACGCCATTCGGCCGACTTCCTGCCGTTCTTCCTGTACACCGTGCTGCTGTTCGCGTTCTCCGGGCTCGTCTCGGCGGTCCACGTGCCCAACGGCACGTTCATCCACTCGGGCGCCGCCCTTGCTCCGCAGGCGTACCTGCTGGCCCTCGAGGCGGTCGTCGCCCTCGTCGCCTGGGTCGCTCGCCACCGGCCAAGCTGGAACGCCGAATCAGCCGGCCGGGTCTTTGTCGGCGGGCTCGTCGGGATCAGCCTGGTCGGCGCGCTCTACTTCACGGCCAACGTCCACGACACGTGGGGCCATGAGCGCGACCTCGACCAGGCCGTCGGCGCGGCTCTGGGCGCCCACGGCGCGGCGCCCGACGACGTGGTGATGAGCCTCGACACGGGCGCGATCAAGTACTGGACCGGCCACCCGGGGGTGGTCGCCCCGAATGACCCGATCACGACCATCGAATCCGTGGCTCGGGCGTATGACGTCCGCTGGCTGTACGTGGAGCGCGCGGACGCCGTCCCCGCGCTCGGCCCGATCCTCGACGGCAGCGGCCGGCCGGGCTGGGTCGGCGCGCCGGTCTGGAGCGTCACCGGGACCGCGGCCACGATCGATGCCGGCCTGTATCCGGTCTGCTTCACGACGAGCGACCCGCGCTGCGTGGTCGTGGCCGGCGTGGGTGGTGGCTCGTGAGCGGCTCGTTCCGCTGGGCGCCCAGCCGGCGTGAGGCCTGGGGCACGGTGGCGGCGCTGTTTGCCTTCGCCCTGCTGGTCCGCCTCGCGTTCGCCCGGACGGTGCCTTTCCCGACCCCCGAGGACACGGCCTATTACGTGATGGTCGCCCGCAACCTGGTCGACGGCCACGGCCTGACCAGTGACGCCCTGTGGAGCTTCCAGACGCCGCCGTTGTCGTTCCCGCGACCGGCCTTCGAGGTATGGCTACCGCTGCCCACCCTGTTGATTGCCCTGCCGATGCTCGTCTTCGGGACGTCGTTCGCCGTGGCCCAGCTGCCGGCCCTGCTCGTCGGCGCCCTCCTGCCGGCGCTGGCCTGGCGGCTGGGAGCCGACGTGGCGGCCGAGCTTGGCCTGCCCACCGGCCGGGCCCGAACGCTGGCCCTCGGGGTCGGCCTGACGGCGGCCGTCGAGCTGCCCCTCGTCCTGTTCAGCGCCCTGCCCGATTCGACCAGCGTCTTCGCCGCCCTGGTGCTCGGCGCCTGCCTCCTGATCCCGCGCCTCCTGCGCGACCCGCGCGGCGCCCGGATCGCCGATCCGCGGCTCCTCGGGCTGGGCGTCCTGATCGGGCTGGCCGCCCTCGCCCGCAACGAGGCGCTGTGGCTGGCCATGGCCTGGGCGAGTCTGGCCTGGTTCACCGCCCGCGATCCGGCCGGCGTCCGCCTGGCCCGGGCCGAGCGGCTCCGACTGATCGTCATTCCGGCCGTCGCCGCCCTGGTCGTGTTCGGACCCTGGATGGTCCGCGACTGGCTGGTCTTCGGCAATCCGCTGCCCGGCCAGGCGGCCGCCAACGCCCTGTCGGTGTCCGGCTTCGACATCTTCGCCTGGAGCGATCCACCCACCCTGGCGCGCTACCTGGCGGTGGGCATCGGGACCCTGGTCCAGATGCGGATCGACGGCTTCAGCCACAACCTGCTCAGCGTCCTGCTCGTGCCGAGCTTCCCGATCGGCTTGATCGGCCTGCTCCGCCTGCCCTGGACGGCGGGCATCCGGGCACTTCGGCCCCTGCTCCTCGTGTCGCTGCTGACCTTCTGGGTCACCACCCTGCTCTTCCCGGTGGCGACCACCTGGGGCACCTTTCTGCACGCGGCCGGCCCGGTCCATATCCTGCTGATCGTGGCCTGCCTGCTCGGTCTGGACGCCCTGTTTGCCCGGGTCAGCACCTGGCGGGGCTGGACCAACCAGGTGGCCTGGCTGGGGGCGACCCTGACGATCGCCAGCGCGATCCTGTTCAGCCTGAGCCTTGCCGGCTACGGCGGGCAGAGCACCGACGTCGCCAACCGCTACCAGGCGCTCGAGGCCCAGATGGCCGCGATCGGGCGACCGCTGGACCAGGCCGCCGGCCCGGTGATCAGCGACTTCCCGATCTGGCTCGCCTACCAAACCGGGATCCACACCCTGGCCCTGCCCGATGAGCCACCGAGTTCGGTCGTCGACCTGGCCGCCCACTTTCCGGGCACCCACTACCTCGTGATCAGCGACGTCCACGGCAGCTGGCCGGCCGTCCTGTCGAGCGCCGACGCCGACGTGAGCTGTTTTCACGAGGTCGCCCTCGGCGTGCCACCTGACCCCAGCGCAGCGGCGGCCCTGAACGGCACCCGGGTCTTCGAGATCGGATGTGGGCCATGAGCGGCCCTCTATACTCGCCGGACATGGACGGCACGCGCGCCGAGGCACGGGACGGGCGAATCGACGAGCTGCATGCCGAGGCCAAGGCGGCGGTTGGCTACGCTGCGGACACGGTCCGCCAGATCGCCGACCGCTATCGGCTGGTCCAGCACGAAGAGCTCGGCCGGCTGCAGGCCGTGAACGATGACCTGCGCTCCGGCAAGCGCCGCAAGCCGGGCGCCGCCGACAAAGGCGCCTCATCCAATGCGGCCGCCGCGGTGGCGGCCGAGGCCGGCGCGGAAGATCGCCGGCGGCGGGCCCTGCAGGTCGATGCCGAGAACCTGACCACGGCCGCCGGCCAGCACCAGTCGGAGCTGAACCGGCTCGATGTGGCCCTGCGCAGCCTGGAGCGGATCTGGCTGTTCCTGGGGCGCGACGACGCGACCCTGATCAGCGACACCGCGGCGGTGGCCAGCTCAACCGAGCTCAACATGCGGATTGTCGAGGCCCAGGAAGCCGAGCGACTGCGGCTCGTCCGCGAAGTCCATGACGGCCCCGCCCAGGCCCTCTCCAACGCGATCTTCCAGCTCGACTACGTCGAGCGGGTCATCATCGACGATCCCAACGTGGCGGCCCACGAGCTCGAGCTGCTCGGCGCCCGGCTGCGCCGCGAGCTGGGTGACGTGCGCGGCTTCATCAGCCAGCTCCGGCCGCCGCTGCTGGCCGAGCTCGGCCTGGCGGGCTCGATCGGCGATGCCGTCGAGACCTTCACGGCCCTGTCCGGCATCCCTGTCGTGACCGACATCGGGGGCGGCGGCGAGGGGCTCAACGAGGCCGCCCAGACGGTCGCCCTGCGGATCGTCCAGGAGGCGCTCCAGAACATCCGCAAGCACGCCGCCTCCGAGAGCGTCTCGGTCGCCACCCGGATCGAGGGATCCGACTGGGTCCTCGAGGTCCGCGATGACGGGCGGGGCTTCGACATCGGCTCGATGGCCGCCCGCGGGCGGCGCAATTTCGGGCTGCAATTCATGCGCGAGCGAGCCGAGCTGATCGGTGCTCGTTTTGACGTTGGTTCCAGGCCCAATGGGGGCACCATCGTGACGTTGGCAATCCCGCTCCAGAAGGAGAACGAATGACCGCAATGGACTACCTCGGCCCGGATCGGCGACGGGGCGGACCCGATCGCCGAACCGTGGGCGAGATCACCAAGATCCTCCTTGTCGACGACCATGCCCTGTTCCGAATGGGGATGCGCGGCCTGCTCGAGCGCGAGCCGGACTTCGAGATCGTGGGCGAGGCCCAGGACAGCCGCGGCGCGGTTGACCTGGCCATGGAAATGTCACCCGACATCGTCCTGATGGACCTCTCGCTGCCGCCTCCCGGCGGGATCGAGACCACCCAGCGGATCAAGCGCGAGCTGCCCTCGGTGGGGATCATCGTGCTGGCCGTCAGCGAGGACGAGGACGCCCTGTTCGACGCGATCAAGGCCGGTGCGGCCGCCTTCATCCTCAAGGATGTCGGCCCGGACGACCTGGTCACGATCATCCGCCGGGTCACCGCCGGCGAGTACCTGATCAACGACAAGGTCTTCGCCAAGCCGGCCGTCGCCAGCCGCGTCCTGAAGGAGTTCCGCGAGCTGGCCGTCTATGGCCAGGAAGCGGCCCCGATCTTCGCCCCGCTGTCACCGCGCGAGGTCGAGATCCTCGACAACATCGCCCAGGGGATGACCAACAAGCAGGTCGCCTACGCGCTGTCGATCAGCGAGCAGACGGTCAAGAACCACATGTCGAGCATCCTCCGGAAGCTCAGCGTGAACGATCGAACCCAGGCCGTCGTCTACGCGATGCGCCAGGGCTGGATCAGGATGCCCGAGGATTGACCGAGCCCCAGCCGGTGGCAGCCAGTGATCCCGGCGCCTTCGCCGACCGGATCGCAGCGGAGCTCGCCACCCTCGACTCCGAGCTGGTCGAGATCGACCTGCTGATCCAGCAGGCCCGCACAGAGGCCGACCGCCACGAGATGAAGCGGAGCCAGACGGCCGACCGGGTCGCGACGCTCCGGGGCGCCGCCACGCCCAATCCGACCGACCTCGCCGAGGCCGCCAGCCAGCTCGTCCAGCTGACCCGCCGGGCGGTCATGATGGAGTCCCAGGTCGACGTCCTGCAGGGCAAGCAGAAGGCCCTCGGCCGCTACCGCGAAGCCCTCGAGCGCTATGGCGGCCAGATGCGCGAGCTCGCCACGAGCGGCGGCTGGGTCGCGCCGAGCGGTCAGTCGAACTCGACCGGCGGGCCAGGATCGAGCGGCGGGGCGGATGACGGCGACATCCCGGCGGCCGTCTCGCGGATCGTGCTGACCGCCCAGGAAGACCTGCGCCGGGACATCGCCCGGGCCATGCACGATGGGCCGGCCCAGAGCCTGACCAACATCGTCCTCCAGGCCCAGATCGTCGATCGCCTCGTCGATCGCGACCCGGCCCTTGCCCGGACCGAGGTCAAGGCCCTGATCGCGATGGTCCAGACCACCCTCGAGGCGACGAAGTCGTTCATCTTCGACGTCCGGCCGATGGTCCTCGACGACCTCGGCCTGGTGCCCACCCTCCGGCGGACCGCGCGTGAGCGCGGCCGGCGGGCACAGATCGCAGTCGACTTCGACTCGATGGGCACCGATCGCCGGCTGGCGATGGAGCTCGAGAGCGGCCTCTTCCGGATGATCGATCAGGCCCTCGCGGGATTCCTGTCGACGGCCCCCCGGCGGGTGCTGATCCGCCTCGACTGGGGCGACCAGATCGAGGCCCGGATCGCCGCCCACGGCGAGGCGCCGGCCGCTCCACCCGAGGTGGCCGCGCCGGCGGCCGATGGCTCGGCGCCCAGCGTCGAGGCCGTCGACGCGCTGGAGGCCCAGCCCAGCCACGTCCTGCCGGCCAAGGCCTGGCGCGAGATCCAGCAGCGGGCCTCGACCCTGGGCATCGTGGCCGAGCTCCTGGCCGGAGGCACCGAGGTCCGCCTGGTTGCCAACCCGACGTTCGAAGACGGACCGATCGCCGGCACCGGCAGCCCGGCCGGCTTGACCGCCGACGCGAGCTGATCGGCCCGGATCTCGCCAATGGTCGAGCCAGGCGCCTCGCGCCGCAAGCCTGCCGCGATCGTCGACTACGCGATCATCGGGCTGCTGACCCTGGCCCTGATCGGGATCCTGCTCGTCTTCCTGCGCGACCAGGTGGCGACGATCCTGGCCTGGATCACCGGCCTGATCGGCTGAACGGGTCATCGATTCTGGTACCAATGTCCTAATCGACGGCGGCTCGGTGCCGGACGTATGGTTCCCCTGCCCTCAATCGGGGGTATGGACTTATCCAGGAGGCATCATCAGATGCAGCTCTTCAACTCGTTCCTCGCGCGGTTCAGCCGCGACGAGGAAGGTCAGGGACTCGCCGAGTACGCCCTGATCCTCGCCCTCATCGCGATCGTCGCGATCATCGCCCTCATCTTCCTGGGCGGACAGGTCTCGAAGATCCTCAGCAACGTTGGTAACTCGGTCTAGGACCGCAGCTCGCTCGAGCTGACCATGATCAAGCGCCGGACCGAGCTTTCTCGGTCCGGCGTTTGCCTTTGGCAGGCTTGACAGGCCCGCCAACCCGTCTCTACCGTAACCCGGCCCTCGCCCCAACGGCGACGGGACCCCGAAGGAAAGGAGGTAATGGACCACCATGACGAGCTACATCTCTGCACTGATCGCATCGTTCCGATCCGACGACGAAGGCCAGGGTCTGGCCGAGTACGCCTTGATCCTCGCCCTGATCGCGATCGTCGCGATCATCGCCCTGATCTTCCTGGGCGGACAGGTTTCGAAGATCCTGAGCCAGGTCGGCAACTCGGTCTAGGACACCCTGCTCCGGTCGGTCGAGTGCCGCCCGGAGCGGCCTGGACGCACCGCTTTTCCAATAGACCTTATTGACAGCGCACGGGGCTTTTTCTAGCCTGACGCGCGGCCCGGCTCCTGGACCCAGCTTGAGTCCAGGAGCCAAACATTGCGACCAGCTCTCGTCGGATGGCGAGGGACTTTGACGGAAAGGAGGTAATCCATCACATGACGAGCTACATCTCTGCACTCATTGCTTCGTTCCGCTCCGACGACGAAGGCCAGGGTCTGGCTGAATACGCCCTGATCCTCGCCCTCATCGCGATCGTCGCGATCATCGCCCTGATCTTCCTGGGCGGACAGGTTTCGAAGATCCTTAGCAACGTCGGTAATTCGGTCTAGGACCGCAGGTCGGCCGGCCACTGGGCCGGTCGATTGTTGGGTCGAAACTGACGGGCGGCGTCGTCCCTCTGGGGGACGGCCCGCTCGTTCTGTTTCGGTCCGGTCCGGGGTGGCGACGCACCAGCCGCGGGCGTCGTGGAGATCGATGCGGATCACCTTGCAACAAGTTTGCGGTCCGCTTGATTTCCGGCCATTTCTTCCTAATGGTCCTAGCCCTTTGGTATAGTCGCGCGGCCTTTGGGCGGTGCTACAGTGGTGCCACTTGTCACACGGCTGGGGAGAGTAGTTTGAAGCGAACAAGTCGGGTGTTCCTGCTGGGCGGGATCATCCTTGCCATCATCGTTTTCGTTCTGATCATCCTGTTGTTCTCGAATGGGACCGGCGGGACAGGGTCGACCAGTAACCCGCCTCCGGTAACGCAGCTGCAGACGGTCTACGCGACCGTTGACATCCCGCTGGGGACGCAGGTCACCTCGGATATGGTCGCGACCCATCAGGTCGACGTCACCACCCGTTCGGCCACGGCCTTCAGCAACATCACTGATGTTGTTGGCCAGATCATCCGGACCCAGGTGACCGCCAACACAGACCTCAACGCAGGGATGTTCGCGTCGAGTGGCATCGTGGCCTCGGTCACGCCCAACCTCGATAAGGGCATGCGCGCAATGTCGGTCCAGGTCGACCAGGTGACCGGTGTCGGTACCCTGATCCAGACCGGCGACCACGTCGACGTGATCATCGGCTTCGGTGGCTCGACCGCGGGCAGCTCCTGCGGAACCGGCTTCCAGCTCGACAACGTCGACCCGAAGACTGGCGTCATCACCCCGGTCTCGGCCCTCGGCGGCTCGAGCATCAAGATGATCGTCCAGAGCAGCAAGGTCGTCGGGACGCTCCTGCCGCCGCCGACCGCTGCCGCCCAGGGTGCTGCCGCCAGCGGCGCTCCGTCGGGCACCAGCCTGAACGGGCAGCAGGAGATCGTTCTCCTGCAGGTGACGGCTCAGCAGGCCGAAGTCATTCGATACGGTCAGGTGGACGGCTGCCTGAGCCTCGTCCTCCGCTCGCCCAAGGACTACGTCGACGCATCGACGCCTCCGAACCCGGTGGTGCCGCCGCTCGACCCGACCACGGGCGTGATCCTCAAGACCCTGGTCGATCAGTACGGCGTCCTGCCGCCACAGATCATCCAGGTGGTCCTGCCCAAGAAGTAGACCTCCAACGGGCCTGAGGGTCGACCCGACCCTCAGGTTCTACCCAGCCCCGCGGCCGGACGGGCGCGACAGATCCTCACGGATCCCGCGCCCGTCGATCGCTCCGGGACGTAACGATCCGCAGTAAGGCCGATGAAGCGACCCTAATGGCAGACAAGATCCGCGTCCTCATCGTCGACGACATCAGCGAGACCCGCGATCACCTGGCGAGGCTACTTGGCTTCGAGACTGACATGGAGATCGTGGGCCTGGCCGAGTCGGGACGGCGCGCCATCGAGCTCGCCATCGAGCTCAAGCCTGACATTGTCCTGATGGACATCAACATGCCGGACATGGACGGGATCGAAGCAACCGAGCAGCTCTCGGCCCAGGTGCCGGGCGCGTCGGTCGTCATGATGTCGGTCCAGGGCGAAGCCGACTACCTCCGCCGGTCGATGCTGGCCGGGGCGCGGGAGTTCCTGGTCAAGCCCTTCAGCTCCGACGAGCTGACCTCCTCAATTCGACAGATCTACGCGCGGGAGCGAGAGAAGCTCGAGCGCTTCCCGGTCGCCGTGGCAGCTCCGGCCATCATCCCGGACGTCGATCCGGGCCAGGTCATCGCGGTCTTCGGACCAAAGGGCGGCATCGGCCGAACCACGATCGCGGTCAACCTCGCGGTTGCCGCGGCCTCCGAGCTCGGTCAGCGGACCGCCCTGGTTGACGGCTCGTTCCAGTTCGGGGACGTTGGCGTCCTGCTCAACCTCAATCCCAAGAACAAGTCGATCGCCGATCTCGCGCCCGACCTCGAGGCCGGCCTCGAGCTCGAGTCGATCGACCCATTCCTGACGGTCCATTCCTCGGGGGTCAAGGTCCTCCTCGCACCGCCCACGCCGGAGATGGCCGAGCTGGTCACCCCGGTCGGCGTGCGCAAGGTCCTCGAGCTCCTCCGCCGGACCAACGACCTGATCGTCGTTGACTGCTCATCGTCGATGGCCGACACGACCCTGGCCATCCTCGACCAGGCCGATGTGATCCTGACGATGCTCACCCTCGAAATCACGAGCATCAAGAACATGCGCCTGTTCCTGGAAGTGACCGATCAGCTGGGCTACGACTCCAGCTCGATCAGGCTCGTTCTCAACCGGGCCGACTCGACCCTCGGGATCCGCGTGGCGGACGTCGAGCAGTCGATCGGGCGCAAAGTCGACCATACAATTGTGAGTGACGGTCGCAGCGTGGTTTACGCTCTCAACCGTGGGATCCCATTCTTCATGAGCAACCGGGAGGCCCAGGTGTCGCAGGATATCCTCCGGCTCGCAACTTCATTGACCAGCGACGAGCGCAAACCAGCTACCGAGGGCGCCCGCAAGGCCACGCCCGCCAAGAAGAGCCTGTTCGCATGGCGCTAGGAATCATCAGCCCGGTTGGGCAAACAGCAATCATCGGCCCGATTGGGCGGGAAGGGGTATAGGGGATGTCCCTGCTGAAGCGGATTGAGAGTGCTCGACCCGGGACGAGTGGTCCCGGTGTGGCACCGGGCAATGCCCCGGCGCCGACTGGAGGCGCGCCCGGGGCTCCCGGGCAGCCACCGGCAACGCCGGCCCAGCGACTCATGTCGTCCACGGGTCCAGTTCGGGAATCCTTCCGGGACGTCAAGTTCCGGATCCAGAGCCGGGTGATCCAGGACCTGGACCCCAAGCTCGACCTGTCCAACCAGGTCGAGGTCCGGCGTCAGATCGAGGAGATCTTCGGCAAGGTCATCGACGAGGAAGGCCTCGCCCTGACCCGGGCCGAGCGCGTCCGGATGCTGGAGCAGATCACCGACGAGATCATCGGCCTCGGTCCGCTCGAGCCGCTCCTGCGCGACGAGAGCATCACCGAGATCATGGTCAACGGACCGCGCCAGGTCTACATCGAGCGGTCGGGCAAGCTGGAGCTGACCAACGTGGTCTTCCAGAACGACGATCACGTGATGCGGATCATCGACCGGATCATTGCCCCGATCGGCCGCCGCGTCGACGAGTCGTCGCCGATGGTCGACGCTCGACTGACCGACGGCTCCCGGGTGAACGCGATCATCCCGCCGCTGTCGCTGGTCGGCCCGGTCATCACGATCCGGAAGTTCTCGGCGTCGCCGTTCACGGTCGACGATCTGGTCCGTTTCGGAACGGCCACCCCCGAGATGTTCGACTTCCTCAAGGCGTGCGTCGAAGCCCGCCTCAACATCTTCGTGTCGGGCGGCACCGGCTCGGGCAAGACCACCACCCTCAACGTGCTGTCGTCGTTCATCCCCAACGATGAGCGGATCGTGACGATCGAGGACGCGGCCGAGCTGCAGCTCCGCCAGGAGCACGTCGTGACTCTCGAGTCGCGGCCTCCGAACATCGAGGGCAAGGGCGCCGTCCCGATCCGGGAGCTCGTCCGCAACGCCCTCCGGATGCGGCCCGACCGGATCATCGTCGGGGAGTGCCGTTCGGGCGAAGCGCTCGATATGCTCCAGGCCATGAACACCGGCCATGACGGTTCGATGTCGACGGGCCACGCCAACTCGCCCCGGGACATGCTGTCCCGACTCGAGACGATGGTCCTGATGGCCGGCGTGGACCTGCCCCTGCGGGCCATCCGCGAGCAGGTCGCCTCGGCCGTTGACCTGATTGTTCAGCAGAGCCGGCTCAAGGACGGCACCCGCAAGATCGTGAACATCACCGAGATCCAGGGGATGGAAGGTGACGTGATCGTGATGCAGGATGTCTTCGTGTTCGAGCAGACCGGTATCGTCGAAGGCAAGATCATTGGCCGGCTCAAGCCGACCGGGATCCGGCCGAAGTTCGTCGAGAAGTTCGAAGTGATGGGGATCGCCCTGCCTCCGGGCCTGTTCGGCTTCGCGTACTAACTGGCGGGACAGGAGAGATTCGATGCAGACCAGCTTGATCGTCGCGATCGTTGCCGCGGGAGCAGTCATCCTGATTGCCCTCGGACTGGCGATGTCCGGCGGTGGCTCAGGCGTCAGCGCCCGGCTGGAACGCTATGCGTCCGGCAAGCCTGACGCCAAGTCCGGCGGCTCCGGCGGAATCGGGGAGATGCTCAACCAGAGCGTGGCCCTGGCCAACCTCAACCGGGTGGTCGAGCAGCGCGACTTCGGGGCCAACCTGGCCCGGGACATCGCCCGGGCGGACCTCCACCTCAAGATCAGCGAGTACTTCATGATCTGGATCGGCACCACCCTCGGGGTGCCGGCCGTCATGTTCGCCGCCTCGATCGTCTTCCCGGCCCTGGCCAACCCGTTCCTGCTCCTGATCGGGGGCCTGATCGGGTTCGCCATCCCCCGCTTCTGGCTCGGCCGGCGGCGGAGCGGCCGCCTGAACCAGTTCAACAAGCAGCTGCCCGACACGATCACCCTGATCGCCAACGGCCTGCGCGCCGGTTCGTCGTTCCTGCAGGCGATCGAGCTGGTCGTCCGCGAAGCGCAGCCGCCGATCTCGACCGAGTTCGCCCGGGTGATCCGGGAAGTGAACCTCGGACTCGCCTTCGACGAAGCCCTCGAGAACATGGTCCGGCGCGTCCGGTCCGATGACCTCGAGCTGATGGCCACGGCCATCTCGATCCAGCACAACGTGGGCGGCAACCTGGCCGAGATCCTCGACTCGATTGCCTACACCATCCGTGAGCGGGTCAGGATCAAGGGCGAGATCCGCACCCTGACCGCCCAGCAGCGCCTGTCGGGCTACGTCGTCGGCTTCCTGCCGATCGGGCTGGCCGGCTTCCTGTTCATCGCCGCGCCCGGCTTCATGGCCCCGATGTTCGACGACTCGGTCAACATCGCCGGCCTGCCGGCTGGTGTCATCATCCTGATCTTCGGGGGTTTCATGATGTTCATGGGCTTCATGTTCATCCGCAAAATCGTCGACATCGAAGTCTGACCATGTTGCCTGTCATCCTGGTCGCCGCGGCAGCCGCGGGGGCCATCCTGCTCATCGTCACCGGACTGACGAGTGGTCGCACCGTCGACCCCGTCCAGGCCCGGCTCACCCAGCTTGGCACCATGCAGGCCAAGAACCTGGAGGAGCTCGAGCTCCAGGCGCCGTTCCTCGAGCGGACGTTGCGGCCGCTGGCCGCCCGTCTGTCCGGCTCGGTCGCCCGGATCACCAGCACGTCGTTCGCCGATCGGACCGAGAAAAGCCTGGCCCTGGCCGGCAATCCGGGCGACCTGCGAGTGGCCGACTGGCTGGGCATCAAGGCGGTCGTGGCGATCATCTTCGGGATCGTCTTCTTCCTGCTCTTTGCCGTCGTCAACATCCTCGGGATGCAGTTCCTGCTGGGCGTGGGGATGTCCCTGCTCGGCGTCGTGATCGGCTACATCGCGCCGGAGTTCTGGCTCGGTCGGCGGATCAAGGCCCGCCAGAAGGCCATCCTGCTGATGATCCCGGACACCCTCGACCTGCTGACCATCTCCGTGCGGGCCGGCCTCGGCTTCGACGCGGCGCTGGCCAAGGTGGTCGAGAAGCTCAAGGGCCCACTTTCCGACGAGTTCCGTCGGGCGCTGGCCGAGGTTCGCGTCGGCAAGAGCCGCCGGGAGGCGCTGCGCGACATCATCCCCCGCACGGAAGTCCCGCCGCTGACCAACTTCATCGGCGCGATCATCCAGGCCGAAACGCTCGGCGTGTCGATCTCCAAGGTGCTCCAGGTTCAGTCCGAGCAGCTCCGGATCGAGCGTCGCCAGCGGGCCGAGGAACAGGCGGCCAAGGCGCCGATCAAGATGCTCTTCCCGCTCGTCGGGTGCATCTTCCCGTCGCTGTTCATCGTCATCCTCGGACCGGCCATCATCCTGATCGTCAAGAACCTGAAGGCCTGACCGGCGCGACGGCGCGGTTCCCGGGTCGGCTCAGCCGGCCGGGGCCGCACCTGCGCTTCGATCTACGATGAAACGCGTCCGCAACGTNNCGGCCTGTGGCTGCCGGGCAGCAACGGGATCCACATGATGTTCATGCGCTTCGCGATTGACGCCGTCTTCGTGGGCAAGCCCGAAGCCGACGGCAGCCGCGAGGTCCTGGCGATCCGCCGTGCCCTGCCGCCCTGGCGCGGCGTCGTGTGGCTGGTCCGCGGCGCGAACGGCACGCTCGAGCTGCCGGTCGGCACGATCGACGGCTCGGGCACGGTGGTTGGAGACTTCCTGACCTTCGCCTGAGGCTCGAGCTCTGATACGTGGCAGCTAAGCGCCGCTGGGCATGATCGGGCCGTGGTGGCAACCGGCATCCGGGCGGCGGTCGAGTGGGCGCTGGAGGTGGCGCTGCCTCCGGCGTGCGTCGGGTGCGGGCGCGAGGGTGACCACTTCTGCGCCGGCTGCCGGCCCGCGCTCGAGGCTCGCCTGGAGCGGCCCGGCGGCATCGCGCTCGGACTGACCGCGGAGATCCCGGCCCCATTGCTCCAGCTCGAATGGTGCGGTCCGTTCAGCGGCCCGGTCCGGGCGGCGCTCCACGCCTTGAAGTACGCCGGCGAGCGGCGCCTCGCCGAGCCGCTCGGCCGGGCGCTGGCGACACGCTGGCGGCACGCGGCCGCGGGCGGCGACCTGATCGTGCCGGTGCCAATCCACGCCGGTCGGGCTCGTGAGCGTGGCTTCGATCAGGCCGTGCTCCTGGCCACCGTCGCGGCGCGCGAGGTCGGACTGCCCTGCGCCCAGGTCCTCGAGCGCACTCGGGCCACCGCCCGCCAATTCGACCTCGACCGCGGGTCCCGGGCGGGCAACGTGGCCGGCGCGTTCCGGCTCGTCTCGGGAGCTCGTGGCAGCCGGCCCCTGGACGGACGCTGGGTCGTGCTGATCGACGACGTCGTCACAACCGGCTCGACCCTCGTGGCTTGTGCGGCTCCGCTGCTGGCTGCCGGAGCGATGGGCGTCTCGGCTCTGACCGTGGCTCGCGAGCGATGAGCGAGGTCAGGCCCCGGGCGAGTCCTGCAGCCGGAAGACCTGGCGAGCTCCGGACAGGCCCTTCAGCTCGTGCCGGCCGGCATCTTCAAGGACCAGGTCGGAGCCCTCGATCAGGCCGCTCGTCGTGGACGAGACCATGACCTCGTTCGGTCCAGCCAGGGCCATCACCCGGGCGGCCGCGTGGACGGCGATGCCCCGCACGTCGCCGCCGACGAACTCNNCGAGCGAATCATCGCGGCGGCACAGCGAACCGCCCGGGTGGCACTGTCGAAGACGGCCAGGAAGCCGTCACCGGTGGTCTTCATCTCGCGCCCGCGAAAGACGTTCAGCTCGTCGCGCAAGAGCGAGTTGTGGGCGATGAGCAGGTCGTGCCAGGCGTTGTCGCCGATCCGCTCGAGGGTGGCGGTCGAGTCGACGATGTCGGTGAACATGACCGTCGCCAGCGATCGCTCGGAGGTCTCGTGCATGGCGACGACCATCGCCCGGCTGCTCGCGCCCCACTCGACCACCACCCAGGCCTCGTCGCCGATCACCCATTTGTCGTGGCCGGCGGGGATCTCGAAGACCTCGTTGGGTCCGATGTCGAGCGTCTCACCAGTGTCCATCACGACCCGGATCCGGCCAGACATCGTGTACCCGACGTGGCGGATCAGGCAGCTCGGGGTGCCGACCATCGGGCCGAGGACGGTCGACCAGCGCCAGCCGGGGTCGAAGCTGCAGTGGCCGATCGTCGCTTCGTCGAGACCGACCGTCTCGATCCGCAGACCAGGCATGCTCCGGACTTCATCGGGCTGGGCGAAGCTCTTGGCTTGCAGGCGGGACATGGCTACATCATGCGCCGATAGATCCCGTTCGAACGTGCCATCAGCTTCGCGTCGACCAGGTAGCGGCGGAGTGCCGCGACATCCGGATGAACAAGCGCCAGGCGCATGTTCACCTCCTTCTCGGGATAGTCGCGATCCTCCGCGAAACACCGCTCCCGGAGCTCGCGCAGGATCACCAGCCGCTTGCCCTGGCGGGCCGGGATCGAGACCAGCCGCCCGTCGCGAAAGAAGGTCGCGACCACCCGCGCGGCGCCGCGCTCGTCGCGCTCAGGCTCGGGGTTCATCGCCAGAGCCTACCGGCTACGATGCGGCCATGCTTCCCGACGGCCGCCGGCTCGGCGCCCATTTGCCGCTCGGGGGCGGCATGGTCGCGGCGGTCAACCGGGCCCAGGCGATCGGGCTGGACACGCTCCAGATCTTCAGCGACAACCCGACCGCCTGGCGCCGGCGCGCGGAGCCACCGCGCGAGCTCGGGGCGTTTCGGGCACGGGTCGACGAGGTCGGGCTCGGCCCCCTGGCGATCCACGCCCCATATCTCGTGAACTTGGCCGGTCCGGACGACATGTTTCACGAGAGATCGATCGACGTGCTGCGCCACGAGCTGACGGTCGCACCGACGTTCGGCGCCCGGTTCGTCAACGTCCACACCGGCTCGCACAAAGGCAGCGGCCTCGAGGTCGGGATCGAGCGGATCGCGAGCGGGATTGCCGCCGCGTTCGCTGACGTCCCGGACGGGCCCGACCCGGCAATCCTCGTCCTCGAGAACACGGCCGGCGGCGGTGGTGGGATCGGCGTCGACGTCGACGAGATGGGTGCCCTGCTCGCGGCGATCGCAACCCGCGGCGTGCCCCTCGACCGGGTCGCGATCTGCCTCGACACTGCTCACCTGTGGGGCGCCGGCCACCCGATCCATACGGCTCATGGGGTCGACCGCCTGGTCGGCGAGTTCGGCGACCGGATCGGAATCGAGCGCCTGGCAATGATCCACCTGAACGATTCGAAGTCCGAGCTGGGCTCGCGGATGGACCGCCATGAGCACATCGGCGCCGGCGCGATCGGGCCCGATGGGATGCGCCGGATCCTGACCCATCCCGACCTCCGGCAGGTGACCTACTACCTCGAGACGCCGGGCATGGACGAGGGCTACGACGCGATCAACGCCGAGCGCGCTCGCGATCTCGCCGAAGGGCGGCCGCTTGCGATCCTGCCGCCCGAGGCGATGAACCTGCCCGGAGCGCGGGCACGAACCGGGCCGAGCGTCGAACCCGCGGCCGAGGCAAGCGCCGCCGAGCTGACGGGATGACCTCGGGGCAGCCCACGGAGGGGGACGGGAAGCGATCGAGCGGCGTCGGCCGCACGGACCTCCTCGTCCTGCTCGCCGTCGTCGCGATCGCCGCCATCCTGCGCCTGCCGGACCTGGGCCAGCGCGGCGGCTGGGACGCCGACCAGGGCCGGGACATGCTCGTGCTCTGGCGGCTGATGACCGACCACGTCGTCCCGCTCGTGGGTCCGCCAACCTCGATCGGTGACCTCCACCACGGCGCCCTGTGGTACCTGCTCCTGGCTCCCTTTGCCTGGATCTCGGGCGACGACCCGGTCGTGATCACGACGGTGATCGCGGTGGGCGGAGTGATCGCGGTTGCGGTGACCTGGTGGCTGGCCCGCTCGATCGGCGGCCCGGTCGCCGGCCTGGCGGCCGGGCTGCTGATGGCCGTGTCCGCCAGCGCGATCGACGAGTCGACGTTCATCTGGAACCCCAACATGATCGCCCTGACGTCCTCGATCGCGCTTGCCGCGGCGTGGCACGCCCACCAGACGGGCCGCATTCGCTGGTGGATCGTGGCGGCGACCGCGCTCATCGTGACGATCCAATTCCACGTGCTGGGGATCGCTCTGGCCCCGCCCCTGGTCGCCCTCTACCTGGCCGACCTGCGGCGTGCACCCGCCGGGACGCGGTCCGGGCTGGGCCGTGCCGGACTCGTCGCGATCGGCATCGGGCTCCTGCTCTACCTGCCCCTGGTCGCGCACGAGCTGGGCAATGGCTTTCCCGAGACGCGCTCGGTGATCGCGTTCCTCACGAATGGGGGTCAACCGGACGCCCTCGGCCAGCCCGTCCGGCTGCTCTTCGTCGGCCTGCGGATCGTCGCCTGGCCGCTGAGCGGCCTGGTGACCGACCACCTCGTCGTGGCCGTCCCGCTCGGGGTGCTGGTCGTGGCCGGGTTTGCCTGGCGGGTGCTGGCCGCTGACCAGCCCGAGCGCGGGGCGGCCCGCTTCCTGGCTGCCACGCTGGTCTTCGGCTGGCTCGTGCTGGGTGTGGGCGTTGCCGCCCTGACCACGGTCACGTCGCTGCCGGTCGACCACTACCACGCCTTCCTCGACCCGATCGTGTTCGTCGGGGCGGGGCTGGCAGTTGGAGCGCTGTGGCGGCTCGCGCAAGGGCGGATCAGCGCCAGAGGGCCGCGGATGCTGGGCCAGGGTGCCGTCGGTTTGGGCTTCGCGGGTGTGCTGGCATTCAACCTGGCGATCGCGCCCCCGGCAATCTCACCCGATGGCGGCTGGGCGGCGGCCGATCTGGGCGCGCAGCGGATCCTGGTGGCCGCCGCCGGCCAACCGATCGAGCTGCGCAGCCTGCCGGTGTTCAAGGCGGCCGACGCGTACGGCTTCCCACTCGTCTGGTTCCACGCCGCCGTGAGCGGCACGATCGATCGTCCGACGCCCTGGATTGCCGCCGCCACGGCATCCACGAGCGGGACCGGGGCGGTCGCCGGGGACGTGCCCGCCAACCTGCTCGAATCGAACGGCGCGATCGTGACGATCTGCGATTCGCTCTTCATCCACGACTGTGGCGGCGCCGCCGAGGCTGCCGCGGTGCCCGCCAGCGGTTTCACGCTCGCATTGCGCTTCCAGGCGGCGCCAAGCCGCACGATCTCGGTCTATCTCCCGACCCCGTGACGGCTGCGGGTTGGTTGCTGCGCGTCGCTGGTGCCCCGAGGCGAGGCTTGTGCCCGGAGGCGAGGCTTGACGGAGACGAGGCTTGACGGAGAGGCCGAACAGGCAGACATTCGGATCCACGTCTGACAGGGGACCAACATGGCTCGCTCGATCCGATCAGGACAGGTTGGCCCGGTGGCGACCTCCCAGGCGCCGACGGCCGAGGAGCCCTGCGTGAGCTGTGGCGAGGAAACCGCGGCCGGCAGCATCTTCTTCTCCGACCGGCACACGATCGAGCACGCCGATGGCCGGTGGAGCTACCTGTGCTCGCTGTGCGACTCGCGAATCCGGGCCTCGAAGCGCGGCACCCGCTTGACCGACGACCAGGTCCGCCAGCTCGTCGAGAACGGCAACCTGATCGCCACGGCCTGGCGCCCGTAGGTCTCCACCTGGCGTCGTGCGGCCCACGGGCACGGCCCGGGGGCTGCCAGCGCGTTCACAACGGGCTTGAGCCGGGGGTGGCCAGCGCGTTCGCAACGGGGTTAAGCCGGGGGTGGCCAGCGCGTTCGCAACGGGCTTGAGCCGGTGGTGGCGAGCGCGCGCACCTCAAGCTTCGAGCCGGGGATGCCAACGCGTGCACCTCAAGCTTCGAGCCGGGGATGCCAACGCGTGCACTCAGAACAACAAACGGCTGATTTCGCGGTCCCGGAAGAGCCTGGGGGCCAAATTCCAGGCCTCAGGCGCCCGTAGACCCGCGCATTTCATCCCGAGCCACGCACGAGCTAGCAAATTCCATGTCGAGCATCAACGTCACCGCCTCGGTCCGATGCCCCAAATCGCCGATTTGATGTTCTGAGGACACATCCTTGTCGGCCCGAAACCTGGCCCTCCGGAGCCGCCCAGCCGAAACCTGGCCCTCCGGAGCCGCCCGGCCAAAACCCGCCCGGGGAGCCGCCCGGCCGAAACCTGGCCCGGGGAGCCGCCCGCCCGGCCAAAACCCGCCCGGGGAGCCGCCCGGCCGAAACCTGGCCCGGGGAGCCGCCCGCCCGGCCCGAACGAGCCCGCGTAGCCGCCCGGCCGAAACCTGGCCCTCCGGAGCCGCCCGGCAACGCCTGGCGCGGCCGCATGAACCCGG
>PNAZ01000015.1 GCA_003169655.1 Chloroflexota bacterium
CCAGAGTTGACCGGGACACACAAAGGCCTGCCAATGGGGCGCAGGCGGAAGTCCAGCACACGCAAATCCGAACCGTCGGCTTGCCCAGTGCGCACGATGCAGGGCGGTCCGGCGTCAACTGTCCACCCAGCCGATCTTGCCAGGCAACGAGCATCACCGGAGCATCCACCGTCGTTCCGCGCCGCGCCTTGACTGCCTCGCGAGCCATCGCGTGAGCGCGGCGGACAGCAATCTCTGTCGATTCCGGGATGAGTCAGGCACACACCCCGGCGCTAGTTAGAGGCACATCGTAGATCGCTTGTGAATCAAGCGCTATTTCGTATCGTGCCACACGCGGACACGCGCCTGGACCGAGAGGATGGACGGGTCGTCGCTCCGCCGCCGGGGCGGTGTCTTGATCGACTCCGACCTCGTCCCTCATCGCACACAAGTATCGGATTCCCGGCTCAATTGAAAAACGCCGTCAGCCACGGAGCCATATTGATAGAGACGCAGGCTCAACTGTCTCGGCGACCGTCTTCATGATCTGAGCCTGCAATTGCTCGAGGTCGACCACATCGGCCAACCGAGCCGCAAATGCAGCAACCGTCTGCTCGGCGTCATAACCAGCGCGGTTAAAGCGCCGATCGACCAATCGCTGCACCCGTCGCCTGAGCGGCTGGAACATCGTGAAAACGAGAAGCGTGGACCCAGCGACCGCGAGTTCGTTCGATTGGGTTACGGGCGACAGGACGGCCTGAAGCGCGAGGATGACGCCTACGAACAGGCCGACGACCGTGATCGTAAGCGTGGCCCAGCCGATCGTTCGGCTGATGAGCCGATCGATCTCGTACAGGCGATAGCGGAGAACCGCCACGCCGATCGCCGCTGGCAGGAGGCCGACGCCGCCGTAGAGGAAGAACGCAGAAACAGTCACGATCACGCCGAGGGTTGACGTCGGCGCGGCTGCACCGCTTGCGCCGTACGCGGCAATGTTGATCGTCCCGGCAACGCCGGCGATCATTGCCACGGCCGCGAACCACTTAAGCTGCTGTCGCTCGATCGTGGCTGCGCGCCGATAGCGGACGATCAACGAAGCAACGGCGAGAGCGCCACCGGCCACGACTAGCACGGTCGCGACGACCGAGCTCAAGAAGGACATCGTGTCGGTAATCGGACCGCCAGGAGCCAGTGGGTTCCCGACCGGGTACGGATCGGGGACCCAGGGGCTGAGCGCGCTCCCAACGCTCCCGACGACGACGAGCGCGCAAGCGATCACCACCACGGCGCGCCAGCGACGGGAGGGCAGGTGGCCGGTCGGATAGAAGAGCGGCAGCAGGATAAACAGGCAGGCGATCTCCGGAGCCCAGACCCACTGGCTCACCCACGCGAGCCATATCGCCATTGGCAGACTCCCCGGGTGGACATTGAGTCCTTGGTCAGCCAGGCCGACTGCACCCACCGAGATCGCGATGAGGAGGCCGCCAATCACGAGCAGCCAGCCAATCAGGTTGGAAGGGAGTCGGCTCACCAGGATCGAGCCAACGGTCATCAGCATCAACGCCGCGCCACCCTCCAGGATGGCAGTTGCAGGATCGGAGGAGCCACCTGACCGCGTCGTGACGAGGCTGATGGCAATGAGAACCACGCCAGCCGCCCACATCGCCCAGATCGCGGATTGTCTGGCGCGACTTCGCGGAGCGCGCGAACCAGCAGGCGTCATTCGCGCAGCCAAAGCGAGACGGAGGTCGGCTCGACTGCCGCGCTGACGGTCGCCAGAATCTCCGCTCGGAGCGCTTCAAGATCTACCTCGTCGCGCAACCGATCGCTGAACGCGGCCACGGTCCGCTCGGCGTCGTAGCGGATTCGGTTGAAGCGCCGATCGACCAATCGCTGCACCCGTCGCCGGATCGGCTGGAAGAGGGCCGCCACCAGGAGCGTCGAGCCGGCCACGGCGATCGTGCTCGAGCCGGTCAGCGGGCCGAGCACCGCCTGCGCCGCAAGGACGACGACGACGAAAACGGACGCCAGCACGAGGGTGACGACGCCATAGCTGATCGTCCGGCTGATGATCCGGTCGATCTCGTACAACTTGTAGCGCAGGATGGCGATCCCGATCGCGACGGGCGGCAAGCAGAAGGCGACGATCGCCGGNNAGTCGCCGACGAGCCCGACGATGAAGCCGACGACGATAAACGCCATGCTCCAGACGAGCCAGCGCAGCTGCGCCCGCTCGACTCCTCGCGCTCGACGCAAGCGCACGAACATCGACGCGACTCCAGCGGCCGTGAATAACAACGTGATCGGCGGACCGGCGGACAAGACGATCCAGCCCGGCCAGCCCGGGAACACGGCCAAGGGGTTGGCGATGCTCACCCCCGATGAGGAGCTCGGGATGTTAACCGAGATCGTCGGTGCGAAGGCGGACAGCACCGCGAGGACGACGACCAGGGCCAGGGCGAATCGAGCGAGCTCAACCCAGCGGCCGATTGGCAGCCGGCCCGCCGGGAAGGTAAGCGTGATGACGAACAACACGACGATGAACGAGCTGCCGGTCCAGGCCTGTACGACCGTGATCGCCAGCACCAACGGCGAAACTGCACCAGTCGTGAGCTGGGCCACGCTCGCAGGTGTGTAGAGGGACGACATGGCAAACGACCACGCCCCGAGCAGGAGCAGCCAGCCGATGGAGCTCCGCGGCCGGCGGATCGCCAGGAACCCACCCACCAGGCCATACGGGGCAGCCTCGAATAGCCCGGTACCGCTGGCCAGACCGACCAGCAGCGCCAGGGTGACGACTGCAGTCACGGTTATTCGTCCGGGCAAGCCCAAGGGGCGACCGCCGGCGTCGGCTGCAGAGACTCGACCGCTCATCCGCGCAGCCAGAGCGAGATGGACATGGGCTCGACTGTCTGGGCAACCGTGGCCAGAATCTCGGCTCGAAGATGCTTGAGATCGACCTCGTCTCGCAGTCGTTCGGCGAACGCGGCCACGGTCCGCTCAGCGTCGTAGCGGGTCCGGTTGAAGCGCCGATCGACGAGCCGCTGGACCCGCCGGCGGATCGGTTGGAAGAGGCCGAATGCGACGAGCGTCGAGCCGGCGACGGCGAGCTCGTTCGAGCGGGTCAGCGGCGCGAGGATCGCCTGAAATACGAGGATGAATGTCACGAAGAAGACGGCCACGAGGACCGTCAAGATCACCCAGCTGATCGTCCGGCTGACGATCCGGTCGATCTCGTACAGCCGGTAGCGCAACACCGCAATCCCGATCATGATCGGCAGCAACGTGAGGCCGCCGATCGCTGTCGCCCAAGCCACGTTCGTCCAGACGACCAGCGGCCCGGAGGTCGCGCCGCCGGTCACGATCGCCACGAGGAGCGTGGGCACGACCACGAGCCCGACATAGGCGAACCACTTGAGCTGAGCCCGTTCGACGCCTTGTGCCCGCCGGTAGCGCACAACCAGGGAGGCGACGACGCATACCAGAGCCACGACGCCCAGGACACCCGAAAGCATGCTCAGTAGGCTCACGAGGCTACCCCCGAAGCCGCCGAGCGCGAGCGGGCTCGTGACGCTCGCCGGATAGTTGCCCGCCCACGCTGAAAGTGGCCCAAACAGGTTGGTAATGACGGGCGACGCGGTCGGCACGGTCGCGATCAGGACCACCGCTCGCCAGCGTGGTGAGGGCAACCGCCCGGTCGGAAAGAACAGTGGCACGAAACCTCCGAGGAGGCCGATGAAGCTTCCCCCAGTCGCACCCGACAGGATGGCGAACCAAATGGCGCCTGGGACGCTGCCCGGGTGCTCATTGAGTCCGTAGTCGGCGAGGGCCCCGGCACCGATGGAAACAGCGAGCGAAAAGCCCCCAGCGAGCAGCAACCAACCGATGATATGGCGCGGTAGTCGGGTCACGAGCACAGCGCCGACGGTGATGGTCGAGACAACCAGTGGCACCGTCACCCCGATGAGCGCGGCATTACCGAGCCCGCTTGGCAGCGCCTCCGCAAATCCGAGCAGGACACACGCGAGCGCCGCGATCCATACGCCAGACAGGACAACGACCCGCGACTGAAGTCGAGGTCGATGGGCAGCGCGAGCGATGCCGGGGCCACGACCCATCACGCTCGACCCCCGAACTCCCGCCGGAGGGCCGATCTCGCCGCCCACACGCCGCACATGCCGTGGACCCCGCCGCCGGGCGGGGTGGACGAGGAGCACAGGTAGATGCCGCGGGCAGGGGTCGAATAGGGATCGAGCCTGGCGACGGGACGGGTGAACAGCTGGCGCACGTCCTCGATGCCCGCGTTGATGTCACCCCCGACGTAATTCGGGTTCTCGTGCTCAAGGTCGGCGGGCAGGCGGACCGAGCGTGCCAGGATGAGGTCACGGAACCCGGGCGCGAAGCGCTCGATCTGGGCCTCGATCCGACCTGACATGTCAAGCGTCGAGCCGCTCGGCACGTGACAGTACGCCCAGCCGGTGTGCTTGCCTTCCGGCGCGCGGCTCCCGTCGAAACGGCTCGCCTGGACGACGATCACGAAGGGTCGGTCGGGATGCCCGCCACGGGCCACCTCGGCCTCGGCGGCGGCAATTTCCGTGAACGTGCCGCCAACGTGCACCGTCCCTGCACGGTTGGCTCCCTCGGCCCGCCAGGGGATGGGACCATCGAGCGCCCAGTCAACCTTGACCACCCCGGGGCCGTAGCGAAACCCGGTGAGGCGGCGTCGATAGCGGCCTTTCAAGCGGGTCCCGGTGATCGCCACGAGCGCCCGCGGGGTCGTGTCGAAGAGGATGGCCCGTGCCGCCGGCAGGTCGTCCAGGGTCGTGACCGGATGGCCGGTCAGGATCTCCCCGCCCAATGCCCGGAGCTCGGCCGCCAGGGCGTCGGCCAGGCGTTGCGTGCCGCCGCGAACGACCGGCCAGCCGAAGGCGTGGGCCGTCATCGCCAGGACCAGTCCGAACGAGGCCGATGCGACGCGGTCGAGGGCAAGCATCGAATGGGTGCACAGCCCGCCGAACAGGGCCCGCGCAGGATCAGCGCGGAAGCGTCGACGGGCAAGCGTCGTTGCCGGCCACAGGGCCGGCAGCCCGAACCGAGTCACGGCTAACGGATGGCGCGGCACGCGCAGGCTGGGCCCGAGGATGAAGGGCAGGATCTGGTCGGCGTCGCGCACGAGCGGACCGAACAGTCGCGCATAGGCCGGACCGTCGGCGCCCAGGCCAGCCGCGGTCGCTTCTACGGACCGTTCGAGCAGGGCTACTCGACCGTCATCGAAGGGATGGGCCAGCGGGACCCCCGGGTGGACGAGCTCGACGCCATGCCGGGCAAGATCGATCCCCGCGAAGAATGGCGAGGCGACCGAGGTGCCTTGGACCGTCGAACAGACGTCGTGGACGTACCCGGGCAGGGTCAGCTCGGCGCTGCGCATGCCACCGCCGACTGTCGCGGCGCCCTCGTAGACAACGACGGAACGTCCCGCGCGGGCCAGCGTGATCGCCGCCGCCAGCCCATTCGGCCCCGATCCCACCACGATCGCGTCGGGCGGATCAGCCTTCATCGGACCCAGCGCGTCGGGGTGAGGAGCTCGTGGGGCATGAGCCTAGGCGTCGCCGCGGTGAGCAAACCAGGCTCGCGGGTGGGTCAGCTTGTAGAGCGTCGTGCGGATCGCGGCATTCTGGCGGATGTTGCCGGCGTAGCGCCATTGGCGCCGCCGATCGACGCACACCCGCTGCATCTCCACGGCCGCGTCGCTGACTCCGAAGTGGGCTGCCAGCGTCCGTAGCGTGTCGTTCCAAAAGCGATCCTCGGTTCGCTGTGCCACGATCGGCATCGATAGCTCGTAAAGCGGATCGCTGGCACGCAGGAGCGCCTGGATCTGGACCACAGCGACGCCGTCATCAGCGTACGACGAGAACGTGATGAACGATGCGAACTGATGACCTTCCGGGGTCATGAACGCGAATGATTCGTCGTCGGCAAAGATGACCAGGACGCCGGTCGAGAGGGTCATCTTGCCGGGCAGGGCCAGGCTGAGCAGGGCTACCTCGCCGGGCTGAAGGCTGGTCAGTGGCCCGTAAAAATGGTTGCCCTTCGGCCAGAAGTCGCCGAACCGCTCCTTCCAGGTGCGAATGACAGCGGCCGGCGTCACGTCGGCGCCCGTGAGGCGCACGCGATACGTCTTCTGCCAGAGCCGCCCAAAGCCCTGCACGGGCCCGGCCAACCGGCGCCCCGCCACGTTGAGGTTGAGCGCAGTCGTCGGCACCGCACCCACCTCGAGGTGCGCTACGGGAGCGGCCCAATTGGATGCCGTCGGAATGTTCGAGGATCCCTCGGTCGGTGGAGCCTCTGTCGGTGCAGCCTCGGTCGGATTGCTGCCTGGTTGGCCGGTCTCAGTCGTCATCGTTGCACCCTCCTGATGATCGCCGGTCAGACGCCGGCGGCGGCCAGGGCGGCCGCCTCGCTGCCATGGATGCCGATCGCATCATCGAGACGGGTCAGCTCGAAGATCTGGCGGTAGTGCTCGCTGAGGCCGAACGCCAGGAGCCGCTGGCCCTGCCGCTGCACGCGGACGAGGAGCGTCACGAGCAGTCCGATGCCCCCACTGTTCATATAGTCGAGCCCGCTGAAGTCGAGCACGATCGAACGTGTCGCATCGTCACTGGCTCGGCCATAGGCGTCCATGAGAGGCGCCTCCGTGGCCGATGTGATGTCGCCGGTGATGGCGATCGCGCTCGTGCTCGGCGACAGGCGGCGCACCTCGATCGTGGTCGTCCCGCTGGTCATGCCTTGCCTCCTGTCATCTCGCCGGTGGCCAGCGCTGACGCGCTGGCGGCGTCGTCGAAGATGCGCATGTAGTCGGACAGCCGGGTGAGCTGAAAGATCTCCGCGTAGTGGGGGCTCAACCCGCACGCCCGGATCTCGCGCCGATCGCGACGCCCATCGGCCAGGAAGCGCACGATCAGGGCGATCCCGGTGCTGTTGATGTAGCCGACCCTCGTAAAGTCGAGGAGGATCACGGCACTGTCAGCGGCCAGGTAGGCCGCCGCGAGACCAGCCTCGGCCTCGCGGTCGATGTCGCCATGCAGGGCAACCAGCGCGATCTCCGGGTCAAGGCGGACGTCGGCCTCAAAGCGGCTGGTCGGCATCATCGACTCCTCTCAGGTGCAGCGTGAGGGTCACGATCTGCGAGGCGCCGTCAGAGACGACCTCCATCGCATCGACCATGTGCTTGATCAGGAAGAGGCCCCAGCCCCTCGGCTTCTGCTCGCCGGCCAGCTTGGCTTCGAGGTCGGGTTGCTCGGCGTCGGGGATCGGGCCGCTGAGCCCTCGGTCGGAGACGCTGACCAGGAGGTCGTCGTCCGTCACCCAGACCTGGATCTCGACCGGGATCGTCGGGTCGTTCTGGCTGCCGTACTCGATTGCGTTCATCGCCGCTTCGCTGACTGCCGTCTTCAGGCGCTCGACGCGCGCGGCGGGAAGGTCCAGCGGCGCGATCGCCTCCGCGACTCGAGCCATGGCAATCCGTTCATTGCCCGGCTCACCTGCGAGCGAGAGGCTCAGGAGGACCTTCCGTTCGGGCTCGGGAGCCTCGGCCGGGCCGGCGCCGGCACCCAGCAGTGCGTGCTCGCCGCCCCCGGTTCGTTGCAGCGCGACCAGGGTGATGTCGTCCTCCTGGTCCCAACCCCGGCCGGTGAACTCGTGGAGCTCCTCCAGGAGATGGTTGATCAGCTCGGTACCAGGGCGCTCCTGGGCCATGAGCTCTCGCAACCGCGGGAACCCGAACATGTCGCCCCCGGGCCCATGGGCCTCGACCAGGCCGTCGCTGTAGAGCAGGACGCTCTGGCGGGTGTCGATGACACCCTCCTTCTCGTCATAGAGCATGTCCGGCAGCAGCCCCAGGGGCATGCCCGTGGCGCGCAGCTCCAGGACCCCGTCGGCGGTCCGGACGTAGGGCGGCAGATGGCCGGCATTGGCGTAGACGACGCGACCCGACGCCGGCTCGAGGATCAGGTACAGGCAGGTCACGAACATCCGGGCGGGCATCTCCGGCAGGAGGATCTCGTTGGCCCGCCGGAGGACCTCGCCCGGGGAATCGCTCCGGGGCGCCTCGCCCCGCAGCACCGATTGCGTGCGGGCCATGATCAGCGCGGCCGGAACACCCTTATCGGTCACGTCCCCGACGACGATGCCGATCCGCCCGTCCGGCAGCTCAATGAAGTCGTAGAAGTCGCCGCCCACCGCTCGGGCCGGTCCGTAGTACGCCGCGACCTGCCAGTCAGGCAATTTGGGTAGCTCGTGCGGCAGAAATTGCTGCTGAATGAGGGTAGCTACCCGCATCTCCTGCTCGAGGCGCTCGCGGGCCTGGATCTCGCCGGCTCGCTCCAGGACAAGCTCGGCCACCCGCACGGCGGGCGCTGCCTGGGTGGCCAGGCTGGCGAGGAGGCGCCGGTCGTCGGTGGAGTACTCCTGCTCAGATAGTCGTGGGCCCAGGTTGAGGGTTCCGATCAGCTCGCCCTGGCTGATCAGGGGCACGATCAGGGCAACCCCAGCCGTCCGAAGCTCGCGCACTGCGGCGGAATCGAGCTCGAGGCTGGCGAGGTCGACCGGTCCCGGCGCGGATTGGAGGTACGCCAGCAGAGGGTCGCTGGCGGCAATCTCCACCGGCGCACCGATCGTCATCGGCCGGTCCGCCGTCGCGCGAGCGGCAGTGACCCGCGTGTCGGGACTCGATTCGTCGAGCTGGCGAGGTCGCCGGAGTGCTCTGAGCAATGCCATGGCCCCTTTCTAACCATTGGGCGTCCGGAAATCGTTACGGATCGGCGCACATGCAGAATTCGTTACGGCCAGCCCGATCCGGCGTACCGTGCTCGCCATGGCGCCGCGACTGCACATCGAGATCCTTGGGCCTGTACGGGTAGAGCTCGACGGGACGCCGCTGGTCGTGGACACTCGCAAGGCGATTGCCCTTCTCGCATTCCTGGCCGTGACTGGTCGTCCGGCGAGCCGCGAGACCGTGGCCGCGCTGCTCTGGCCGGAATCGGGCGAATCCGGAGCACACGGAGCGCTCCGACGAACCCTGTCGGTCCTCAAGACTGCCCTCGGCAGCGTTGGACTTGCCATCGATCGCGGATCGATCGCACTCCGTCCCCACGAACTCGACGTCGACATCTGGAGCTTCCGAGCTGCGCTTGCCCGGGTTCGCGGCCACGATCATGGCCACGATGGCAGTTGTCGAGCCTGCCTGAGCCTGCTCGACGGAGCGGTGGCGCTCGACCGCGGCGAGTTCATGGCCGGATTTGCCCTTCGGTCGAGCGAGGCCTTCGACGACTGGCAGTCAGTCGAAGCTGAGACGTACCGCCGCGAGCTGACCGGCGCGCTCGAGCGGCTCGCTCGTGGCCGGGCTGCCGATGGCAACTGGGAGCCAGCCATCGGTGCGGCACGACGATGGCTGGAGCTCGACGGCCTCCACGAGCCGGCCCAGCGCCTGTTGATCTCAGCACTCGCGGCAGCGGGCGAACCGGCCGCGGCGCTTCGTCAATACCGCGATGTTGTGCGGACGTTGGACCGGGAGCTCGGGGTTGCTCCTCTCGCCGAGACGACAGCACTCGCGGAGGCCATCCGGGACGGTCGATTCGCGATTCAGTCGCGATCCGATCAGGCATCCGATCTGTCTGCGGCGGCGGTCCATCAGATTCCAGCATGGTCGCGCCCGGCAGTGGTGAGCCCGTTCATCGGGCGCGACGACGAGCTCGCGACGCTCGTCGCGGTGTACCAGGCGGTGGGGCCGGACGGACGGCTCCTGGCCGTCGAGGGTGAGGCGGGGATCGGGAAGACCCGCCTGGGCGCGGCATTGGCCGACCATGTCCGGGCCCAGGGCGGTACGGTCCTCGCGACCGAGGCCTACAACGGCGAGGCGGGCATCGCGTTCGCTCCGATCGTCGAGCTGATCCGGGCTGGCACAGGACAACTGGATGGCCCCTCCCGACTCATGTCGGTCCCTCCGGAGCTCCTGCGCGAAGCGGCGCGCGTTGTTCCAGCGTTGCAGGCGACGCCAGGCCCGACTCCGGCAGCGCCAGGGGATCCGTTCGGCCGGGCCCGTCTGTTCGAGGCCCTTGCCGAGGTTCTGACAGCGCTAACCGAAGGACCGTCGCACGGCCTCCTGTGGGTGGACGACATGCAGCGCGCCGATGCCTCGACGATCGAGCTCATGGGCTACCTCGCGCGCCGACTCCGGACGCGATCCGTCGCGGTCCTGATCACCTGGCGGCCCGAGGACCTCGCGCCCGGCGTTCGAGACCAGATCCTCGTCGCGGCCGAGCGCGAAGGGCTCGGCGCACACGTCGAGCTCGGCCGCTTCGATCGGGCTCAGGTAGCCGCGTTGGCACGGGCGACCCTGGGGCGCTCCATGGAGGCGGCTGTCGCCGATTCCTTGTTCGAACGCTCCGAAGGCCTGCCCCTGTACGTTGCCGAGGCGCTCGCCGCGCCACCCGGATCGGAGGCGCTGGTGCCAGCGGGCGTCGTCGCACTCGTCGCTGCCAGGTTCGACGCTGCCAGTGTGATCGCCCGGCAGATCCTGTCCGCGGCGGCCGTCATCGGTCGGTCATTCGATCTCGAAATCGTGCGCGCAGCGAGCGGCCGGACGGACAGCGAGACCGTCGACGGCCTTGACGAACTCGTCCAGCGGCGCCTGATCCGCGAGGGCACGGTGGACAGCGACGGCGATCTGAGCTTCGACTTTACGCACGGTCGAATCCGCGATGTGGCCTACGAACAGTTGAGCCTGGCCCGTCGTCGGCTGCTGCATGCCCGAGTGGCGGATGCTCTCTCGCGCGGGACGCCCGCCCAGTCCGGTCTGGGCCGGTGGTCGCTCATCGCCCACCACGAGGGGCTCGCCGGTCGAGCCAGTCGAGCGGCCGAAGCTCATCGCGAGGCGGGCGAGGCCGCCCGGTCCGTCTTCGCCAATGCCGAGGGGCGCGAACACCTCGAGGCGGCCCTCGCGCTCGGGCACCCGGCGGTGGCCGAAATTCACGAAGCACTCGGCGAACTCCTCACCCTCCAAGGCGACTACGACGGAGCTATCGGCCATCTGGAAACGGCTCTCGGAATCGCCGGCGATGAGCGGCAAGCGACGCTCGACCATCGACTTGCGATGGTCCTTGGCCGGCGGGGAGATCGTGTTCGGGCTGATCGCTTTCTCGTTGCGGCACTAGACGCCCTGGGTCCTGAAAGCAATCCCGTGGCCCGGGTGCAGATCCTCGTCGATCGAGGCGCGAATGCGCAGCTCGATGGCGACTCGGAACAAGCTGCAAGGTTCGCCCTCGAAGCACTAGGCCTTGCGGAGACCGCAGGGGACCCGACATCAATCGCGAGGTCCAAGGATCTGCTGGGCATCCTGTCCAGGGGTCGTGGCGATCTGGCTGCCGCACGCGATTACCTCGAAGGTGCAATCGCCGCCGCGGATCTCGCGGACGAGCGCTTACCGAAGGGCACGCCCGTCGCGATCGACCCGAGCGTGAGGATCGCCGCGCTGAATACCCTCGCCCTTGTCGCTGCCGACGCCGGTGATCGCACCCAGGCGATCGAGTTGACTCGCGACGCGCTCATTCGTTGCGAACGTCAGGGCGATCGCCATCGACAAGCCGCCCTTGAAAACAACCTCGCCGACCTGCTTCACGAGGAGGGCCGAGGTGACGAGGCGATGGTTCATCTGAAGCTCGCGGTTGCCCTGTTCGCTGAGATCGGTGGTAGTCCTGGCGATCTGCAGCCGGAGATTTGGAAGCTGGTTGAGTGGTGAAACAGAGGTCGGCAGGCGACCGACGAGAGTGATGCGCTCAAGAGGTAGCCAAAGCACCGTACCGGATTCGTAACGGGAGGCGGTTCAGGATGAGCAGCCGTGGCCCAGACCGTGAGGATTCGCTCCGCTCTAGAAGTCGCAGAGAGTCAGGCGAACAAGAGTCACGCGAACTGCGCATGTCTAAGGCTCCTCGGCGGGACCGCCGACCGAGCTTCCGATCGTCCGTCCACTCCTGCCTTGCCAGATGCGTGCGGATCATCTGCGCCACCTCGCGCCGCTCCTCCTGGGTCGCACCTGGCCCCCGCAATGGAGCATCCGAATCGCCAGATCTCGGGCTTCTTCGAGACGCACAAGGAGCAACGGGTTCGCTGCCGGCGGGCGAGCGGGCGAGGTCAGAGATACGGCCCGCGCTGACGGGCCAAATGGCACTGTTGCATCTGTTCGACGTGGGTCAGCCTGTCGCGACCATGACCGGCAATCCGGAAGCTTTCTCAGGTCCAAGAGGGACTATCCATCTGGCTGTCAGCCACGCCGGGCGCTTCCAGCTGGCCAATGGCCTTGTGGCCCTCGAGAACCTCGAATGGCTCGGCGAGCCGGTCGGGGCCGGGTCAGAGCACGGCGGCTGGCGACGGGTGAACTCGGTCTTGGCGCTTCCGGTCAACGACGGGAGCTCGCCCGGCCCAATCCGCAAGGGTGCGCTCGTCGACATCGGCCCGGTCGAACGCTCGGACGATGCGATTCGGGTGGGGATTGGCTGGCAATCCGACTCGATCACGCCCCTCTTTCCCGTCTTCGCGGGTCGGTTGACGATCCGCCCCGGTGGCTTGTTCCTCGATGGCGACTATGCTCCGCCTCTGGGACGACTCGGGCTCCTGATCGACGCGCGGCTCCTCCACTTCGTTGCCCGCCGCACGGCACAGACGTTTCTGGCGCGGATCGCGGGACGCTTGGAAGCCTGAGTCAAAGCCCCGTGCTGGGCGCGACACGAGGCGGCGACAAGGAGGGCCGAATGGCCCCCCACATCAGGCGCAACGGCACGTGGCTGCGGTCGGCCCGTTCCCCATTCTCAGCCACAATCCACGGGAGGCGGTAATGGGCTATCGGATCGAGATTGATGCAGGGAACTGCATCAACTGCGGGATCTGCATGGATGTCTGCCCGGTCGAGGCGCTCGACATGTCCCGGCCAGCGCAGCCTGGGATCGAGGCCAATCCGGGCGAAGGCGCAATCCCCTGGCTGATGGAGCGGCCGGTCCAGGTCGGCGAGTGCGTCGGCTGCTCAATCTGCGTCCGGGAGTGTCCGGTCGCGGTGGTGACCCTCACGACCGTCGACGGTCTGACCGAGTTGGCCCCCCGTCAGGGACCGATCCATCGACCGACGCCCGTGGCGACTGGACCAGCGTGGATCCCCCTCTCCTCGGTGACCCGCGAAGCGCTCAAGGCGACCAAGGTTTCGCCATTCGACGGTGTTACGACGTGGCAGACAGGCAGCCACCAGACCGGGCCCGGACACCGGCAGCCCGCAGCCCCCGAGGCGCCCTGTCAGGGTGCCTGCCCGGCGGGGACCGATGCTGGTCGATACGTTGGCCTCATTGGAGCCGGCCGGTTCGATGATGCCTATGCCGTGGCGGCCGAGGTCAATCCGTTCCCGTCAGTCTGCGGCTGGATCTGCACCGCCCCGTGCGAGCTCTCGTGTCGCCGGGGCGAGCTCGATGAGCCGATCGCGATCCGCGGGCTGAAGCGCTTTGCCGTTGAGCACGGGACGCTGCCTCCGGTCAGCCAGCCAAGCGTCCGGCGCCCTGAGTCGGTCGCGATTGTCGGCGGCGGCCCGGCCGGCATGTCGGCGGCTTACTACCTCGTGCGTCTCGGGTATCGGGTCACCGTGTTCGAGGCGATGCCGGTGCCGGGCGGGATGATGGCGATCGGCATTCCCGCCTATCGCCTGCCGCGCGAAACGCTCCAGGCGGAGATCGCCCGGATCGTGGATCTCGGCGTCGAGCTGCGACTTGATGCGGTCATGGGCCGCGACTACACGCTGGCCGACCTGGAGCGTGACTACCAGGCAGTCTTCCTCGCGACTGGAGCCCCGAAGAGCCGGCCGCTCGGCGTCGAGGGCGATCAACTCCGGGGCGTCATCCCGGCAACCCGCTTCCTCAAGGAGGTTAATCTCGGCCCGGCTCCTCGATTGTCCGGTGGCGTGGTCGTGGTTGGTGGTGGGAGCACGGCGATGGACGCCGCCCGATCCGCCTGGCGTTCGGGGGCGGCGTCGGTCACCGTGCTGTACCGGCGCGGACCCACCGAGATGCCCGCTCAGCGCGAAGAAGTCGAGGCAGCCCGCAACGAGGGCATCGAGATCCGGACTGGAACCGCGGTGACTGAGGTCCTCGGTCGAGGCGGTGCCGTGGTCGGGGTGCAGGTCATCGGCCAGGCACCGAGCGGCGAGTTGATCGACCGGCGCGCCGTGTGGGCACCGGTGCCCGACTCGGCCACGACCATCCCCGCCGAGACGGTCCTGGTCGCAATCGGCGAGGAACCCGATCCGTCAATCCTGCCGCCCGGCGCCGGCATCGAGATTGGGGCGCGCGCCGGGATCGTCGCCGATCCCCGCACCCTGGCCACCGGCCATCGCGGCGTCTTCGCTGGCGGTGATGTCGTGTCGGGGCCCAAGACGATCATCGACGCCGTCGCCGCCGGGCGGCGGGCAGCCGGGGCAATCCACGAGTTCCTGTCCGGCAGCCGAAACGGCGAGGCCGAGATCCTGGCGACCGTCCGCTACGCAACCGCGCCTGAGGCGGTGCTTCGGCTTGATCTGGCCCAGCGCAAGCGGGCGCACCAGGATCACCCGGTCGATCGAACCCGCTCATTCGCCGCCACACAGGCGGGCTTCACCGACGCCACCGCAGTGGCCGAGGCGAGCCGCTGTTTCCGGTGCGATGCCCTGGCCGGCTGCCCGACCGTCGAGGTCACAGCCGGCCGCGGTCCGGCCGACCGACCGAATCTCGCAATGTTCGTCCATGCAGGAGGAGATCGATGACCCCTGACCAGGTTTCCGGCCTGTTCGATGCAAGCGAATCATTCGTCGAAGGCACGATCGCCGCGGCACTGGTTGCACTCTGGCTCCTGGCCGTCGCGCTCTACCTCGCCCGCCCGTACATGGCCGCCAATGTCGGCAAGTTCTCACTCCGCCTCGGGGCTGACCTGTGGTGGATCATCTACGTGGCCCTGCGCGACATCCTGCTGGTCCAGGTCTTCCTGGGCAGCTTCATCTTCTTCTACCCGGACGTCGTGGGCGGACGGGACCTGCCGATCACCGGTGGCCTGGCCGCGGTGTGCGCCTTCGCGGTCCTGCTGATCAAGCTGATGACCAAGGGCGACGCGGACCTGCGCTGGTACCGGATCCAGGTCCTGCTCCTCGGGCTCGGAGCCACGCTCTACATCGTGCCCTACCTGCTTGGCGTCCAGGTTACCCAGATCGGCAACGACACGACCAACCAGCTCGCTGCGTTCTTCGTGAGCTCCCAGAATCATGCCCTCGCCCTGCCGCTGTGCTACCTGTCTGGGGCCCTCGTCGGGATCCTCGCCCTGGTCGCGGTGATCTACAACCTGCGCCAGGGTGGCGCTCGAACAGCCGCGGAGGAATCCTGATGCCAAGTCCATCGCCCCTGAGCGCTGACGATCTGGCGACCGCGCTGACGAGTGGAGGAGCCGGTTGGCTGGTGCTTTCACTGGCCGCCGTTCTGCCGATCCTGTGGGCGTTCGCGATGATCATGCACTTCGCCCGGCCGTACATCCTCCGCTTCCTGGGCGGCCTAACCCTCCGCTTCGGCGGCGACGTCTGGTGGCTGTCCTATGTCCTCATGCGGGACGCGCTGCTGACCATCACCCTCGCGCTGAGCGTGATCTTCCTCATGCCCAACCTGTACATCGGCCTCGGGCTACCGCTCACGGCACCGCTCGCCACGGTGGTCCTCCTGTGGGCCATGGTGGTCAAGCTGATCCGCGATGCCGACGATGACCGGCGCACGTTCCAGATCGTGAGCGTCCTGCTAGTGATCGCCTCGGTCCTCTACATCGTTCCCCAGATCTACGGCCTCGAATCGGCCGACCAGGTCGATGCGCTGAAGGGCATCGGGCTCGACTGGGTGCCGGGTGCCTTGAGCGCCATCGGCAGCGACGGGACGGTCAATGCCCTCGCCTGGCCGATCCTGGGCACGAGCCTGGTGCTCTTTGGCCTGACCGGTGCGGCTCTCTTCGTCCGCTTCGTGATCAACCTCGGCGGAACGCCCCAGACACGTCGCGGGGCCAGTCGCTAATTAGGGCACAGGGCAAATAGCCATCCATCGCATTTCCGCTTTCGCGACGCCACTCACCCCCGTGTGTTTCGTAGGTCAGTGCTCAGGCCGGCGAGGNNACCCATCAACGCCGACATCGAACCCGAACGGTGCCGTCTTCTCGATCGAGTCGTAGTCGCGAGCGGACGCCTCGCACAGCCGTCGCAGCAGGTCGAGCTGGCGCGGCATATCCGGCGATGGCGGCAGATTGCAAGCATCCCCGTAACGGGCGACTAGTGGCAGTGTCCGTTTCTCCCCGGAGCCGGCGATCAGGATCGGGGGTGAGGCCGGCTGAGGCTTTGGGGCACGTTGAGGGCTCGGCCGAGTCGGAAGTGCTCACCCGCAAACGGCTGTTCGTCTCCGCGCTCTCCCTCCCACATCTGCAAGCACACCTGGACGGTCTCTTCGAGGATGCCGAAGCGCTCGTGCTGGGATGGATACGGGAGGCCGAGGCCTTGGGCTTGCGCGCCAGGGTGGGGATGGCTGTCGCTGCGCGACCTCGGCAGACCGCCGCTCCGACCACTGTTTCGGCGACCCAGGTCGGCGACCGAGCGCTCGGGACGGGCCAGTTGGCCCTATCGCCGCACTCCCTTGCCCCGGATGATGGTGTCCTTGTTCGGAGGAACCTGGCAAATGGATACCAGAGGACGATCAGTCGCGGACGTGATGACGACCGACCCCGTGGTCCTCGACCCCGGCGCATCCCTCGAGGCAGCGGACCTTGTGCTTCGGTCCACCATCATCAAAGGCATCCCGGTTGTCGACGGCCACGGCAAACTGGTTGGGACCATCAGTCACGCAAACCTCGCCGCCCACCGATTCGCCGAGAGCGATCGCGTGCAAGCCGAGACCTGATCGGGATGGCTTCGTCAGTCTCCGGCGGCGACGGGGCCCGCAGACGGCCCCCGCCTTCGCACTAGAGACCGCTCAGACCCTCTCGAACGCCATCGCCACGGACCCGCCGCCGCCGAGGCACAGGGTCGCGAGGCCGTAGCGCCCCTCTCGTCGCGCAAGCTCGTGGAGGAGCGTCGCGACGATCCGGGCTCCGGACGCACCGACCGGGTGACCGAGGGCGATCGCGCNNACGTTCACCTTGTCCCAGTCGAAGCCGAGCTCCCGGCCGTCGGCCAGGACCTGGGCGGCGAATGCCTCGTTGATCTCGATGAGATCGAAGGCTTCGATCGGCATCTCGATCCGATCGAGCAGCCGGCGGACGCCCAGGACCGGGGCGAGGAACAGCCACTTCGGTTCGATGTCCGCCTGGGCATAGCCGACGATCCGGGCGAGCGGCTTGAGGCCGTATCGTTCGACGCTCCGCTCACTGACCACGACTGTGGCCGCGGCGCCGTCCGTGATGCCGGGCACATTGCCGGCGGTGGCGGTTCCTGTCAGCGCGTCGCCGCGATCCTCGCCTTCGGGCAAGGCGAAAGCCGGCTTGAGTCGCGCCAGGGCCTCGATGCTCGAGTCCCGGCGGGGGCCTTCGTCGAGGGAGACGATCGTCTCGCGGCCCTTCGCGTCACGGACGGTGACGGGCGCCAGCTCGGCGTCGAAGCGGCCAGCGTCCATCGCGGCGATCGCATTCTGGTGGCTGCGCAGCGCGAATTCATCCTGGTCCTGGCGGCTCACCTTGTTGGAGATGGCGACACGCTCGGCGTGAGTGCCCACGTGGCATTCCTCGACGGCGCACCACAGCGCATCGTGCACGGTCGCGTCGACCAGCGTGCCGTTACCAAGGCGATAGCCGAAGCGCGCTCGGGGCAGCAGATACGGCGCACCGTTCATGCTCTCCATCCCGCCGGCCACGATCACCTCGGCGTCACCGGCCCGGATCTCCGCGGCGCCCAGCATGATCGCCTTGAGGCCCGAGCCGCAAACCTTGTTGATCGTCGTGGCGCTGGTGGTCACCGGCAGGCCGCCGAGGAGGGCCGCCTGGCGGGCGGGGGCCTGTCCGGCACCGGCCTGGATCACCTGGCCCATCAGGACCTCGTCGATCGGCGTGCCGTCGGGCAGGCCGGCCCGCTCGAGCGCGGCCCGGATGGCGACCCCGCCCAGCTCGACCGCCGGGACATCGGCCATCGCGCCACCGAACTTGCCGATCGGCGTCCGGGCGGCGCTGACCAGGTAGACGCCGCCGTTGCGGCCTGTTTGGGTCATCTCAGCCATGGTGGCTCGCCTCGCTTCTATGGTTTTTTGGAGGTTTTCCGATCCGGACCGGGTCGCCCGGCGCTCGGGATCTAGGTGTACATCCCGCCGTCGATCGTGATCACCTGGCCGGTGATGTACTCGCCATTTGAGACCAGGAAAGCGACCGCTTGGGCGATCTCCTCCGGACGCCCGAACCGGCCCATCGGGATCTTCTCGAGGATCCGAGCTCGGACCTCGTCGGGCATGGCCGCGATCATCTCCGTTTCAATGAAACCGGGTGCGATCGCGTTGACCGTGACGCCCTTGCGGGCGAGCTCGAGCGCCGCGGACTTCGTGAAACCGATGATCCCGGCTTTTGCCGCCGCGTAGTTGGCCTGCCCGAAGTTGCCATGGATCCCGATCACGGAGCTGATGTTGATGATTCGGCCGTAAGCCGCCTTGACCATGTGGGGCAGCACCAGAGCCGTCAGGTGAAAGACGCTCGACAGGTTGGTCTGGAGGACGGCATCCCACTCTTCCGACGACATCTTGGCCAGTGATCGGTCGCGGGTAATCCCGGCGTTGTTGACGAGCACGTCGATCTTGCCGAGGCGCTCGACCACACCTGCGACGGCCGGCTCGATGGCCGCGGGATCCTGGACGTCGCAGCCGAACGCGAACGCCTTGCCCCCTGATTTCGCGATCTCCGCGGCGACCTCTTCAGCGGCCGCCTCGTTGTGGGCATAGCCAACGGCAACGAAGGCGCCCTGGCGTCCGAGCTCGAGAGCAATCGCCCGGCCGATGCCGCGCGACCCGCCGGTAACAAGGCAAGCCTTGCCGGTCAGCTCAGCCATCGCAAAAACCTCCTCAAACTCGGCTCGGACAAGAGGAGGTGGCCGGCGGATCGATTGCCGGCCACCTCCCCAGCGGCTTTCGCGCCGCAGGTCAGCGCTTCGTGGCTTCGGTCGCCTTTGAAGCGGCCTTGACAGCGGTCTGCCAGCTCTCGAGGGTCGCCTGCTGAGTTCGCTTGACGATCACGGAGAACTGGTCGACTGCCTGCCGGTTGCCTTTGAAACCAAGGTCGAACAGGCCGAGACCGGCGTCGATCGCGGCATTCTGTGCCTCGAATGCGGCCCTGACGGCCGCCTCGCTCTGGACTGACCAGGTGCCGAGCAGGTCCCGACCGAGGATGTTCGTCTCGTCGACGTACGAACGCGCGGCCTCGATCGAGGCCTTGGTGGTTTCGGTTCCATTACGGGCCGCCTGGGCGGCAATCCGGGTGGCTTCTGCAACGGCAGCGGCCGCCGACTCGTTCAACTCGCTGGTGGTGGTGGACATTTGGTAACTCCTTAGCCTATTATCGAAGCGCATCTACTTGCGCAATGTCTCTAAGTGCATTGTGCACCTAGTGTGCAGGATTGTCCAGTCACCGAAGCTACCGCAGCCGAGAACGTCCAAGCCAGCCATGCCTGACCACCAAACCGCCACCGCTTCCGGGCCCGATCCAGCGGGCGAGCCGATCGACGAGCGCGAGCCGTTTCCCGGCTGGCCTCCGCGCGACATCCTGGCGCCGTTTGTCCTGCTGGCAGTCTCGCTCCAGCGGGGGCACGGCTATGTCATCGAGGACTACCTCCGAGCGCTCGGCCTGTTCGGGATCACGATGAGCACGCTCTACCGGACGCTCCGCCAGATGGAGAAAGACGGCTTCCTCGAGTCGAGCTGGGAGCCCGGGCCAACCGGTCCGGCCCGGCGGGTGTACACCATCACCGACGCCGGCCATGTCTGGTTGGACTCTTCGGCGGCGATGCTGACTGCCTATCGCGAGACGATTGACCGGTTCTTCGGTCTCTACCACGCGGGCCCGGGCGCGACCCGCCAGCAGCCCGACGAGCCGACGAACGAGCAGGAGACACAGCAATGACGAAGACTGGGGAAACGGGCCGAGCCACCGATCCGTTCGAGGCCTGGCGCGAGGTGTACGAGACCAACGAGCGTGCCTGGAGCGCGGCCCTCGAGCAGGCCATGGGCAGCCCTGAGGCCGGCGAATCGAGTGGCAAGCTGCTCGAGACCCTGCTGACCGCCCAGAAGTCGGTCCGCGACAACATGCGAACCTATCTCGAGACAATCAACGTGCCGACCCGCGAAGACATCGCCCGGCTTGGTGAGCTTGTCATCGGCCTCGAGGAAAAGATCGATCAACTCGCCGACCGACTCGATGCGATCGACGAGGCGATTCGCGCCAGGCCCGCAGGACCCACAGGGCCCGCAGGCCCGGCAGGACCCACAGGGCCGGCCGGGCGCGTTGGGCCAGCCGGGGCCGCCGGGCGCGCAAAGCCCGCCAAGGGCAACCGATGACCGCGACCACCTGGCCGGCGTGGGCGGGCGCAGAGAGTCTGTGGTCGGCGAATGATCGAGCACTCGAGATGGCCCGAGCCATCCTGGGCTCGGCCGACGCTCCCGTCGGGCTCAGCCCGAAAGAGCTGATCTGGCGCAAGAACAAGGCCCGCCTGTACCGCTATCTCCGCGCTGAGCCGGCGACCCATCGGACGCCGATCTTTCTGGTCCTCCCGCTCATCAACCGGGC
>PNAZ01000063.1 GCA_003169655.1 Chloroflexota bacterium
AGTGCTCGGCCTGACCGAAGTCGACAAGCCCGAGCATCTCCGGGCTCGCGGTGGCTGCTGGTTCGAGATCGATCGCGACACCCAGCTGCACCTCGGCGTCGAGACCCCGTTCCGGCCGGCGGCCAAGGCCCATCCGGCTCTCGTGGTCGCCGATCTCGAGGCGATGCGCTCAGCGCTCGTGGCTGCCGGTGCTCCGGTGGTTGACGACACCCAGCTGGCTGGCTTCGTCCGCTTCTACAGCGCGGATCCGTTCGGCAACCGCCTCGAGATCATGGCGCGGGTCACGTCCTGACGGCTCGAATGGCGGACCCGCCGACGCGCGATGAGTTGGTCGTGGTGCTACCAGTTCAATAGCCGCGAGCACGCCGCGATATTCGGCGGATCAAAGATCGAACCTTTGGCGGTCCAGACGGTCCCCTATGTCAGTGCCCGAAGATCGCAGCCAACGAGGACTCGTCGAGCGAGCACAGCGAGGTGACGAAGAAGCATTCGCCCGCCTCGTGTCGAGCCGTCTCGACGCCTCCTGGCGGTTCGTGCGGGCGGTCGGAGGCGATGCGGTCGATCCCGACGATGTCGTGCAGGAGGCGTTCGTGACAGTCTGGCGGGATCTGCCCCAACTGCGCGACCCCACAGCATTCGAGCCGTGGTTACGGATGGTGCTGGTCCATGCCACCCGGCACGCCATCCGCCGCCGTGGCCCAGTGCGCCTGATCCCGATTTCGACCGATGCGCCACCGGAAGCATCCGCCCGGCGGTTCACGATCCGGGCGGACGACCTCGTCGATCCGCAGCGCGAGCTCGGCGCGGCTTTGGCCAGCCGCGATTCGCTGGCTCGGGCCCTGGGCCGACTGTCGATCGACGAACGGACCGTCCTGGTCCTCCATTACCTCGAGGGGTACCCGTTGGCATCGATCTCGGCGCTGATCCGACGGCCCCTCGGTACGGTCAAGTCCCGTCTCCACAGCGCTCGCGCCGCGCTGCAAGCGGCGCTTCGGGCCGAGGACCGCTGATGTGCAAGTGACAACCCAGCAGGGGCCTGGAGCCGATGACCGTGCAGTCGACGATGCGCTGCGCGAGCTACGCCAGGCCCATTCGTCGGGGGCGCCCGACGCGGGGCTCGCGGCTCGGATCCTCGCCGAGGTAAGCGAGACGCGCCAGCGTCGCCGCCGATCGTTCCTCCCGGCTCGCTGGTCAAGCCCCTGGCCCGGCGAGCCCGGATCGGCGAGCCTGGTCACGATCGGGTCGCTCGGGCTCGCGGCGGTCCTCGTTGGGGTCGTCCTTGCGACCACGCTGCCCGGACCGAGACCTGGGTTCGGGTCAGCAGCTCCGACGGGTGCGACCTCGCCCTCAACCCAAGCCGCCGACGGTCCCGCGAGCAACCCGCCCCATGTGGGTGGCACCTGCCCTCTCACGCCGATCACACGACTTGCCGGGGGCGTGGCGCCCGAGGTCGAGGTGAGCGGCCTGCGCTGGCGCTGGGGCGGCGTGCCCTGGGTGGCCGGGACGCCCGAGAAGGTCGTCTGGCTGGCCGACACCGGGGACGGGCCGACGGTGTCGGTCTTCGCGACCGAACTCGACCTGCCGATCCTTGTTGGCGGTCACCCGGTGAGCTCTGTCGGGGCCACCGGCGGGGCGGTGTACGCCGTCGCCACCGACACCAGCGTTGGTGGACTCGTACTGCCGCATCCGGGCTGCTGGCTCCTGACCGCGATCTGGTCGGACGGGGCGAGCAGTGTCGTCGTGGCGGCCGCGCCGGCAACGGGACAGACGAGTCCGCTGCCCTCGACGGTCGGTCCGGTCGTGACCGCGCTTGACCCCTGCCCGGCAACCCCACCGTCGACGCTGCCCGCGCCGCAGGGAGAGTCGGTGTATGTCGACGGCCCATTCCGTTGGCTCCTCGGGTCAACCGAGAACTGGCGAATCGGGGGCGAGGGAGACAAGCTCGTCCTCGACTCGGACCTGGGCTGGGGCGCCGGCGACAAACGCGTCATCGCCTTCCCCCTCGCGAGAGCGGCTGGCGTGGGTCGGCTCCCTGGCACTGCCGTCGTCGGAGACACCCCGCCGATTGACGGTGGCTCGATGGGCGTCGGGATCACCCTTCCAGTACGCGATTGCTGGGCCTTTGTCTACCTCGACGCGGGGTCGACATCGACGATCGTCGACGACCTCGTGTCAGTGGCACCGAGCCCCTCCTGAGCGCCGAAGGGCCGGAATTGAAGGTTTGAGGATCAGGCCCTCAGATGGGTTCGACCGCCGTGGACTACCCGGCCCAGAGCAAGTAGGAGTCCGATCGCCCCTGGCACGATCCCCAGTCCAAGCCAAGGCGCTGGATCGTCGAGCCGCCCGCCCGCATTTGACTGTGCCGTCATCAGCGCGAGCCACGTCGCTCCAAACTCGAGGAGCAATCCCGACAACGCGGAGGCTCGATCGCCCCGGATGACCAGCGGCAAGGCGAACAAGAAGGACAGAGCGGCGAAGAGCACCCCGCCGATGCCGAACAGGAGTGCGTTGTAGGCTCCGAGCGCGAAACACCCGATCCAGAGAGCGCGAGGCTTCACTTCGACCCTAGTGAGACGCTGTCACGCTCCACGGTGCGCGTCTCATCGCGCCGAGGCAAGATCCTTAGAACGCTCGGTCGCCGTGACTAGAGCGGCAGATTTGCTTCAGCGGAACCGAGAAGGCAGGCGCATCGTCAGGCTGACATGAAGGTGCTCGCCGTATGACGCAGATCACGGCTGTTCGTGTCGCGACGCTCATTATCATCTGGCTTGCCGTCGTCTTCCTAGCTGCGCCTCGCCTCGGCCTCTATTACGAAGCGCTCGCAGCGTGGTACGCCGTGCCGCCGCTCGGCCTGGTTTATGCATACTGCGTAGCTCACCGATGTCGGGCCACGGGGCTTCTTGCTCTCGTGGCCACCCTCGTGGCGGTCCTCGTCATTGGGTTCGCGATCATGATCCCCAAGGCCACGGCGGCATGACTGGCGAGCCGGTGATCTCGAACCGCGGAGGACGCCGAAGACTGACCCGAGTCTTCGCGATCTTCGGCGTCGTTCTCGCGATCTGGTTGCTGATGGGGCTTCTGCGGGCGGATCTAGTAGCCCGGGGCTACTTCACTCGAATCCACGACGGGCAGACGGTTACCAACGTCGAGACCCAGCTTTCGCCGGTGATCCCACCCTTCTGGTCGGTGAGTATCGACGGTGACGTGGTTCAACCAGGACAGACAGGTCCCGTCTATCGGTCACATATGAACATCTGGGTCGAGCCGATCACGGGCTGGGTCATTCTGATGAACGCCGGCTGAACCTGAGAACGAAGGCCCTTCACATCGGCGATGACAGCCTTCGGGCAGCATGGCCTTGACTGACGACTGACTCGGCGTGCGCGAGCCCGACACGATGGGTGGATCGTGCGATCCGTCTAGTCTCGCAGCTCGACTGCGTCCGCTGCCCCCTTGACGGCCGGGAGTGCGCCTATCAAACTCGATACCAATGAGTATCACGATTGCGCCTGGAAGTGTGGGATCCATGCCGGATCGGAACGTTCGCCCTGCGGTTTGGGTCAGCATCGTCATCGTTGGGCTGTCGGTGGCAGTCGGCCTCTTCATCCAGGTCCAATCTCAGGACCCGAGCCCGCCGGAGGACATGCCGCGGGCGATCGCGATCCCGGCGCTCTACGCGACGATGGGCCTGCTCGCCGTAGTGGGAGCCCTCCAGCGCCGACCAGCGATCGTTGTTGCGGCGGGGCTTCTCTGTGTTGTTGGCGCAATCCTGTCGATTGCCACGATCGAGTTCGTGGTGCCCGGGATCATCTTGATCGCGCTCGGGGCCGGGATCGAGGGACGGCCTGGTCGGCGCCGCCGGGAGGCCGTGATTGCAGCGGTCGCGGTCGTACTGGTCATCGGCGCCGGGGTCGCGCTCCTTTCGATGACCGAGGGGCGTTGCTGGGAGGCGGCCGGTTCTCCGGCCGACCCGGTCTACACCGTGATCCCGTGCGGCGGTGAGTCCGTCATCCCGAGCGGTGGCTCGACATTCGCAAGCGGCTTCGACAGTGCGGACCTGACGGTTCGCGGCGGGCTCAGTGAGACCGTTCTGCTTCTAAGTGCACTCGGTCTCGCCGCGCTGACTGGTCGAGGACGGGGAGTAAAGCCAGTCGCGGCTGCGGACTGACAGCCCCTGGGAGGTAGGCGACACCCCCACGAAGCGGTGCGTGCCGCTGCGGCTGGAAGACTGATCGTCGAGCGTCGCGATGAGCCGCAGCCGCCCAAACTGACGCCTCGCGAGACAGAGGTGGTCCGTTTGGTGGCCGGTGGGCTGACGAACGAGGAAGTCGGCCATGCGCTTGGCGTGACGAGCAAGACGGTCGAGGCGCATCTCGGTCGCATCTTCGAACGGACTGGCATCCAGTCACGGACCGAGCTCGCCACCCGAGCAATCCGCGAGGCCTGGCTCGATCTCCCGGTCATGTGAGGCGAAAGCGCATCGGCCAGCCCTTGTCCTGCTTCTCGCGTCCTCGTCGCGGTGCGTTGTCCTCAAAGGGATGCCCCCTGATCGGATGTTCAGGGCGGATGGCGAGCGAGTGGTTAGCGCGACGCGCACGACCACCCCACGGTTCGACGCGGCGGCCATAATTCGCGAGGGTTGACGCTTGCATACTCGGTATGTATTCTCCTCCAGTCGCCGTTCGAAGAGGACACCTTGTCGGTCAAGTTCGGACTCCTTGCCCTGCTCGCCGATGCTCCCGCGCACGGCTACGAGCTCAAGACGGCCTTCGAGCGCCGGACTGGCGGCTCCTGGGCGATCAACATCGGGCAGGTCTATACGACACTCCAGAGGCTCGAGCGCGACGGCCTTGTGACCGAACTGCCATCAGACGGCGAGCGTCACGACTACCGCATCACGTCCGCCGGCACCGAGGCCCTCGGAGCCTGGTTCAGCTCGCCGGTCGTCATCGAGGCGCCGCCGCGCGACGAGCTCACGATCAAGGTCCTCCTCGCTGTGGCCGCAGGCGACGTTGATGTCACGGAGATCCTTCAGCGCCAACGGCGGGCCTCGATCGAGCAGCTGCAGGCATACACGCGGCGCAAGGCGCAGGCCGACCCGGATCGCGACGTCGCGTTCCTCATCCTCATCGACGCGCTCATCTTCCGGACTGAGGCCGAGATCCGCTGGCTCGATGCATCAGAGGCTCGCATCCGCAGCCTGTCCGCGCGCGCAGGGAAAGCGACCTCGTGACGCGACCGATCGAGCTTGAGGCGGCCGAGCGCCGCTTCGGCTCCGGGCACACCCAAGTCGTCGCGCTCCACCCGACCACGCTCGGAGTCGAGCGTGGTGAGCTGCTCGCGATCATGGGCCCGAGCGGCTCGGGCAAGACGACGCTCCTTTCGCTCGTCGGAGGGCTGGACCAGGCGACGGGTGGTCGCGTTCTCGTCGAGGGGAAGGACGTCGGCCGGATGAGTCCGTCACAGCTGGCGCTCCTCCGTCGGCGAACGGTCGGCTACGTCTTCCAGGACCTCAACCTCCTCGCCGGGCTCACCGCTCGCGAGAACGTCTCGCTGCCCCTCGAGCTTGACGGGGCGCCCCTCGCGGCCGCGCAGGCCCAGGCAGCCCAGGCACTCGAAAGCGTCAGCCTCGGGCACCTCGCCGACCGCTACCCGGACGACCTCTCCGGCGGCGAGCAGCAGCGGGTCGCGATCGCGCGAGCCCTCGTCGGCGGGCGCGGGATCGTCCTCGCCGACGAACCGACCGGGGCCCTCGACTCGATGACCGGCGAATCCGTCATGCGCCTCTTGCGTGTCCATTGCGACGCGGGCGGGACGGCGGTCCTCGTGACCCATGACGCCGCCCACGCTGCGTGGGCGGACCGCGTCGTGTTCTTGCGCGACGGGCGGGTCGTCGACGAAGCGAGGCCGGCACCGACCCAGGAGTTCTCCGTCGGGACGACCGCGTGACCGGCTCGACCGCCGCCCTGCTCCTGCGGATCGGGCGGCGAAGCATCCTCCGCTCCCGCTGGCGGAGCCTCCTCATCGTCGTCCTGATCCTCGTGCCGGTGGCGGGGATGGTCGGACTCGCGACAGTCATGAAGACAATCACGCCGACCGCGGAGCGCAGCGCGACCGACCAGATGGGGCAGGCCGACCTTCTCGTCTATCCCGGGCCTGGCGGGGATGAAGCCGCGCTTCGCGCGCTGCTCCCG
>PNAZ01000115.1:0-4158 GCA_003169655.1 Chloroflexota bacterium
CCGATCGTGGCCGAGCGGTTTGCCGCCCAGACGACGGGCTTCTGGCTCGACCGCCTCGAGGCGGCCGAGATTCCCTGCGGCCCGATCCAGGGCGTCCTTGAGGCGCTCGAATCGGAGCAGGCCCGGGCCCGCGAGATGCTCGTCGAGGTGGACCACCCGCTCCTCGGCACGCTCCGCCAGGTTGGCGTGCCGTTCAAGCTCGGCGCGACGCCGGCCACCATCAGGAGCGCCCCGCCGATGCTCGGCGAGCATTCCGATGAGATCCTCGCCGAGCTCGGTTACGACCCGGCGTCGATCAAGCGCCTCCATGCCGACGGCGTGATCTGAGACCGATGCAGACCTGCAGCCGAGGCACGCTCGCTCGCGACGGGTCAGGCTAGACTCGGGCAAGGGTCGAACTTCTTCCGGCTCTTGCAGCGGCCCTTCCAGCCGCCCCTTCAGCGGAGACGAACACGAGATGACNNCCAGGGCTACCGGATCTTCGGTGTCCACCTCGACTTCCGGGCCGCTGTGGGCCATGTCGAGGAGGTCAAGGACGCGATCGCGGCCGCCGGTTCGGAGGCCCTGTTCATCAATATGAACGCGGCCGACGACGAGAAGCGGGCGACAGCGATCGCGACCTTCGCCCAGCGTTTCGAGCAAAGCCGGGCCGCGGGCGGTCATCCGTACATCCGGGTCGTGATGCACTCCCTCGCGTTCGGCTCGCTCGTGCCGTTCATCGCTGATGACCCCAAGGCCGCGGTCGATCGCAAGAAGATGGAGATGACCCAGGACGTGATGGCCAACAGCCTCGTCTACTGGGTCCAGGACCTCTACCGCGCCGGCTTCCTCGAGCAGGGCTCGAAGATCTACGCGATGACCTCCGAGGGTTCGAGCCGGGTCGTGCCGAGCTACGGCGTCGTGTCGTCGGCCAAGGCTGCGCTCGAGTCCCACGTCCGGCAGCTGGCGATGGAGCTCGCCCGGCGGGGCGACGGTGTCACCTGCAACACGATCCGGGCGGGCGTGACCAAGACGCCCGCGCTGATGAAGATTCCCGAGCACGACATGATCATCGAGGCTGCCACCCGGCGGAATCCGACGGGCCGGATGACCACACCGCAGGACGTCGCCAATGCCATCGTCGCCCTGAGCGGCGAGGGGACCGACTTCATCAACGGCGAGACGATCGGCGTCGACGGCGGCGAGTTCATCACCGGTTCCTGAGGTCGCACGCTTGAGCGGCGGATCCTGGCGATGAGCGGCCGGGTGATCGTCGTGGGCAGCGTCAACGTCGATCTCGTCGTCCGTTCGGCACGCCTGCCGGCGCCCGGCGAGACGATCACCGGCGGCTCGTTCGAGCAGCACCCTGGTGGCAAGGGCGGCAACCAGGCCGTCGCCGCCGCCCGGCTCGGGGCTTCCGTCCGGCTGCTCGGAGCGATCGGCTCGGATTCGTTCGGCCTCGAGGCGCAGGCGGCGCTCGTAGCGGCCGGGGTCGACACGACCGGCCTCCTGACTGATTCGCGAGCGGCGACAGGGATCGCCCTCATCCTGGTCGATGCCGCCGGCGAAAACGTGATCTCGGTCGCGTCCGGCGCGAACCTGCGCCTCGCGCCGGATGTGCTCGAGCGCGAGCTGGAGGCGCTTGGATCGCTGGCCGGCGATGTCCTGCTCGTCTCGAACGAGCTCGCACCGGCGACCGCCGCCGCCGCGCTGCGGGGCGCGCGGGCCGCGGGGGCGCGCACGATCTTCAACCCAGCCCCTGCGCTCGGAATCGATGTCGGCTGGCTCGAATTCGTAGACATCCTGACGCCCAATCGCGGTGAGCTGGCTGCACTCACCGGCTCGGATCCAGCCGGTCTCGACTCCTCCGGCTTCGACCCCGTCCTGGCCGCGCGATCCTTGCCTGTGCGCGAGGCGGTGATCGTGACGCTCGGCTCAGGGGGCGTGCTCGTCGTGCCCCGCGATGGCGCGCCGTGGACCGTGCCGGCGATCGGCGTCGAGGCAGTCGACACGACCGGGGCCGGCGACGCCTTCAACGGCGCCCTGGCAGCCGCGCTCGCTGAGGGCCGCCCGCTCGAGGAATCCGTGCGCCGCGCGGTCGCCGCCGCTAGTCTGGCCACCACCCGCGTCGGTGCCCGCGAAGGCATGCCCACCGCCGACGAGCTGGCGGCCGCGCTCCCTCGCTGAGGCGTGGCGTCCACCGGCCAGCGCTTCCGTGACAAATTCCGTTGCAAGCGAGGTTCATGATCGGAATCGGCTCTGAACTATGACGTCGTCCCGATCCTCAGCGTTCGGCCACGCTCAGCTGATCGACCCCGGACCCGGAGCGGAGTCCATAGCCGCTTGGCCGCCGGTCCGACGAGAAGCGCCCGGTCGCAGTTGTTCCGATTTACCAACCCATGTGGTGGTACGTGAAGACTTCCGCTCGATTCCGGACGTCAGACGGGTCCAGCGGCGATCGCTACGCGTGGAACCGAGCTCGGGGCGGGCTGAATCCCGAGGTTCGCCGGCTCAGTCCTTCCGTACCACCACACCGGCTGGTATTTCGGAAGAACGGCCTGATTTGAGCTCGCCGAACGTGCGTGAGCCGCCTCGACCGCCGCGCCGGCCGCCAGGGCTAAACCGCGCGCGCGCCCTCGGCACCCAGGTCGGGCCGGCGCTGTTCGCGGCCGAGGAGGGTCGGCCCCACGAGGAAGCGCGCCCCGAGATAGAGCGCAAAGCTGAGCGAGGTGACGTACACGCTGACCGCGACGTTGGTCACGAGCGCCAGCAGGATCCCGCCAAGCACGCAGGTCAGGGCGATCGCGACGCTGTACACGGCAGCCCGACCGGGGCGCGCCGTCAGCCGCTCGGCTGAGGCGCCGGGGGTGATCAGCAGGGTCAGGATCAGGAGCACTCCGACGACCTGGACTGCCTCGGCGACCGCGGCGGCCATGATCAGCAGGAAGACGATGGCCAGCCCGCGGACCGGCACGCCGCGTGCCTCGGCGACCTCCGGATCGACTGTGGCGAAGGTCAGCGGGCGGTAGACCACGGCCAGGGTGACCAGGGTCAGGGCACCGATCACCAGCAGCAGGATGACGTCCGAGGTGCTGACCCCGGTGATCGTCCCGAACAGGATCGCGATCGCCTCGGTCGCGTAGTGGGGGTAGAGGGTCAGGAACAGGACGCCCAGGCCCAGTCCGAAGGCCATCACCACCCCGACGACCGCGTCACGCTCGCGGACCCGGACGCCGAGCGTGCCGATGAACAGGGCGGTGATCGTCGTGCCGGCCATCAGCCCGATCACCGGCGAGACGCCGACCAGGATCGCGCCGGCCGAGCCCGTGAACCCGAGCTCGGCCAGGGCGTGGACGGCAAAGGCCATGTTGCGGGCCACGACGAAGCGGCTGACGATGCCCGACACGATCGCGATCACGACCCCGGCCGCGATCGCGTTCTGGACGAACGGATAGCCGAGCAGGTGGACGAGCTGGTCCATCAGGGCACTTTCCGGGAGCCGGCCCCGGAACCCGCGCCCGGACCGCCGCCGGCGTGGATCTCGGGCAGGTGATGGGGCTCCTCCAGCTCGAACCCGGAGCCCGTCGATTCGCTGACGACCAGGATCCGGCCATGGACCCGCATCACGTCCACGTGCGACCCATACAGGTCGGACATCCGCTCCGAGGTGAGCACCTCGTCCGGCGTCCCGGCCGCCCAGCGACCATTCACCACGAACAGGACCCGGTCGACCAGGTTGAGGATCGGGTTGACGTCGTGGGTCACGAACAGGACCGTCCGGCCGGTCCGCTGCTGCCAGCCGCCGATCAGATCGGTGATCTCCTGCTGGTGATGGAGATCAAGGCTGGCCAGCGGCTCGTCGCACAGGAGCAGGCGCGGATCACCGACGATCGCCTGGGCGATCCGCAGGCGCTGCTGCTCGCCGCCGGACAGCCGCCCGATCGGCGCATCGGCATAGGGCGTGGCCTCGACTGCCTCAATCACCGCGGTCACCCGCTTGCGGTCGGCCCGCGATGGCCGGCCGACGCCCCAGCGATGGCCGTCGATCCCGAGCTGGACGAGGTCCCGGCCTCGAAGCGGCAGGTCCTGGTCGAACGACTGGTGCTGGGGCACGTAGCCGATTCCGGGATTGCCCCGGCGAGGCGGTTCCCCGAGCACCTCGACCGATCCGCTCGAGAG
>PNAZ01000115.1:4196-26997 GCA_003169655.1 Chloroflexota bacterium
GGGTCGGGCTCAGCCACCGGCAGCCAGCGCCTGCTCCAGCTGGTTCATCTGCGCCAGCTGCCAGCTGACGTAGTCGGAGTAGGCCGCCGGGATCGTCTCGGCGACGCCGACCACGGGGATCCCGTTGGCGACGGCCAGGTCGTGCATCCGGGTCGTGATCGGCGACGTGACCTGGCTGTTGTACAACAGGACCTTGACCTTCTTGCCGGTCAGCAGGTCGCTTTCGGCGGCAACATCGGCGGGCGCCGGGTCGGTGCCGTCCTCGATCGATTTCTGGAAGCCTTCGGGGGTCAGGACCTGCAGCCCGATCGCCGCGGCCAGGTAGCCCGCGACCGGCTCGGTGAACGCGACCGGAGCACCGCCGAAGCGCGTCTTCATCTCGGCGATCTTAGTCGCCAGCGGCTTGAGCGAGTCGAGGTAGAGGGCCTTGCGCGCGTCGAAGTAGAAGGCGTTGGTGGGGTCGATCGCATCGAGCGCGGTCGTCACGGCCGCGGCGACTGCGGGCATCGTCGCGGGGTCGTACCAGATGTGGGCATTTGCCCCGTCGGCCAGCCCGAGCAGCTGCTGGACGTTGATCACCGTGCGGTTCGCGTTCGGCGAAGCCGCCAGCAGCTTGTCCATGAATGCGTCGTAGCCAAGGCCGTTGACGATCACCAGCCGGGCATCGGCCACGGCCACCGCGGCCTGGGTGCTGCTCTCGAAGCCATGCGGGTCGGCGTTCGGATCGTTGAGCAGGCTGGTGGCCACGACCCGCGCGCCGCCGACCTGGCCGAGCAGGTCGGCATAGAAGTTCTCGGTGCCCAGGACCGCGATCGGCGCGGCAGTGCCAGCCGGTGACGGGCCGCCGACGAGCGGGGCGGTCGGGACTGTCGAGCCGGATGAGCTCGAGCCGGCGCACGCGGCCAGTGAGCCGGTCGCAACCAGAATCCCAATCACTGCCAGATTGAGTCTCAACAGATGACGCATCGACGGGGCCTCAGTGCGGGCAAACCAACGATATCAAGTGAGACTGGGTATCGTCAACAGTTGAATGGGACATCCTCGAAACCGTGGTATCGTCGGGGTCATGACGGATCCTTCGACGATCGTGACCGTGCTCGACCGGGCGGGCTTTCGGCTGACCGAGCCGCGCCGGGTCGTGGCCGGGTTGATCGCCGATCGGAACGGTCATTTCACGGCCGCCGACCTGGTCGATGACGCCCGGGAGCGGCGCCTTGACGTCGGCCGGGCAACGATCTTTCGCGCCCTCGAGCTGTTCACCGAGCTGAACGCGGTCGAGCGGGTTGACCTGCCCAACGGCGAGCACGCCTACGTCGAGTGCGAGCCGGTTCACCACCACCACGTGATTTGCTCGCAGTGCGCGCGGACGACCGAGGTCGAGGCCTGTGGGATGCCGGCGGTGGCCCGCGACGTCGGCAAGGCGACCGGGTTCAAGATCCAGTCGCACCGCCTCGAGCTGTTTGGGATCTGCCCGGACTGCCAGGCGACCAACAGCCGGCGCGGCTAGCTCCCGGGAGCGAGACCCCGCCTCATGCCCGGCCAGGCTCCGACGCCAGGACCAGCTTCACGCCGCCGCCAGCGCCGGGCGCAGTCCGCGGGCCGGGCCGCCGGACGTCCAAGGACCTCGAACCGCACGCCGGCCACGAGCCGCCCCTTGTGGCAGAACCCGACCGCGATCACGACAGTCCTGGCCGTGATCGCCACGATCATCCTGATCATCGTCGTGAACTCGCGTCCGACGACTCCCAATAATCCGTCAGTGCTCAACCCGCCGGCCAATCCGATGGCCGACTCGGTCCCGCGTCAGGGCACCATCCTGGGCTCAACCAGTGCGCCGGTGACGATGGACGCCTGGGAGGATTTCCAGTGCCCGGCCTGCGAGATCTGGACCCTCCAGTGGGAGCCGAACGTCGTCCAGGAGTTCGTGGCCGCAGGAGTCGTCCGTTATCAGTTCCACGACTACGCCTTCCTGGGCACCGACCACACGCCGGATGAGTCGCTCAACGCGGCCGTCGCGGCGCAGTGCGCCTCAGCCCAGGGCAAGTTCTGGCAATACCACGACTGGCTGTACGCCAACCAGAACCCCAATGGCGAGAACCAGGGCTGGTTCCTCCAGGCGAGGTTCGACGCGATCGCCCAGAAGGTGGGCCTCGACCTGGCGGTGTTTGATACCTGCCTGGTCGATCCGGCCAGGGCGGCCGCGGTCCACACCGAACAGGACGCCGGAACCGCCCTCGGGATCACTGAGACACCGTCGATCTTCGTCAACGAAAAGCTCCAGGCGCTGACGACCTACGCGGCCCTGGAGGCCACGATCCGGTCGCTGGCCGGCCTGCCAGCGAGCCCGGTCGGGAGCTCGACGAGCGGCGCCGGGGCCTCGCCAGGAGCCAGCGGCTCCGGGCAGCCCTGACCATGGGCCGGAATGGACCGGCCACGGCCGGATTTGCCTCCCTCGGGTTGCTGATCGCCGCCTACCTGGCCTGGACCAGGCTGAGTGGCGGACTGCCGGTCTGCGGGCCGCTGCACGGCTGCGAGACGGTCGCCCTCAGCTCGTACAGCGAGCTGTTCGGAGTCCCGGTCGCCGTCTTCGGCCTGGCCTTCTCGATCGTCCTCTTCGGGCTGTCGCTGGCCTGGTGGCGGCGGGCTGACCGGCATGCCCTGCTCGGCCTGTACGGCCTGGGCCTCCTCGGTGTCCTGTTCGTCGCCTACCTGACCTACCTCGAGCTGTTCGTGATCGATGCGGTCTGCGTGTGGTGCGCCGGCTACGCCCTGACCGTGCTGAGCGGCTGGATCACTGCGGCTGTCACCCTCCGCCGGAACCCGGCAGACTGAGCGATGTCCGCGCCAGTCCCATGGCCGGGCAGGACATTCGATCGATCTTCGCGTCCCGACCCCATGAGTAGGCTGGCAGAATGGCGACCCGCATCCGGAAGGAAGGCCTGCCCATTGAGCGGCCATCGATGTTGATCGGCGACAACCCGTCGAACGGCGGTTACGTCTCGTGCCCCAGGTGCGGCCGGCCCGTCGCCGACGGCGTGGTTCGCTGTGCCGGCTGCGGGATGCGGATCCTGATGGGCGTCGCGGCTTCGCGCGCGCTCCTGTTCATGACCACCGGCGCCGTCCTCGGGTTGCTCGTCGGCGGCCTGTCGGTGGGCTGGATCATGAGCCTCAGCCGTTCGGCCCAACCGGCGCCGGTCGTGGTGATCGTCCAGCCGTCGCCGAGCGCCGGGTCATCGACCCCGCCTGGGTCTTCGGCCATCGTCTCGGACGTCGATCCGCTGGCGGCCAGTGCGCTCCGCCAGATCGCCTCCACGGACGCCCAGCTGGCGGGCTCGCTGTCCACCCTCAAGCACGAGCTGAAGGCCAAGTCGATCGACACCGGCGCCATCTCGGCCACGCTCCGCCAGATGTCGGCGGCGGCCACCTACGGCTCCTCGGTCGTCGGCTATCTCAGCGCCTGGCCGGACGCATCAGCCCTGCAGGGCGAGGTCGGCCGGCTCTATGCCCAGGTTCGGGCGGTGGCCGCCAACGGCCTCGGCGCCCAGCTCGCCAGCACGAGCGCCTACGCGGCCGCGGGCAACCAGATGGTCGCCTTGCTCGCCGAGCTCGACGCGACCCGCGCCGCGGAGTTCCAGCTCGGCGCAAGCAGCGGGATCGCCCTGCCGGGTGCGCCGACGCCCAACCCGAGTCCAGGCGACGAGCCCGCGCCGTCCTCCTAGCCGCCGGCCGGCTTCAACCGCCCGGGCCGTAGCCGGTCAGCTCGACGTAGCCCTGGCCACTCAACGCCCGGCCCGCCCGGGTCGCCTGGACCACCTGTGAGCCCTCCCAGTAGACGACGCCGGTCGTGGCCCGCGTATCGAGCTCCTGGTTGGCGACGGTTGGCCGGAGACTGATCGTCAGCCCCTGGCTCGGAATCGACACGGTCCAGCCGGCCGGATAGGTCGCCCTGGTCGCCGGTGACGTCCAGTGGCCTGTCGTCGCGACGCTGAACGCGCTCCGGTCGAGGTGGCTGGCCACGCCGGTCGGGTCGACCAGCGTTCCGTAGCTCAGCGAGTCCGTGCCGTCGGCGGCCCGCACGAGCGAGATGGTCAGGTCGGTCCCGTCGGCGAGGTTCAGCGCGAACCAGTCCCAGCCGCCGCCGCCGACCGAGATGAAGTCACCCCATTGGTGATCGAACCAGGCGGTCCCCTCGACCTGCAGGGTCCGGCCGCCGACGACGATCGAGCCACTCGCGTTGAGGTCGGTCCGGGAGTAGTAGTACGAGCCACCGGCCGGCCCGAAGTCGATCCAGCCAGTGCCGCCCTCGAGGACGGGTGGCTTGGCTGCCGTCAGGGCGAGGTCCAGGCCCAGGCCGCCCGGCGAGCCGGCCTTTGCCGCCTCGGCCGGAGAGAGCTGGGCGGCGAGGTGATCCGAGCCGTTGACGCCGGCCATCGTCCACGCTGGCCGGCCGCTGGTGGTCGGGTCGCTCGGGTCGGTTCCCAGCGAGAACGAGAAGCCGGCGGACGGCCCCGGCGCCAGGTCGACGGCGGGACCGATCGAGCTGCGCTGGGCGTAGTGGAAGGCATCCTGGCCCTCGTCGGTGATCGCCAGGTGCGACGCCCAGGAGACCGGGAACGCTCCCCGTTCGGCCCGGAAGATGACGTACTCGAAGCCGTAGTGGGCACCGCTGGCGAGGTCTCGCAGGTGGCCCGTGTAGTACCACCACTCGGTCAACCGATCGTGGGCGCCGTCGTCGAGCGGGAAGACGATCGGCACCGGGTCGACGGCGGGCGAGGCCGCCGGAGTCGCGGCCGGGACCGGTCGCAGCGAGGCTCCGGGATTGGCCAGGATCGGTCCGCTACAGGCGCCGGCGACGAGCGCCAGGGCGAGGCCAACGACGACGATTCGGTGAGCGCTCATCGGTCGCCGCCGACCTGGGTCTCGGCCCCGGCGCCCGGGACGACCTCGGCCAGCCAACGCCGGAGGCGCTCCGGCAGCCACCAGTTCCAGACCCCCAGCAGGCGCATCGTGGCCGGGACCAGCAGCGCCCGGACGATCGTCGCGTCGATTGCCACGGCGATCGCCACCCCGAGGCCGACGGCCTTGATCAGGACCACGTCGGCGAACGCGAACGAGCCGGCCACGACGACCACGATCAGGGCCGCCGAGGTGACGATTCGGCCGCTCCGCTCGAGGCCCCAGGCCACGGCTTCGGCATTGTCGTGGGTCCGGTCCCAGGCCTCTTTCATTCGTGTCAGCAGGAAGACCTCGTAGTCCATCGACAGTCCGAACAGGACGCAGAACAGGATCACCGGCAGGGTCGTCTCGACGTAGCCCAGCGGCTGGAAGCCCAGCAATCGAGACAGGTTGCCGTCCTGGAAGATCCAGACCAGCGCGCCGAACGAGGCCAGGATCGACAGGCCGTTCATGACCAGCGCCTTGGCCGGCAGGACGGCCGAGCGGAGCAGGACGAGCAGGACGAGATAGGTGCTGACCAGGATGAACAGCGCGGTCCGAGGGAAGTCGGCGGCAACCCGGTCGACGACATCGGTCACGTCGGCCGCCCCCCCGTCGATCAGCACCGTCATGCCCGGCGGCGGGGCGAGTGGACCGCTGGCCTGGCGCATCTCCTTGACCAGGGCCCGGCCCTCGTCCGCGTTCGGGCCGTACGGCGTGGTGACCGTGAAGGTGGTCAGGTCACCCTTGGTCGTGGCGGCCAGGGTGGCCTGGACGAACCGGTCGGGTGGACCGGTCGGTGAGGCATACAGGAGCTGGTACTGGCTGACCCGAATGCGCGGGTCCAGGTCTACAAGGCCGCCCACCGAGGTCACCCGGGGATCGGCAGCCAGCCGACGCGAGTAGTCGTACAGCGCCGCCACGTTGGCCGCGCTCGTCGCCGGGCCGCTGGTCCGGATCGCGAGCTGGAGCGGCGCAAAGCGGCCCGCCCCGAAGGCGGCATCCAGCCGATCGAAGGCAACCCGCGAGGGGACCGTGTCAGGCAGGATCGTGGCGTCCGGCGCGTTGAGCCGAACGTGCAGGAACGGCCCACCAAGGAGGAGCAGCAGTCCGAGGGTGGGCACGAACACCAGCAGCGGCCGGCGCATGACCCGCCGGGCGAGGCGTGCCCACGGCTCGTTCGGCGAAGGCCCCGCATTCACCCGGCGTACCGCGAGCCGATCGAGGCGCGGCCCGAGGACCGACAGGATGGCCGGCAGCAGGGTCAGGGCGGCCAGGACCGCGACGCCGACGACGATTGCCCCGGCGATTCCGACCGAGCGCAGGATCGTGAATTCGAACAGGACCAGCCCCAGCAGGCCAAGGAGCACGGTCAGCCCGGAGAAGAAGACCGCCCGTCCGGCGGTCGCCACGGTGACCTGGATCGCGCTGGCGATTGCCGCCCCTTCGTCGTCGGCGGGCAGCCGGCGGCGGAGCTCCTCGCGGAACCGGCTGGTCATCAGGAGGGAATAGTCCACGCCCAGGCCAAGGCCCAGGAGGGTCGCCAGGTTGAGCACGAAGATGCTCATCTCGGTCAGGCTGGCGACGGCGAAGATCGCCGCCAGCGATACGAGCACCGCGGCGCCGCCTACGGCCAGGGGCACCCCGGCCGCAACCACCGAACCGAAGACCAGCAGGAGGGCGAGCCCGGCCAGCGGCAGCGAGATGAACTCGCTCCGGCGCAGGTCGTCCTCGGAAACGGTCTGGATGTCGCCGTAGAAGGCCGGCCCACCGGCCAGTGCGATCGTCACCGGACTCGCGCCGAGTGTCGCCAGGCGGGCCTGGATCCCGGGCAGGGCGTTCGGTGAATCGTCCGGCCCGATGTCGAGCAGGACCACGTCGTAGGCAGTCTGCCGATCCGCCGAGACCTGGCTGGGGGCCAGGTCGTAGGACAGGATCTGGGCAACGTACGGCGCCCCGGCGATCGCGCTTCGGGCGGCCCGGGTGGCGGCCTCGAACGCCGGCTGCCCGGCCGTCGTAGCGGTGCTGGAGTAGACGAGGACGAGCGCCGACTCGGGCAGCCCGAGCTCGTCGTGGAGCTCCGCCCGCGCTCGGGACGACTCGAGGTCGGCCAGGTTGAAGCCGCCGGCATGGAGCGCGCCCGATGCGCGCGGCGCGAATGGAAGGGCGACCAGCAGGAGGACGGCCCAGGCCGCGACGATCTGCCAACGGCGCCGATAGGCGAAGCGGCCGAGGCGCTCGAAGAGGNNGGTGCACGGGCCGGGCAGCGGCTGGTGCAGTGGTGGATACTGTGCTGCGGTCGCGGCGAGAGGTGCCCCTCGCGCCAGGGCCGAAATCGAGGCGATGAATACGCACGACCGCACGGAGGCGGGATCCCGCGAGCGCGACGCGGCTGGTCCCGGGCAGCCGCACCTGGAGCTCGGGCGAGCGGCCGTCGCGCTCGCTCAGACGCTCATCGATGACCTGAGCCGGACCCAGTCGCTCCAGCATTGCGGGTTGTTCCTGTGGGACGCCTCCGTCGGCCGGCTTCGACTCGCGGCCCAGCATTGGGGTGTCGGCGAGGACCTCGGTGAGGTCCGGGCAGGGGCCTGGACGATCGGCCTGAACGGCATCTGCGGGCGCGCCTTCCGACTGGAGCAGCCGGTCCTGGTCGCCGATGTCGAGGGTGACCCCGACTTCCTGAGCTTCCCCGGCAGCCGGACCCGAAGCGAGCTGGCCGTGCCGGTCCAGATCGGTGGCCGGGTACTGGGCGTGGTCAACCTCGAGAGCCCCCGCGTGGGTGCCTACGGGCCCGCCGAAGTCGAGGCGGTCCGGGCCTGGATCGATGCCGTTCGGGACACGATCCTGGGCTTCTATCGGGACCCTGGCTAGGCTCGCCCAGGTTCCAGGCTCCTTGGTTGCAGGCTCCAGGCTCCTTGGTTCCTGGTTCTTGCCGTTTAGCGACCCCCGAGCTGTTATGCGCGAAACGGACGGCTGGGCGACGCGGACGCGGCCGATTCCACGCTCACCCGACCTCCGGACCGGCCGCTGCCGACGTCGATTCGGATCGATTCCTGCCATAGCAGCATCCGCATCGGTAATCGGCAAGTTTGGGAGCGCGGGTTGGCCCGGCAGGCTGAGGCAAACCCAGCGCAGCCGGGCTCGCGGCGGTGCCCATCTGCTACGATCCGATCGTTCAACCGCTGATCGTCGAGGCGCCCCGGTGCAACTCCTGCTCGCCCCGTTCCAGGGACCGCTCCAGTTCGCGATCTTCAGCATCGCGACCGTCATGGGCGGCGGTTTCGTGTTCATCTTCGCCCGGGCTGCGATGGCCTCGGAAGGTCGCTCGCCGGGCCTGGTCAAGGCGATCACCAACCCGAACGCGAAGTTCCTGTTCACCTTCCTGGCGATCGGCTGGGCATTCGTCTTCGGGATCGGGCTCCAGCTGGTGCCGCACGAAGGCGCCAACTCGCCCTACGGCGGGCTGGCCCTGATCGCCCTCTTCTCGGGCTTCTTCATCCTGATGGGACTGCTCTGGTCCGTCATCGGGGAGTGATCCATTCAGGCCGGGGCACGTGCCGGTGACGCAGCCTGCAGCACCCGATCTGGTCAGCCCGGATCCGGCGAACCCTCCCCGGTCCTGGGTCGAGCCGAACCGGCCCTGCATCACGCCCGGCGCTGTAACGACCTGACCGAGTCGAACCCCGATCGCCAGGACTGGGACCTGGCCGCGGCACACGAAGCGATGGCCCGCGCCCAGCTCGTTGCCGGCGATCGCATCACCGCCTCTGGCTGGCAGGCTCGATCCCGCGCCGCGCTCGCCGCGATCGCCGATCCCAAAGACCGCGCGCAGATCGAGGCCGACCTGGATTCGCTCTCGATCTGACGCCCGAGACCTGCTACCGGCGGGTATTGCGTCGCGGCACCAGGAACCCGCCGCCAACGCTGGACCACGGTACCTTCGGCCGGTATGATCCGACATGCAGACTGCATAGAGTTTATGCGTCGGACCCGCACTGAGAGCCGAGGCAGGAGGCCAGCCCGTGGATGCCCAGGAGATCCAGACGGCTGTCGCCCGCCAGGCTGCCGTGGCTGCCGAAGCCGCCCCGTTCGTCAACCAGCGCGACCCGGCCAGGGTTCTTGGGCTCGACGGCCGTCCGGCGGTCAGCCGCAGGGCACCGATCTGGCAAGACGTTCCCGACGAGAAGTGGAACGACTGGCGCTGGCAGCTCAGCAACCGGGTCAACGACCTCGAAGAGATCGAGCAGATCCTCGAGCTGACCGACGAAGAGCGCGCGGGCCTCGCGGCCCCGGACAAGTTCCGGGTCGACATCACGCCCTATTTCATCAGCCTGATCGATCCGAAGAATCCCGACGACCCGATCCGCCGCCAGGTCATCCCCCTCGGCCGCGAGCAGGCTGCGTTCACCGGGATGATGGAGGACTCGCTGGCCGAGGACCGCCATTCACCAGTGCCCGGCCTCGTCCATCGCTATCCCGATCGCGTCCTGATGCTGGTCACGACCCAGTGCGCGAGCTACTGCCGCTATTGCACCCGGAGCCGGATCGTCGGTGACCCGACCCTGAACTTCAACCGCAAGGAGCACGAGGCCCAGCTCGACTATCTGCGCCGCACGCCGCAGGTCCGGGACGTGCTGATCAGCGGCGGCGACGGCCTGACCCTGGCCCCGAAGCTGTTCGAATCGATCCTGCGCGGGCTGCGCGAGATTCCCCACATCGAGATCATCCGGATCGGCTCGCGGGTGCCCGTCTTCCTGCCCCAGCGGATCGACGACCAGCTGTGCGAGATGCTCCAGCAGTACCACCCGCTGTGGATCAACCTCCACTTCAATCACCCCAACGAGATCACCCCCGAGGTGAGCCGGGCGGTCGACAAGTTGACCCGGGCCGGCCTGCCGGTCGGCAACCAGTCGGTCCTCCTGGCCGGGGTGAACGACTGCGTCCACATCCAGCGCTCGCTCGTCCACAAGCTGGTCGAGAACCGGATCCGGCCGTACTACCTCTACCAGTGCGACCTGGTCGAGGGCTCCGGTCACTTCCGGACGCCGGTCGGCAAGGGCCTCGAGATCATGGAAGGCCTGCGCGGGCACACCAGCGGCTACGCCATCCCGACCTACGTGATCGACGCGCCCGGCGGGGGCGGCAAGATCCCGGTGATGCCCAACTACCTGATCAGCTACTCGGACCACAAGGTCGTGCTGCGCAATTACGAGGGCTACATCACGACCTACGAGGAGCCGCCGACCTACCAGCAGCACGATCGGGCGGCCTGCTCCTACTGCCAGAACGAGCGCTCGGAACCGGGCCAGTCCGGCGTGCTGGGCCTGCTCGAGGGCGAGCGGATGTGGATCGAGCCGAAGGGCTTCAGCGAGATCCATACCCGGGGCAACACCGAGGCGCATCGCCTCCAGGACCCAGCCAAATGGATCCCCTTCGGTGTCGGTGCGATCGAGGGCTCAGCCGGTGCGCCCCTGCGCGTGATCGAGTCCGGTCCGGTCGCCGGCTCCGGCGAAGAACGGCCGGCACCCACAGGCGAACCCGCCCCGGCCTACGGCCCCGGCGAAGAGCCCCGTCCGCGCGAAGGCGAGCCGACCGCCTCAGCCCACGGCGAGCTGCTCTAGCCTCGATCCCCGCCAGGGACTGCCCGCCGCGGCGCGGCCCTTGGACGAGCTCGGCCGCGGTTCTGCTCCGCCCGGGATCGTCGTCATCCCGCCCCGCCCGATGCGTGCGCCCAGAACAACAAACGGCCGATTTCGCCCGACGATTTGGCCTCCGCGTCGCCACCCAGCACGCGTTTCATCCCGAGCCACGCTCGTGGTGGCATGAGTTCGCGTCGGCGCGGGCCGTCAGTTCTCTGAAAAGCCCTGAAACTGGCGATTTGCAGTTCTGAGTACACATCCTTGCAGGAGGCGCAGCTCGAAAGGCCTGGGCGCAGCTCGAAAGCCCTGGGCGCAGCTCGAAAGGCCTGGGCGCGGTTCGAAGCGCCACGGGCGGGGATGCCGACAGCCTAGGACCCGGCGGTCACCAGCGAGACGCCCTTGAGCAGTTGCGCATCGCCTGATGCCGCGAGCTGGGCAGCGCTCATCTTGCCCAGGTCGGTCGGAGTGACGACCTTGCCCACGGGCGTCGAGTCGAGGGTGATGTCGGGCACGATGCCCTGCTTCCAGATCTGGCGGCCGTCGCGGGTGAGCCACTCGATCGTGCCGATCAGGAGGGCCGAGCCGTCGCTCAGCTTGAATTGCGAGAGGACCGTCCCCGTACCGAACGTCTTCTCGCCGATCAGCGTGCCCCGCTTGGCATCCTGGATCGCACCCGAGACGATCTCGGCCGAGCTGGCGGTGCCGTTGTCGACGAGGACCGCCATCGGCAGGTCGGTCGCCGTTCCGCCGGCCTTGACCGGGATCTCCTTGATCGAGCCGCTGCGATCCTGCTCGCGGTAGACATCGCCGTCCTTGAGGAACTGGCTGGCGACGCCCACGGCCTGGTCGACGTAGCCGCCCGGATTGCCGCGCAGGTCGAGGACCAGGCTGGTCGCCCCCGCCACGCGCGCCGCGGCGATCATCGACACGAGCTCATCGGTCGCGTTGCTCGCGAATTGTTCGATCCGGATGTCGGCGATCTTCGTGCCCGGGATCAACGCCCAGCTCACCGACGGGACATCGACCTGGGCGCGCACGATCGTGATGCTGACCGGGTTGGTCGCGCCCACATGCTCGATCGACAGGGTTACCGAGGTTCCGGCCGTCCCGCGGATCTTGGCGACGACCGTGTCGATGCTCTGGCCCTGGGTCGAGACATCGTCGACACTGAGCACGGTATCGCCGCCGAGCAGGCCGGCCTTCTCAGCCGGACTGCCGGGGATCACCGACTGGATCACCGGAGCGCCGTTGACCGTGCTCATCACGGCCCCGATCCCGACCACCGAGCCGCTCAGCGACGAGTTCTCGTCGGCCAGGTCCTGGGGCGACAGGAAGCGGGTGTGGTCGGTGTCGCCGACGGCGCTCAGCAGGCCGCTGATCGAGCCGTAGGTCAGGGTTGTCGGATCGAGCGCCTTGGGGTCGACATAGTTCTGCTGGAGGAGCTGCCAGGCCTGCTCAAAGACCGTGAACTGGGGCGGGAACGAGGCATTGGGTTGGGGCAGGCCGCTCGTCCCGCCCGCCGCGGGTGCCGCGGAGAAGCCGATCGCTCCGCCTGCGCCGAAGGCGATCGCGATTGCGAGGATGAACGCGACCACGCCGCGCCGGGAGGCCTGCCGGTTGCGATTGGGCGCGCTGACCTGCCAGCCCGGCGGGGGGCCCCAGGTTGACTGTGGGGGAGTGGCCTGGAGGCCGAGGACCGGCGGACCTGCCGGCTCGGGCGCCGGGGCCACCGGTTGAGTGGCCGTCGGCTCGGGCCTCGTCTCGTCGATGGAGCCGGAGCCCTCGGAGGGAGGAATCATCGTCAGATTGGACTCGTCAGCGAAGCCATTTGCCCAAGTGTGACCTACAGGCGCGGCAAACGGGTATTGGTCCGATAAAGATTCGGGGGATCATGGTCAGGTTCACGTTGTTCCGCCGCACCGAGCCAGCGCGCCAGAGGTCCTGGCGGCGCGTCCTGGGGCGGTCATGGTAGTCTCGCTAGAAGTCCTACCGGATAACTTCGCATTCGCCGCGGCACGTCTCCCGCGGCTGGGAGCCCTTCCCTGTGACCGATCTTCGCGCAGCAGCCTCGGCAGCGGCCCGACCCGGATCCGTTGCCCTTCGGCCGGCTCCGGCCGGGCTGCCCGATCCGAACGTCCAGCCGCCGATGATCGCCGAATCGGGCGATCCGTTCTCGCTCCTCAGGATCCTCGAGCTCGTGGCTCGCCTCCGGCGCGGCAGGGCCGTCCGGGTCGACGACATCGCGGCGGCCCTCAACGCGACCTATCTCGACTGGACGTTCGCCCCGGCGGTGGTCACCGATGCCCTCATTGGCCTGCAGGCCAACTGGCTGTCGGACTATCGCAATGGATCGGGGATCGTGCTGGTCGAGGGGTTGCAGGGTGCCACGCTCACGATCGAGGATTCGAGTCGGGTCGATCCCTGGATCGTGCGCCAGGCCGCCCGCGCCGCGGACGCCTGCCGGGACGCCCTGCTGGCCTTCAGCCGGCGGGGTGGGACGGGCTTCGATGACTGAGCGTTCGCGTGCCGTCCGGCGATGCTGCCCGTGTCCCGGGCGGACCGATCCGAGGATCGTCGTCCGCAGATCCGCGCCGCTGACTGCGATCAGCAACCTCGCCGCCCGTCGTTCCCGATCAAGCAGACTTGTTGGAGGCTTCCGCACATGAGCACCACCCCCGTCCTCGTCGACGCCATCTGGGCCCAGGCCCACCTGTCCGATTCGAACGTCCGGTTCGTCGAGGTCGATGTCGACACGACCTCGTACGAGCAGAGCCACCTGCCGGGCGCCGTGGGCTGGAACTGGACCAGCCAGCTCGCCGACGGGATCCGCCGGGACATTGCCAGTCGCGACGACTTCTCGGCCCTCCTGTCGGCCGGCGGGATCGGCCCGGATACGACGGTCGTCGTGTACGGCGACAACAACAACTGGTTCGCGGCCTGGGCATACTGGCAGCTCAAGCTCTATGGCCACAAGGATGTCCGGATCCTTGACGGCGGTCGCAAGTACTGGCTCGACCACGGCCTGCCCCTGTCAACCGACGTGCCGGCTTACCCGGCCAGCGGCTATCGGCTGCCCGAGCCGGACTTCGCCCTGCGGGCTTTCCGCGACGACATCCTGCCCCGCCTGTCCGACTCCGAGCTGGTGCTGGTCGATGTCCGGGCCCCGGCGGAGTACAGCGGCGAGCTGCTGGCGCCTCCCGGACTGAGCGAGACAGCCCAGCGGGCCGGCCACATCCCCGGTGCGGCCTCGATCCCCTGGGCCCAGACCGTCCGCGAGGACGGCACGTTCAAGAGCCTCGAGGACCTGGCCGCGCTGTACGCCGCCAAGGGCGTGACCTCCGACAAGGACATCATTGCCTATTGCCGGATCGGCGAGCGGTCCTCGCACACCTGGTTTGTCCTGCATGAGCTGCTCGGATATCGCCGGGTGCGCAATTACGACGGCAGCTGGACCGAGTGGGGCAGCATGGTCGGCGTGCCAATCGAGAAGACGTACGTCCCGACGCCGGCCGCCTGACCTCGATCCATGTCGGGCGACGGCGCCCGACCGGCGATAATCGGCAGATGGTCCTCGCCTCCTCGTCGCGCGGCGCCGAGCCTCGCCTCCTGCCGGCCGTCCGGCTTGACCGCCTGGCCGCGCTGGACCGGATCGCCCCGATCGACGCGGCCGAGCTGCTCGGCGGGTTGCCCGGCCTGGTTCTCCTCGAGAGCGCCCGGCCCGGGCGGCGCTCGCGGTGGACCTTCCTGACGGCAGATCCGCTGGCCGTCGTCATCCGGCCGAACCTGGGCGGGGAGCCGTTCGCGGAGGCGCGCCGGATGCTGGCGCGCCTCGATCAGACGCGGCCCGAGGGGACCGTCGTGCCGCCGTTCCTGGCCGGCCTGGCCGGGTTCCTCGGCTACGACCTGGGCCTCGTCCTCGAGCCGCGTTCGGTCCTGGTCCCCAACGACCAGGACCTGCCCGAGCTCCGCCTGGCGCTCCACGACTGGGCGATCGCCTGGGATCGCCGCTCAGGCAAGGCGTACCTTGGCGGCCGAGCCGTGGACGGCGACCGAAGCCGGCTCGACCGCCGCCTCGCCGCGGTCGGCGAGCGGATCTCGGCCGGCCTCGACGTGCCGCCATACGAGCGCCCGTGGACCGGACGCCAGACGGCGGAGCCCGAGCCGGCAGATGAGCTCGTGTTCCTCTCGAGCCTCGACCGATCCGGCTACGAGGCCGGCGTCGGCGCGATCCGACGGGCGATCCGGGACGGCGAGATCTACCAGGCCAACCTCGCCCGCCGGCTCTCGGCGCACTTCAGCGGCGACCCCTGGCCGTTATACCGATCACTGCGGACCGGCGATCCGGCCCTCTTCGCGGCGTACCTCGACCTCGGCCCCGGTGAGACCGGTTCACGGGCCGGCCGGCCGCGGGCGATCGCCTCCGCCTCGCCCGAATCGTTCCTGTCGATCGACGCCGACGGGCTCGTCTCGACGGACCCGATCAAGGGCACCCGTGCCCGGGGCGGTTCGCCCGAGGAGGATCGGGCCCTGGCCGCCGAGCTGCTGTCCAGCGCCAAGGACCGGGCCGAGAACGTGATGATCGTCGACGTCCTCCGCAACGACCTGGGGCGCGTCTGCCGGCCCGGCTCGGTCCGCGTCCCGCGGCTCTGCCGGCTCGAGCGGACGAGTGCTGTCCAGCATCTCGTCTCGACGGTGACCGGGCGACTGGCTCCCGGTCGCGACGCGTTCGACCTGCTGGCCGCTGCATTTCCCGGCGGCTCGATCACGGGCGCGCCGAAGATTCGGGCGATGGAGATCCTGGAGACGCTCGAGCCGGTCCGGCGCGGCCCGTACACCGGCTGCGCGCTGTGGCTGAGCCCTGATGGCCGGCTTGGCTCGAGCATCCTGATCCGGAGCCTGGTGGCCGACGGCGCCCGACTGAGCCTCCATGTCGGCGGCGGAATCACCTGGCGGAGCGACCCGGCCGAGGAATGGTTCGAGACGGTCGCCAAGGCAGTCGGCCCGCTTCGGGCAATCGGCGGACGCGAGGTGAGCGAGTGACGATGCCGCCAGGCTCAGGGCACTCGATCTGGCTCGACGGCGAGCTCGCCGATGCCCGTGGTCCGCACTTGAACGTCACCGATCGCGGCTTCCAGCTCGGCGACGGCCTGTTCGAGACGGCGCGAGCCCGGCGCGGTGTCGTGATCGAGCTCGACGAGCACCTCGAGCGACTGCGCGCCGGCTGCCTGGCCCTCGGCCTCAACCTGTCGGCCAGCGACGACCAGATCGCCGAAGGGGTCAGCCAGCTGCTGGTCGCCGAAGGCCTCGCCGGCACGGGCAGCGGGTCCAGTCCCGGTCCAGTCGGGGATGCCGCGGTCCGGATCACCGTCAGTCGCGGCCCGCTCGAGCGGCGCGGGCTGCTGCCGGCCGGATTCGAGGATCTCGACGCAACGCTTGTGGTCCAGGCCTGGCCATACGCGCCAACGCCGGCCGCGCAGCTCGAGCGGGGCCTGCGGGCCGTGTCGAGCTCGATCCGGCGAGATCCATCGTCGCCCCTTGCCGGCGTCAAGACCACCTCCCGAGCCGATTATGTCTACGCCCGGCTCGAGGCAGCCCGAGCCGGGGCCGACGATGCCCTGTTCCTGACCCTCGACGGCCGGCTGAGCGAGGCGACCGCCGCCAACCTGTTCTTGATCGCCGGACAGACCCTGGCCACCCCGCCATTGACGGCCGCAATCCTGGCCGGGACGACGCGGACCTGGCTCCTGGCCCACGCCGAGCAGCTCGGCCTGGCGGTCGCCGAGGTTGACCTGCGGCCGGAGGAGCTGCTGGCAGCCGACGAGGCCTTCCTGACCGGCAGCGTGGCCGGAATCGTGCCGCTCGTCTCGCTCGATGGCCGCCCGATCGGTACCGGCCGGCCCGGGCCCCGGACGGGCGCGCTGCGGGCCGCCCGCGAGGACTGGATCGACGCGATGTCGATGGCCGCCCTGCTGCCTGAGCCGGCCGATTGACCCGCGACGAGCTGATCCTGCGCACGCGCCAGCTCGTCGCCGAAGGGGATCGGCTCCAGCAAAACCCGTCACTGGGCGCCCTCCAGGTCTGGCTGCAGCTCTCGGATGAGCTCCTGAGCGCCGCCTGGGGGACGATGGATCGCTATCACCTCAGCTGGCTGATGGTAGGCAAGTCGCGTTCGATCGTCCGTGGCCGGGCGATGGAGCCGGCCGAGGAAGCCGAATACGTCCGGGAGGTGGCCGACCAGAAGACGGCCGCACTCCGGATGAGCCTCGCCGCGGTGGAACGCAACCGGATGCCGTTCGTGGGCGAGACTGACCCCTGAACCAGGCGGCGTGGCCCAGCTGGCCGGATCGCCCGCCTAGGGTGAGGGCGAAGCGCCGGGCCCGGGTTCCTCGGAGCCCTTGACCGACGAGGTCATCGCGCTTTCATCCGTTTGTTCGGCATAGCAGGTCACGCTGCGCTGGCCGCTGGACCAGCCGTCCTCGAGCGGATAGAAGTAGCCGATCGAGAGGTCCGGGCTCGAGTCGAGATCGGTGCCGACATAGGTCTGGAAGACCGGCCCGCACGTGTTGCGGGCGAAGGCGTCGAAGTCGCTGACGGCCGGGTAGGCGTCCGTGCCGCCGGTGAAGTCGCCGACGAAGAAGACCTCGCCGGTGTGGCTCTGGGTGCAGGGGTGGTGCTGGACCGTGTCGACAGTGTCGGATTCACTGGCCAGGGTCGGCACGTCGAAGCAGTCGCCGACCTGCAGGTCGGTAACTGCCTTGCCACCGACCATGTTGATCACGACCGCGCCGACGACCACGGCGATGATCACCACGGCGATGATGATCGGCCGGAGACGGCCCGCTCTCGGCCGGCTGGAAGGCTGGAGTGGCGTGCCCGGGGTCCAACCGCCCACTGGCGCGCCGGGCGCCGGGGCCGACGGGGCGCCCCACGGTGACTCGCTCGGCGTGCCTGGGGCCGCCGGCGGAGTGCCGGTCGGGTCGCCGACGCTGCCCGCCGCGGGAGCGTCGAAACTGCCGCCGGTCGGCATCCCGAAGCCCGCACCGGAATCGGTGGCTGGCGCGGCAGGCTCAGGCGTCGGCTCGCTGGTCGACCAGGTCGACCCGGCATCCGGGGCCGGCTGGGTCCCCGAATCGGGTGCGGGCTGGTCCGTGTTGGCGGGAGTGGCTGGCTGTTCTGGCAGGCCCGCTCCGCCGGGAACGTTTGGGTCGGTCATCGAACCCTCCTCTTGCGCAGGATAGCGGCCGGCTCGGAGGCTGCGCTAGACTGCGGCGCAGTGAGCCACCCAGCCCTGGGGCTACCGCCCCTCGATCTCGGCGCGGGATTGCCTGCGGCCGCGGCGCGCCTGAAGGCCGCTCGGCAGCGGCTCGGTGCCCGCGCCCTCGAAGTGGCGCTCACGCTCGACCCGACGATTGTCGAGCACAACGACGAGGTCGGGCTCCAGCTCCTCCTGCGCGATACCGAGATCCTCGTCGACGAGGTCGCTGATTCGATTGCCACCGGCAGCCAGGCTGCAATCCACTCGTGGGCCGAGCAGGCGTCGGTGATCTACCGCCGGCGACGGGTGCCGATGGACAACGTGATCGGCCTGTGTGAAGGCCTGCGCGAGGCGAGCCAGTCGGTCCTGGCGCCGGCCGAACGGGGCGCAGCCGATGCCGCCCTGGACACCGCGATCGAGCGCTTTCGCTGGCAGCGCCGGTTGGCCGGCGACGCCCGCAAGCGCAACCGGATCCTGCAGTTCATCTATAAGGGCGCTTGAGCGATGACCGTCAAGTGGATCAAGACTGACCCGCTGGTGATGAATGGCGAGCCGTTCTGCTATGGCAGCCGGTTGACCGTCCGGCAGCTGCTGGAGCTGCGCCGCAACGGCTACGACCTGACCCGCCTGCTGACCGAGCACCCCGAGCTGCGGGCAATGGGCATCGCCAGCGCGTACGCCTTCGCGGCCGAGCACCGGACCAGCTACAGCGCGTTCTTCGAGGCCGACGGCTCACTGGCCGGCCCCGGCTACAGCGAGCTCGAGGCGGAGATGCTCCCGGAGCACCTCCGCGTGGCGGGGATCGTCGTGAAGAGCTCCCTTCTGCCGGCCTGATCGAGGACCGGATCCACCCGCCGCGCCAGGGCTCTGGATCGTAGCCGGGCATTTCCGACTCATCTGGTAGGATTTCTACATGACCGACCTGCCGACCGGCACCACGAGCACGGCCAGCGCTCCTGGCGACACCGCCGCCCCGTTCGATACCGAACGCCGGGCAACCGAGCTGGCGATCCTCGACGCCCTCCGGGCGGTCGTCGATCCCGAGATCGGGATGAACGTCGTCGAGCTGGCCCTGATCCGCCAGATCCTGCTCGGCCCCGAGTCGACCGAGATCAAGATGATCCTCACCACGCCGTTCTGCCCGTACGCCGGATCGATGATCCAGCAGGTCAAGGAGCAGGCCGAGTCGGTCGTCGAGCACGACGTCAAGGTGACCCTCCTCGCCGAGCGCTGGGATCCGCGCGACGCCGGCCTGATGTGGTGATCCGCTAACCCGAATGGATCGGATCGACTCGGTCGTCAGCACCGGCCGGGGGGATGACGGAACCACAGGACTGCTGTACGGCGGCCCGCGGATCCGCAAGGACGATCTTCGAACGGAGGCCTACGGCACCGTCGACGAGGCGGTCGCCGCCCTTGGCCTGGCCCGCGCCGAGCTCGGGGTCAAGAGCCAGTTCGGCACGCTCACTCCGGGGCTGGCGTCGGTCGCCGAGCTGATCCTGCGGCTCCAGCGTGAGCTATTCGTGGTCGGCGCCGAGCTGGCGACGACGCCCACCGCGATTGACCGGCTCGAAGATGGCCAGACCCGCGTCTCCGCGCCGATGGTCGAGTCGCTGACCGCCCTCGTCGTCGACCTCGAGAAGCGGATCGAGATGCCCCGCGAGTTCGTCGTCCCGGGCGAGACACGGACGAGCGCGGCCCTCGAGCTTGCGCGCACGATCATCCGCCGGGCGGAGCGCCGCGCGGTCACCCTCGAGGCCCAGGGATTGCTCAGTGGAGAGCACCTGCTACCGTATTTGAACCGGCTTGCCGACCTGGTCTGGGTGCTCGCCCGGGTCGCCGAGCAAGCCGAAGCGAGAACCAGCACACCAGCGCGGCCGGCAGGCCGCAGGCGGACCCGACCAGCGGATGTCGCCGGCGGGCCAGGGCCGCAGGAGTAAGGAACAGGAGCCATGAACTACTTCCAGACACCATCCCAGCTCGGTGTTCGGCCAGCCGCCCGCCTCTCAACGGGACTCGTGAGCCAGGCCCTGGCCTGGATGTTTGCCGGCCTTGCGATCACGGCCGTGGTCTCCTGGTTCGTCTCCAACGACGCCAGCCTCGCGGCCGCGGCCCAGACCCTGTTCCTGCCCGGGATCATCGTCCAGCTCGTGCTCGTCGTCGTGATCAGCGGCGGGATCCGGCGCCTGTCGGCGACGGTGGCGCTGGGCCTGTTCTTCATCTATGCGGCCCTGACCGGCTTCGTGTTCTCGATCCTCTTCCTGGCCTATGACCTGCCCACGATCACCCTGGCGTTCGCCAGCGCGTCGGCCATGTTCGGGATCTCGGCGGTCTTCGGCTTCGTGACCAAGCGGGACCTCAGCCTCTTCGTCCGGTTCTTCATGATGGCCCTGGTCGGGATCATCGTCGCGTCCGTGCTGAACCTGTTCCTGTTCCAGAGCTCCGGGCTGAGCCTGCTCGTGTCGTATGCCGGGGTCGCACTCTTCGCCGGGATCACGGCGTGGGATATCCAGCGAATCAAGAACGGCGACCTCGCCGCCATGGCCGGGTCAATGGAGAAGGCGTCGGTGATCGGGGCGCTTCACCTGTACCTCGACTTCATCAACATGTTCCTGTTCCTCCTGCGCATCTTCGGCGGCGGCGGCCGGCGCTAGCTCAGGCGTCCCGGGCAGCGCAATGGCCAGCGTTCCGCGCCTCAACGTTGCCCTGACCTTCGATCACGACGCGATCTCGTCGGAGGTCGACCGGGGCGACGGGCCGGTGCTTCGCTCACGTGGCGAGTTCGGGCCGCGGGTTGGCGTGCCGCGGGTCCTGGCCCTGCTTGAGCGGGAGCAGATTCGGGCGACCTGGTTCGTCCCCGGCCACACGATCGTGACCTTTCCCGGGAGCGTCGCGGCGATCGTCGCCGGCGGCCATGAGCTGGGCTGTCACGCCTGGGCCCATGAAGACCTGGCCAAGCACCCCGACGACGAGCGGGCGATCCTCGAGCGATCCGTCGAGGCCCTCAGCCGGGCAGCCGGCGGTGCCCCGCCGACGGGCTTCCGGGCCCCCTACTGGTCGCTCGGCCCGCGCACCCTCGAGCACGTCGCCGAGCTCGGCTTCCGCTACGACTCGTCGTTGATGGCCGACGACGTCCATCCCTATCGGGTGCCGGTCGATGAACGCCACGACCGGAGCGGCTCGGACCTTGGCCGGCCCGGGCCGCTGGTCGAGATCCCGATCAGCTGGGCCCTCGACGACTGGCCCCATTTCGAACCCGGGCCGCGCGGAGTCGGGCCGCTGAGCGCGCCGTCGAAGGTGCTCGAGATCTGGGAAGGCGAGCTGCGCTACGCCTGGGCCAACGAGCCCGGCGGCGTCCTGACCATCACGATGCATCCCGAGGCAATCGGGCGGGGCCATCGGCTGGCGATGCTCGAACAGTTCATCGCTCTGGCCCGGTCGCTCGACGGCGTCGTCTTCGAGCGTCTCGATCGGGTGGTGGAGCGCTGGCTGGCCGCCAATCCGGCCCCCGCCGCGGTGCGCTCAGCCGGCGGCTGAAGCGAGCCCGTCCGGGCCGAGGCATTCCTCGATCCGCTCGGCCGGCAGGGCCACGGCGTAGTAGTTGCCCTGGCCGCGATCGCAGGCCAGCCGGCGCAGGCAGTCGCGCTGCTCGGCGGTTTCGATCCCCTCCGCAGTCACCTCGATGCCCAGGCCGTGGGCGAGCGAGATGACCGCCTCGACAATCGGCAGGTTGGCGTCGTCATCGACCAGTCCGGCCACGAACGACCGATCGATCTTGATCGTGTCGAGGGGCAGGTGCTTGAGATACGACAGCGACGAGTAGCCGGTCCCGAAGTCGTCCAGGACGAGCTTCACGCCCAGCGTGCGCAGCGCCCGGAGGGCGCTGATCGCCTTCTCCGAGCTGTCCATCACCACCGATTCGGTGATCTCCAGCTCCAGGCTCGCGGCCGGCAGGCCGGTGCTCGCCAGGATCGCCTGGATCTGGCCGCCCAGGTCGGGCTGCGCGAACTGGCGGGCTGACAGGTTGACGCTCATCATCGGCCGGACGCCGGGGAACTTCGCCTGCCAGGCCTGCGCCTGGCGACAGGCCGTCTCGAGGACCCAGCGACCGATCGGCAGGATCAGGCCGGTCTCCTCGGCCAGCGGGATGAAGGCCAGCGGCGGAACGAGGCCCCGCTCGGGATGCTGCCAGCGGACGAGCGCCTCGAAGCCAACCACCCGGTCGGAGGTGAGGTCGACCAGGGGCTGGTAGTGGAGGACCAGCTGGTCGCGCTCGATCGCGTGGCGCAGGTCGGCCTCGAAGTCGAGCCGCTCGAGCGTCTCGCTGTTCATCCCCGGCTCGAAGATCGCCTGGTGGGTCGTGTGGTCGGCCTTCGCCCGGTTCAGGGCGACCTCGGCGTCCCGGAGCAGATCGCCCGGGTCCGCGACGCCGGGCACCCCGATCGCGATGCCCATGCCGGCGTTCAGGAACACATCCCGGCCGTCAATGTCGAACGGCTCCCGGAGGCTCATGTCGAGCCGTTCGGCCAGCTCGCGGGCCACACCGGTCGAGGCGATCCCGTCGAGCATCACCGCGAACTGGTCGCCGCCGAAGCGGGCCACCGTGTCGATTTCTCGTGTATTGGTCTGGAGCTGCTCCGCGACCGCTTTCAGAAGCTCGTCGCCCACGGGGTGGCCAAGCGTGTCGTTGACNNACCGGGTCGTAGAACGAGCGCTGGCTGATCTCTTCCTCGAGCCGCCGCCGTTCGCGCAGGTCATGGACGGACACGACGCCGGCCGTCGTGCCGTCGCTCGAGGGCATCTCCCGCCAGACGACCTCGACCGGGATCGTCTGGCCGTCCGAGGCGAGCGCCGTGGCCTCGAACGGCGTGCTCGACGCCGGTGACAAGCTATCGATCCGGGCGAGGGTCTCCGGCGCCGCGAACTCGAGCAGGTCATGGCCGACGACGTCCTCGGGCCGGTAGCCGAGCAG
>PNAZ01000094.1 GCA_003169655.1 Chloroflexota bacterium
GTCGCGCATCCCGCCGGCGGCCAGCCGGGCGACGAGCTGGACCGCGCCGGGCTCGGCGGTCCGGCCGTCGGCGGCCAGGATCCGATCGAGCTTGCCGGCGATCTGCTCGACGCTGAGGCGGGTGAAGTCGAAGCGCTGGACGCGGGACAGGACGGCCGGCCGGATCTGGCTGGCATCGGTCGTGCAGAAGATGAAGACGACGTGGTCGGGCGGCTCCTCGAGGGTCTTGAGGAGGACGTCCCAGCCTTCCTTGATCCGCTGGACCTCGTCGACGATGTAGACCTTGCGCTTGAGGTCCGAGGGCGCAGTCCAGGTCCGCTCGAGCAGCTCGCGCATGTCGTCGACCTTGTTGTTCGACGCGGCGTCCATCTCGATCACGTCGAGGGCTCGACCGTCACGAACCGCCGTGCACGCCTCGCAGGTGTCGTCCGGCTCACCGTCGTGGACGTTGGGGCAGTTGATCGCCTTGGCCACGATCCGGGCCAGCGAGGTCTTGCCGGTGCCCCGCGGCCCGACGAAGAGGAGGCCGTGGGCCAGCCGATTCGTGCGGACGGCATTGCGAAGGGTTGTGACCACCGCCTCCTGGCCGACGATCTCGCCGAAGGTCTGCGCCCGCCAGCGCCGATAGAGCGCGCGATGGGGCGCTGGGGCGGCATCTGCCAGGGAGGCGTTGCTGGGCTGCGAATCGCTCGGGTTCAAAGGCCGTCCACCGGTTGCAATGTGCCGTGCACCCTCCGTCGATCAGAACGCCCCCGCGCCCTCCATCACAAGCGGCTCGGACCAGGCCGTACCGCGGCACTCGGCGAAGATCGCTTAGTGCTGCTTCCTTCCGGACCTGACACGGTTCACGAGTCGCCGCTGCGCGGGACCCGGCCCTCAACGTCGCTCGTGACAGCGGCTTTCGAGAACGGAGACCTCGGGAGGGAATTCAGCCCTGCTGGAGCGGATTGCAGGTACAGGGCACCGCTAGTTCCCCGCCTAGCACGGCCGTCGAATCATAGCAGGGGGACCATCCCGCCCGGCCGAATGCCACTTGACCGAGGCAAGCTGACCCATCCTGGCCGGCCGTCGGAGTCATGGCGGAGAGGGGGGGATTCGAACCCCCGACGGGTTGCCCCGAACCGCATTTCCAATGCGGCGCCATAGGCCACTAGGCGACCTCTCCTGGAGCCGACCATCATGCCGAGGGTCGTCGTCGGTCGCCCGGGACCGACCGGTCAGGGGAACGTTGGCGGAGAGGGTGGGATTCGAACCCACGGTGCTTGCGCACACCGCTTTTCGAGAGCGGCACCTTCAACCACTCGGACACCTCTCCGTGGGGGAGGATACCAAAGCGTCTCAGGCCCGAGCCGCGAGCCCCTCGTCGGGCAGGCCCGCGGGTCGGTCCGGCGTCACCGGTCGACCGGCGCGATGGGCGGCGAAGAGCTCCTCGGCCTCGGCCTGGCGGATCCCGCTGACGACCTGCAATCGACGGTGCAACCCAGGGTGCTGGGCGAGCTGGATCACCGTGCCGGCCGCCCCGTCGACCAGGTTGGCGACCGCGAACACGAGCGCGCCGACGTCGCTCTCGAGGAGCGCCCCAACGCACATCGGGCAGGGTTCGCGGGTGCAGAAGACCGTGGCATCGGCGAGCGCCCCGGGGCCCAGCCGGCGGGCGGCCTCGCGCAGGGCGGTGATAACGGCATGGGCCGTGGGATCCTTCGTCTCGCGGACACGGTCGCGGGCGCGGGCAACCATCGCGTCGTTGACCACCGCAACCGCGGCCACCGGGCGCTCGCCGGCGTCGAGGGCGATCCCCGCCTCGGCCAGTGCCTCGCCCATAAACAGCTCGTAGTTCATGGTGGGATGGTAGCCGAGTAGGATTCCGGCGACGCACGAATTGGAGGACGAATCACGATGACCCGAACCCGGCGGATCGGGATCCTTACCGGCGGCGGCGACGTGCCCGGCCTGAACTCGGTGATCAAGAGCGTGGTCTATCGCTCGACCGAGCTCGGTTACGAGGTCCTCGGCATCCGCCGTGGCTGGGAGGGCCTGACCCACATGCAGCCGGGTCCCCAGCTCGACCCGGCCTACGTCCGACCCCTCGACCGGATCAACACCCGGACGATCGACCGGACCGGCGGGACCTGGCTCCATACGTCGCGCACAAACCCGCGCAAGATCGCCACCCGCAACCTGCCGCCCTGGCTGACGCCCGCCGACGCGGCCCGTTACGCCAGCGGCCCGGACACGTTCGACCTGACCCCGCTCGTCCTCGACCATGTCGCCGCCCTAGGGATCGATCACCTGGTCGCAATCGGCGGCGATGACACCCTGAGCTTCGCCCGGGTCCTCGTCGACGCCGGGATTCCCCTGACCGGCATCCCCAAGACGATGGACAACGACGTCCAGGGCACCGAGTACTGCATCGGCTTCTCGACGGCGATCACCCGGGCCAAGGAGCTGATCAACCGCCAGCGGACCACGCTCGGGTCGCACGAGCGGATCGGGGTCTTCCGGATCTTCGGGCGCGACTGCGGCTTCACGGCCCTGTTCACGGCGTATGTCGCCTCCGGCCGTTGCGTGATTCCCGAGGCACCATTCGACCTCGGGGCGCTGGCCGATCTGCTCGCGGCCGACTGGCGCAACAACCCCAGCCGCTACTCCTTCGTGATCACCGCCGAGGGCGCGATCTGGAAGGGTGCCAAGCTCGCCGAGTGGGGCGAGGCAGACTCGTTCGGGCACCGCCACAAGGTCAACATCGGCGAGGTCCTGGCCGATGAGTTGCGCAAGCGAACGGGGATCGAGGCGGTCGCCAGCGAGCTGACCTACGACCTGCGCAGCGGCGAGGCCGACCAGCTCGACCAGATGGTCGCGATCACCTTTGCCAACGTGGCGATGGACCTGATCCGGGACGGGGTCAGCGGGCGGATGGTGGCGATCCGCGACGGCCGCTACGCCCAGACGCACCTGCCCGAGCCGGGCGTGCCGCCGCGCTCGGTGGATGTCGCGACGATGTACGACGTCGAGCGCTTCCGGCCGATCTACTCGGGCAAGCTCGGCGAACCGCTGCTGCTCCTCGGCTCGCCCGGCGGCTAACCCGCGAGCTAGCTGGGCAGGCCGGCCAGCGCCCGGATCCGGCGCGCGACAGCCGACAGGTCGTCGGCGCCGTGGCCGTCGTCGACCAGCCCGCGCTCGATGGCCGCACACAGCTGGCTGACCGGCAGCTCGACACCCGACTCGGCCGCCAGGCCCAGGGCGATCTCCAGGTCCTTGAGGTGGAGCTCGACCTTGAAGCCGAGCGGATAGTCGTTGGCCAGCATCCGCCCACTGCGGTTGGTCAGGACCCAGCTCTGGGCCGCTCCCCCGCCGAGGGCGGCGACCACCTGCTCGACGTCGAGGCCGGACTTCAGGGCCAGCACGATCCCCTCGGCGACGCCCAGGTAGGCACCGGCCAGGATCACCTGGTTGACGGCCTTGACGGCCTGACCGCTGCCGACCGGACCGACATGGGTGATCGTCTTGCCGATCACCTCGAGGATGGGCCGGGCGCGTTCGAAGACGGCCGGCTCGGCGCCGACGAAGATGCTCAGGGTCGCCTTGTGGGCGCCCTCCGAGCCGCCCGAGACGGGGGCATCGGCCAGGTCGACCCCGAGCGCCGCCAGCCGGCCGCCCATGCCGCGGGTGGCCCCCGGAGCGATCGTCGAGCAGTCGATCACGAGGGTGCCGGCCCGGGCGCCATCGGCGACCCCCGCCGGCCCGAACAGAATCGCCTCGACGTCGGGCGTATCAGAGACGCACATCACGACCACGTCGCTGGCCGCCGCGACCGCGGCCGGATTGGCCGCCTCGCTCGCACCGGCTGCCAGCAGGTCGGCCGCCCGGCCCGGCGTCCGGTTCCAGACCGTCAACGGGTGCCCCGAACGGACGAGGTGGCCGGCCATGGCCGAGCCCATCGTGCCCAGGCCCAGAAATCCGATCCGCTCCACGGGGCGGAGTCTAGGCCCCTCGGCGATCTTCGTGGTGGGGGGCGCGGTGCGTGGACGCCCCAGGACCCTTACCGAAAGGTTCACGACCCGACGGGACGGATAGGTCACGGATATCGCCCCGGCGGGACCTTACTTTTGCCTCGATATGCGGAGGAGTCTCGCTGCCAACGCTACTCGGGCAACGGCCGTGTCGGTCGCGGCCCTGCTTCTGGCCGTCTCGCTGACGGTCTTCGGGACCCCGCGCCCCGCAGCGGCCGCGGCCTGTGTCATCTCCGGCCAGCAGACGTCGTTGTGCGCGGGAACGGTGACGCCGACGAGCGGCACCACCGCGACGACGTTCCACTTCTCGGTCGTCTACAGCGATCAGTACGTTCCCCCTCCCGCTCGCCCAGCTCCTTGTGTCAGCGTCACGATCACGAACACCGTAACGCTCGCAGTGATGGGTCCATTCACCATGACAGCCCCGGGCGGTGTGCCGCCGATCGGCAGCACTGCCATGAAGGCGGGTTTCCCATTCACGTACTCGAGAAACCTCCCCGCAGGCACGTACTCGTACGTCTTCAAAGCCGGACAGGTCGGAAACTGTACGAAGCGATCACTAGCGGGAACACCCACGCCGATCAACGTGACCGCTCCAACCCCAACACCGAAACCGACGCCCAAGCCAACCCCGAAGCCCACGCCCAAGCCAACGCCCAAGCCAACCCCTCGGCCGACGCCCCGGCCGACGCCAAAGCCCACGCCGAAGCCAACGCCGGCCCCGACTCCCACCCCGGCCGCGACCCTCGCGCCCACCCCGACGCCGACGATCGCGACGGCCGCGCCAACACCCAGCCCAAGCTCGGCTGACGGCGTCCTCGGCGCGGTCGGCGCCGTCAGCTCCGGCGACGGACCGGGCGGCTCGGACGGCGCCGGCGCGGCCCCACTAACGCCCGGCTCCCCGTCGGGTGGCTCCGGGACGCCGTTCCTGATCATCCTGGCCGCCGCGACCCTGGCTGGCCTGTGGTGGTTCCTCTTCCGACGCCGAGGACGCAAGCCAAAGCCAGAGCCCGTTCCGGCTGGAACCCCGCCGTTCGGTGGCCCCGTGCTCGGGCCCGCTGCCCTGGCAGTCCCGCCCAAGCCCGACAAGGGCAAGCAGGTCAGAGCTCCCAAGGCTCCCAAGGTCGTACCGGCCGTCGTCGGGCCGCTGACTGCGGCCCAGGCCCGCGCGATCCCGGCTGCGGCCGTACTGCCACCAGCTCCCGGCGCGGTTATGACCGAGCCGTACGGCGAGGCCCAGATGCCCCGTTGGCGTCGGCCCTCGCTCAGGACAGCCCGCTATGCCAGTCCGAGGATCGCCGCGGCTCCGATCGCCGCCCTCATCTTCCCTGGAGGGGCGGCCTCCGGCCTCGAGCGCCGTCGGGTCCGCTATGACCTCGTCGCATTGACCGACATTCCCGACGAGATCCGGGGCGCCCAGGTGGGCCAGCTGCAGGTCAACGACGAAGTTGAGATCACCACCCGCCAGGGCGCCTGGGTGAAGGTCCGGACACCGGTCGGTGCCGAGGGCTGGATCCATCGAACGACGCTGCAGTCCACCGACGAGGACTCGAAGCCGGTCGAAGCCGACGTTCCGCGGATCGTCAACCAGCCAGTGGTCAAGCCGCCACCGCCGCCCGATTCGATCCAGGCCGATGTGGCCATGGGTGCGTTCGCCGCCGCCGCGCGGGCGCGCGCCATCGAGGTGGCCCAGACCGCGGCGGCCGTCAGCGACCCGGCGGAGCCCGTGAAGCCTGCCAGGCGCCCCCGGTCCCGCCGCCCGGCCACACCGCAGCCGCCCCAGCCGGCCAGGACGCCCAAGACGCCCCGGTCCTAGTCGAGGGCACGCGCCGCCCATCCGCGGCAATCAGGCGATCGGGACCACCAGCACGAACTTGCCATCCTTGGCCGGGTACTTGCCGGTCGGCCGCTTCCAGGGCAGGTAGTCGAGGTGGAGGGCCGACACCGGGACGAGCGTGTCGGGTGGATTCGAGTAGCCCCAGATCGTCGAGAAACGGGGATACCAGACGTCCTCGATCCGAACCGCGATCACGGTGAAACGGTTCGTCAGCGCCGGGTCGGCGGTGGCCGTGAAGCCGGACATCACCCATGAGTGGGCGCCCCGCCAGACGAGCAGGCCGGCCGGTCGGTTCGTGAGCCGGACCTGGCGGGCCGCCAGCTGGATCGCGTCCCGGATCGAGGACTTCACGGTCACTGTGTAGTTCCCGTAGCCCAGCTTCGTGAGGCCCTTCGCCCAGGCCTCCGGTTCGGCAGCTCCGTCCGGCGCAGGGTCGATCGAGCGGGCCAGGGTGAAGATCCGGGCCTGGGTCGCGCGGCTGGTGTCGGCCCCCGGATCCATGATGTTCATCGAGGTCTGCATCGCCGCCGGCAGGCACCAGACCTTCTCGAGCTCGCCGACGTAGTCGCCCTTCCGGTAGAGGTCCATCGCGAACGGCTTGGTGGGCGTTGGCGCAGCGCTGGCCGCAGGTATCGGCGTCGAGGACGGAAATGGCTGCTGGCTGGTCGCCGGCGACGGATCGCCGAGGGTCGGGCTGGGCACCCCGAGGGCGGCCGATGGCGGGATCGAGGCGGCGGCAACAAATGGGGCTTCCGTGGCCGGCGGCTGGCCGGCCCGGACGAGCAGGCCTGCCGCGACGAGGAGCACCACGACGAGCGCCGCGAGGCCCACGAATGCGGCCCGCAGGGCACGGCCGGACTGGGGATGGGATCCGGGAAGGCGGGGCATCTGATCCTGTGCTGGGAGGCCGGGCAACCGGCGGTCGTCGAGGTGACGGAAGCGCGGTCGCCGCTGTGGCGTTCAGCCGAGGGTACGCCCCACAGGTCGCCCGCTCGGGGCAGATCAACCAGTTCGTGGTCGGACTTCAGCCGTCACCGAGGTTCGTCGACTAGCGGAGCCGGCGGGACGCTAGCTGTTGATCTTGATGGAGTCGACGATCGCCTGGAGCTCGGCCAGGTCGGCGGCCGTGTTGGCCGGGTAGAAGGACCGCTGGATCACCAGCGTCTTGCCGTTGACCGAGAGGATGTCGAGCAGGTCGTGCTGGCCGGGACCCTGGTTGTAGCGGTCGTCCGCGGACGTGTCGGTCCACGATGTGTACTGGCCACCGTCGCAGGCGGCGACGTTCACGTCGAGCGGCACCATGAGGTCGATCTGCTTGGCGGCGAAGCCGTCGACGGTGACGTCGACGGGCGTCACGGGCGAGCCCCGCTTCTGGGCCACGAACGCTGCCACCAGGGCGTCGACCGTCAGGCCGGTCGGCCCCGGTGACGGTGAACCAGCGTGGCATGGGTCGTTGTAGACGGTGCCGATGTTCTGCCATAGGGCGACGGCCATCCCGTTGGGCGGATTGGCATTGCCCTTGAGGATCGTTCGGCTGTCGAACGCGGTCCATCCGGCCGGCAGCGTGTACGTGGCGAAGCCGGCTCGGTACGTCCCGAGCGGGATCTGGCCGGCCGGAAGTGTCGGGGCCGGCGTCGGGCTGGGCGTCGGCACAGCCGTTGCGGTCGGTACGGAGCTCGGCGGCGAGGCTGACGCAGCGCAGGCACCTGCCAGAAGCCCAACAGCGATCGCGACCGCAAGAATGGATAGGCCGATGTAACCCCTCATTTCAGACTCCTCCTTCTGGACGGCACGCTGCCGGATGGGCCTCGTCACGGGAACACTGACTGCCAGGAGATCATGCTTTCATCCGGCCACCCCTCGAGGTCGAACGTGGTGTGCGTGAGCACGATGGGGGCCGAGTCACTGACCACGGAGACAAATACAGCCGCTGGCGGGTCCCCGAAGCCGTAAAGGAGTACGAGCCGCGTCCCGTCCGGCGCCCATACGAAGCCGGCGATCCCCCCGGTAAGCAGCGAATGGCTGACGAGGACGCGCACCTCGCCTGTGTCGAGCATTAGCGCGACGATGTCAGGCGGGCCCGATGAGTGGTTCTGTAAGTAGGCGATCCCACGTCCATCTGGCGACCAGCTGGGATCGCTAGTGTCGCCGCCTGCCAGCTCGATCGGTGATCCAGATCCATCCGCTCGATAGATCTCGATGGAACCCACCGTGTAGGACTCCGTGTAGGAGCCCGATGGGTTCGTGTACGACTCCGCGGCGATCCGTGTCCCATCCGGCGACCACTGCGCCGTGTGGAAATGAACACCTGGAGCCGCGTGTGTCAGGAGGCGTGGCGCGCCCCCATCGACGGGCACGATCCAGAGGCTCGAGTCGTCGTTACCCACGGCGACGACGGCTGTCCCATCCGGCGACCAATCGAACTCGCCGCCGCCAGGGATCGCGTCCCGGCCGGCGACCCGCGTCTCGGTCCCATCGAGGTGCCCGATCCAGAGCTCGGGCGGTTGGCCGGAGGCGTTCGTCAGAAATGCGACGCTCTGGCCGTCCGGGGCCCACTCGGGGCAGGCATCTTGCACGTCCGTCGACGGCGTCGCCAGGCGCAGCTCGGGTCCGACTGGCATACCGGCAGCGTTCACAGTGACGATCACGACGGCGACGTCGTACAGGCTGGCTTCCGTGACGTTGATCCGGGCTTCCGAGTAGGCAAGCCTGGTGCCGTCCGGCGAAAAACTGGGGCACACCTGGCGCGAGCCGTCGCCAGGGGAACCGATGACGGGTCGCTCCGCGACGCCGTCCTTGACCAGGTAGATGGCGCTGGGGCCCTCGCCGGCTCGGACCCCCTGGTCATCTGCAAACGCCACCCACCCGTTGGACACCCCTGACGTTGGGACCGGCGGAGGCTTGCGCTGGAGGGCGCCGGCGAGGGTCACGGCGCCAAGGAGGGCGATCGCGAGCAACAGGCCGACGATCATCCAGGCGAAGACGGGTCGCATGGACGGCCACTCGAGCCTGCCGAGCAGGCGCCGGCTANNCCCGCCGCGATCGCCTCGTGCGCGATCCCACTCGCGTCGAACGGCCGGGAGGCGAGGGTCGCCCGAGCGCGAAGGCGTGCCTGCAGCCGGGCTTCGAAGTCGAATGTTTCAACCATCGCTGAGCTCCGTTCGAAGACGGTCAAGAAGCCGTGCAAGACGAGCCCGGGTCCCTGAAGGCGAGCGTCCCGTCGCGCGGGCGAGCTCCGTCGAGTCAAATCCCGCGACGTAGCGCAGGGCGAGGAGAGCCCGATCGTCAGGGTCGAGGCGAGCCAGCGCGTTGACCAGGTCCAGGTCCCCGACGTGTCCGGCCGGATCGCCGCCCGGCGTCGCCGCGGTTCCCACGGCGAGCTCGACGACGGTCCTGCGCCGCCGCCGCCGGATCAGCTGCCGCGCCTCATTCGCAGCGACCGAAACGAGCCAGGGCCGCAGTCGATCTGGATCGCGCAGGCTGCCCAGCTTCCGCCAGATGATCGGCCACGCGGCCTGGACCGCCTCGTCGGCGACATCGAGGTCGCCGCAGATCACGAAGCACACCCGCGTCATGTCGTCGTGATGAGCCTGGATGATCCTCGCGAAGGCGGCCTCGTCGCCGGCGGCGGCCAGCGCCACTGTCCCGGCGAGGTTCTCCTCCATCTGGCCCATCAAGGTCGCCATACCCCACAGATGCTCGGCGGCGGGTCAAGTGATTCAGGCGCCAGCGGCAACTCGACGGTAATCAGCTCGAGCATCGCCGCCCCCATCGTCCTGCCACAGCACGTCCTCCATCGCCGGGCAGGATCTGCTCGTCGTCGCGGGTTGGGGGGTGGCCGGCTGCGCGACTCATTCCCAGCACTCGGAGACGTGAAGGTCATCGGCCAGCGGAACGAGGTCGAGGGAGCGAGGATGCTCGCGGCACAGTCGCTCGACGGGCGGTACGAATTCCAGTATTGGGGGCTGTCGCTGGTCGACGCGCAACCGAGCGGCCAGAAGAAGAAGGGGGCTGACGCTGGCATTGGACGGGCGGATCACCTTCACCGACGCGGGCGGTCAAGTGCGGCTGGTCCTTGTCTCGGTGAAGAGCCCATGCCGTGGCCCGGCTGGGAAGTACCCGCTATATCCGGGCGGTGTCCGGGCTCTAGGCCCGGGAATGCCAAAACCCGGCCATGAGGGCCGGGTTTACGCGTGTAGTGTGGCGCGCCCGGCGGGACTCGAACCCACGACCTTTAGGTCCGCAACCTAACGCTCTATCCGCTGAGCTACGGGCGCAATGCGGGAGTGGCGGAGAGGGAGGGATTCGAACCCTCGAAGCAGGTTACCCCACTTGGCGGTTTAGCAAACCGCTGCACTAGGCCACTATGCGACCTCTCCGCGGGACCGCGGGCGCCAGAATAGCACGGGGTCCCGGGCCGCCCGGGCACGCCTCCGCCGCCACACCGGGCCCAGCGATGCCGGCCGAAACTGGCGAATATTCGCCATCGTAGTGGTAGGCCGAAACCGAGCGATCGGGAGGGGTCGCGAACGTCGCGGATCTGCTCGATTCGTGCTTGGCCTGGCGCAAACACCGATCGGCTCGGGTGTGAAACTGGGTCGATTCGGCCCCAGTTCGGGCCGAAGACTACTCCCGCGAATATTTGTCGCGAACGGGGCCAGCTGGCGCGAACGGGGCCCGCTGCCGGGATCGTGGCCGGCTGCCGCGACCGGACCGACGCCGTTAGCGGATGTCCACCACGCAGAAGCGATTGCCTTCAGGGTCGGCCAGGATCACGTAGTCGGCATCCGGGGGACGCTTGTCCCAATGGACCTCGGTGGCGCCCAGGCCGACCAGGCGGGCGACTTCGCCGGCCTGATCCTCGGTGTACAGGTCGAGGTGGATCCGGGGCGGCAGCTGGACCGTGGAATGGACCTGGTCCAGGGAGACGTTGGGACCCTGGCCGTCGCGCGGGCGGAGGAGCACGAAGTCGTCGCTGCCACCCTGGCGGCGCTCGTAGTCGAGGGCGGCGGCCCAGAACTCGGCCTGGCGCTCGAGGTCGTCGACGCGGATGACGATTGACCCAACTCGCAGCATCGCGGCCACTCTACCCGCCGCCCGGGATGCCGCGTGGCGTGGATCAGCACGTCTACCTGGCGGCCCGGAACCCCGCAGGCCCCCAAACGGCAACATCACGACGCGGATCAGGACGGGTCAACTCGTTGACAGGGCGGACGGCGCTCGACTACCGTTCGGGGACGCACATGCATACCAACTTTTTCGCCTACCAACGCCCGGCATGACCGAACCCGGAAGCTAAGACCCGGGAGCACGGGTCGTGCCGGGATGAGCAGAGGTCGGACCTCTGCTTTTTTTGTTGGCCGAGCGTGGCCGCGGGCCGTCGATGGATGGCCGGCGGCCGGCAAGCGGGCACGCAACGACAAACGACGCGAAAGGACGCGAAGCACCGATGTTCGTGGTGATGAACGCCTCGGCCAGCCAGGCCGAGACGAATGCGGTCAAGAGCCTGATCCTGGCGGAAGGGCTCGTGCCGTACGACCACGCCGGCGTCGAACGGGTCGTGATCGCGGTGGTCGGCGAGATCGGCGCCCGCAAGCCGGCCCTGATCAGCCGGCTCGAGGCCCTCGGCGGCGTCGAGTCGGTCACCCCGATCAGCCGCCCGTTCAAGCTCACCTCGCGCGAGTTCCATCCCGAGGACACCGTGGTCCGAGTCCTCGATGCGGTGATCGGCGACGGCAGCCTGACCGTGATGGCCGGCCCGTGCTCGATCGAGAGCCGCGACCAGCTCCGCGAGACAGTNNGGCCTGCGCTATCTCGCCGAGGAGCGCGACCGGACCGGCCTGCCGGTGATCACCGAGGTGATGGAGCCCAACCAGGTCGACATCGTGGCTGAGTACGCCGACATCCTCCAGGTCGGCACCCGGAACATGCAGAACTACTCGCTCCTGACCGCGGTCGGGCGGGTGGCCCGGCCGGTCATGCTCAAGCGCGGCTACGGCGCCACGATCGAAGAGTGGCTGATGTCGGCCGAGTACATCGTCAGCTCCGGCAATCCCAACGTGATCCTGTGCGAACGAGGCATCCGGACGTTCGAGACATATACCCGCAACACGCTCGACCTGGCCGCCGTGCCCCTCCTCCACCACCTCACCCACCTGCCGGTGATCGTCGATCCGTCGCATGCCACCGGCAAGCGCTGGCTGATCAAGCCGATGTCGATGGCTGGCGTCGCCGCCGGCGCCGACGGGGTGATGGTCGAGGTCCATCCGCGGCCCGATGAGGCGCTGTCCGACGGGGAGCAGTCGATCACCATCCAGCAGTTCTCGGAGCTGATGACCAGCCTGCGCGCGATCCACGCCCAGGTCGGCGACCTGCACGGCGACCCGGTCCTGCCCAACACGGTCCTCAAGGTCGGCGGGGCGGGCAAGCATTGACCACCCAGGCGCCTCCGAACCTGGCCGGCGGAGCTGATCCCGACGTAGCCGGTGTGCGCCCGGCAGCGCGCCTGCGCGGCCGCCCGGGCCTGCCCGGCGACAAGTCGATCAGCCACCGGGCGTTGCTCCTGGCCGCCCTCGCCGAGGGCACCTCGGAGATCCAGGCCGCCGGCGACGGTGCCGACGTGCGGACGACGGCCGGCCTGATCGCACGACTCGGGGCGAGCGTCGAGCGCGGTCGGTCGGACAGCCGGCGGGTGGACTACCGGGTGAGCTCGCCCGGGATCGCCGGACTGCACGAGGCCGACGGGATCCTCGATTGCGGCAACTCCGGGACGACCACCCGGCTGATCGCCGGGATCCTCGCCGGGCTGCCCGGCTACCACATCCTCGACGGCGACGATTCGTTGCGCCGGCGACCCCTCGCTCGTATCATCGAGCCACTGCGCGAGATGGGCGCCGAGGTCCATGCGCGCCGGGGCAATTCCCTCCTGCCGATGACCGTAGTCGGTCACAGCCCGTTGCAGGCGATCGATCATCGGACGGCGGTTCCCAGCGCCCAGGTGAAGTCGGCGATCCTGTTGGCGGGGCTGCGGGCCGAGGGTCGGACAACCGTCCGTGAATCAGTCGCGACGCGGGATCACACCGAGCGAATGCTCCGGGCGCGGGGCGTGGCGGTGCTCCGGACCGCGCTCGAGGGTGGTGGGCTGGCGATCAGCGTCGAGGGAGGGACTCCGGTGCAGGCGGTCCTCGAGACGGTCCCCGCGGATCCGTCCGCCGCTGCCTTCTGGCTGGTGGCCGGGACGATCCATCCGGACGCCGAGCTGACCCTGCCGGCGGTGGGCATCAATCCGACCCGCCGGGCGATCATCGACCTGCTCCGTCGAATGGGCGCCTCGATCGAGGAGCGGACCGTGGGCGACGCGCCAGACGGCAGTTCCGGCGTCGATTCGGAGACCGGCGAGCCACTGGCCGACCTCATCGTGCGCTCGAGCGAGCTGCGGGCGATCGACGTCTCGCCGACCGACGTTGCCCAGGCAATCGACGAGATCCCGATCCTGTGCCTGGCGGCGACCCAGGCCCACGGGACAACCACCATCCGGGGCGCCAGCGAGCTACGCTCGAAGGAGTCGGACCGGATCGCCGGAATCGTCGCCGGGCTGACCGCCCTGGGCGCCCAGGTCACGGTCGACGGCGACGACATCACGATCAGCGGCCCGACCCGGCTGATCGGCGCGCCGACGGACAGCCGCTCCGACCACCGCCTGGCGATGACATTCGCCGTCGCGGGCCTGATCGCCAGCGGCGCGACGACGATCAGCGACCCGGGCTGCGCCTCGATCTCCTATCCAGGCTTCTTCGCGGTACTCGAAGGGGTGCGAGCATGACGAAGCGCGTCGTCCTCATCGGACACCCGGTCAGCCACTCGCTGTCCGGCGCGATGCAACAGGCCGCCTTCGACTCGCTCGGGATCGACGCCCGCTACGAGCTCTGGGATCGGGCCCCGATCGCGCTCCCCGGTGCGATCGGCGAGCTGCGCGCCGATGGATTCCTGGGGGCCAATGTGACGATCCCCCACAAGGAGCGGGTCGTGCCCCTCGTCGATCGGCTGACCGAGGACGCCCATGCGACCGGGGCGGTCAATACGATCACCCGCGAGGGCAAGCGGCTGGTCGGCCACAACACCGACGTGCCCGGCTTCAAGCAGGCGATCGACAAGCTGGTCGGCCGCCAGAAGATGCCCCGCCAGGCGGTCGTCTTCGGGGCCGGCGGAGGCAGCCGGGCGGTGATCCATGGCCTGATCACGGCCGGCTTCCTGCGGATCATCGTCTTCAACCGCCATCTCCATCGGGCCGAGAGCCTGGTCAAGTTCTTCGGCAAGAGCGCGGCCCACATGGAGCTCAAGGCGATGCCCTGGCACGAGTCGATCATCGAGGCGGAGCTGGCCAAGACCCGGATCCTNNTCGCCGACGGGGCGACGATGCTCCTCCACCAGGGTGCCGCCGCGTTCAGCCTGTGGACCGGCCAGCCGGCGCCGCTCGAGGTGATGGAGAGCGCCCTGACGGCGGCCCGGGCCGAAGGCATCGAATCGGCCGAGGGCGAGCCGACCGGCGCCGTCGCGGAGGCCTAGATGGGCCGGCTCCGCTTCCTGACAGCGGGCGAGTCGCACGGGCCGGCGCTGGGGGTCACGATCGAGGGCGTCCCGGCCGGGCTGGGCCTGACTGCCGAGGGGCTCGCGGTCGACCTCGCCCGCCGCCAGCGCGGCTACGGCCGCGGGGCACGCCAGGCGATCGAGCATGATCGGGCCGAGATCCTGGGCGGCGTCCGCCATGGCCTGACCCTCGGCTCGCCGATCCTCCTCCTGGTCCGCAACCGGGACTGGGAGAACTGGACCCAGGTGATGCAGGTCGAGCCGCTCAGCGAGGCGGAGGCGGCCGATCTGGCCCGACTGGCCGACGAGGGCAACAAGCGGGCGACGCCGGTCACCCGGCTGCGGCCCGGGCATGCCGACCTGGCCGGTGCCTTGAAGTACGGCTTCAACGACGTCCGCGACGTCCTCGAGCGAGCCTCGGCCCGCGAGACGGCCGCCCGGGTGGCGGCTGGTGGGGTGGCCCGGGCCTTCCTGGCCGAGCTCGGGATCGATGTCTGGTCGTTCACCGCCGAAGTCGGCGGCGTCGCNNTGCGCTGCCCGGATCCCGACGCCGAGGCCCGGATGATTGCCCGGATCGACGAGGCCCGCTCGAACGGGGACACGGTTGGCGGCGTGTTCGAGGTCGTGGCCCACGGCCTGCCGATCGGGCTGGGCAGCTATGTCCACTGGGATCGCCGCCTGGATGCCGCCCTGGCGGCGGCGGTGGTCAGCATCAACATCGTCAAGGGCGTCGAGTTCGGGCTGGGCTTCCAACAGACCCGCCGCTTCGGCTCGGCGGTCCACGACGTGATCGAGGGCCGCGCCGAGGGCGGCCGCTGGATCCACCGGACGAACAACGCCGGCGGCCTGACCGGTGGGGTGACGAACGGCGAGCCGCTGGTTGTGCGCGGGGCGGTCAAGCCGATCTCGACGCTGGCCAAGCCGCTGCCCTCG
>PNAZ01000014.1 GCA_003169655.1 Chloroflexota bacterium
GTGTACATCTGCTACGACCGGCACTTCCCGGAGGGAGCCCGGGCGCTCGGTCTCAACGGCGCCGAGATCGTGCTCATCCCGAGTGCCACCAGCCGAGGCCTGTCTGATTACCTCTGGCGGATCGAGCAGGTCAGCCATGCCGTCGCCAACGGCTATTTCGTGGGCACGATCAACCGGGTCGGGATCGAGAAGGACCTCGGCGACGACGACTTCTACGGCCAGAGCTACTTCGTGAATCCCCGCGGCCAGTTCATCGGCGACGTAGGCAGTGCCCACGACGAGGAGCTCCTGGTGCGGGACATGGACCTCGACCTGATCACCGAGGTCCGCCAGACCTGGCAATTCTTCCGCGACCGGCGGCCGGACGCCTACGCCGACCTGACCCGGCCCTAGCCCAGCACCTGTCCAGTCCTGCCTGCGTTCGAGGCCGCGCCCATGCAGTTCGGGTTCACCCTTAAGCCCGACCAGTCGATCGAGCGGACGCTCGCGCTTACCCGTCAGGCCGAAGCCGCCGGCTTCGACTATGGCTGGCTGTTCGACTCGCATGTCCTGTGGCACGAGCCGTACCCGCTCCTGACCCTGATGGCCGGGGCGACGACCCGGCTCCGGCTCGGGACGTGTGTGACGAACCCGGCCACCCGCGAGCCATCGGTCACGGCCTCCACCCTGGCCACCCTCGACGAGTTCAGCGGCGGTCGGATGGACCTGGGCATCGGTCGGGGCGATTCGGCTCGGCGGGTGCTGGGCAAGCCGCCGACGACGCTGGCGGCCCTCGAAGAGGCGGTTGGCGTGATCCGCGACCTGGTCGAAGGCCGGGCCGTCGAGTACGAGGGCACGGAGCTCTCGCTGCCCTGGACCGGGTCCTGGAAGCTGCCAGTGTGGATCGCCGGCTACGGGCCGCAGGCCCTCAGGATGACCGGCCGGATCGCCGACGGGGTGATCCTCCAGCTCGCCGATCCTGACCTGATCGCCTGGTTCGTGGGCCAGGTCCGGGCCGCGGCGGTGGCAGCCGGGCGGTCGCCCGCGGCGGTCTCGGTCCAGGCCGCGGCGCCGGCCCACTTCGGCGAGCTGGCCGAGTGCCGGGAACGGACGCGCTGGTTCCCGGCCCTGGTCAGCAACCACGTCGTCGACCTGGTCAATCGCTACCCGCGCGAAGAGCTGCCGCCGGCGCTCACTGGCTACGTCCAGGACCGGACCGGCTACGACTATCTCCACCACGCCGAGGTTGGCTCGTCAAACGCCGCCTTCGTTGGCGACGAGGTCACCGACCGGTTCTGCGTCCTGGGCTCGGTGGCTGACCACATCACGAAGCTCCGGGCGCTCGCCGCGGCCGGGGTCGACCAGTTCAACATCTACCTGATGAACGGCGACGAGGAAGCCGTCCTCGAGACCTACGGTCGCGAGATCATCCCGGCCCTGCGCGATCTCGCGCCGGGTCGAGCCTGAGGAGAGCCACCATGCGCACCCTGATCACGAACGGGACGATCGTCGGGGCGACCGGCTCGCAGGCTGCCGACGTGCTGATCGACGGCGAGACGATCGCAGCGATCGGGGCCGACCTGGCCGGCGCCGGACTGGTCGCCGATGAGACGATCGACGCCTCGGGTCGCTACGTCCTGCCNNGCAGCTTTCGGCGGGACGACCACGATCGTCGATTTCGCCGTCCAGTCGCGCGGCCGCTCGCTGCGGGACGGGCTCGATACGTGGCACGCCAAGGCCGAGGGCAACGCGGTCATCGACTACGGCTTCCACATGATCATGAGCGACGTCAACGCCGAGACGCTCAAGGAGATGGACACCCTGGTCGCCGAAGGGGTGCCCGACTTCAAGCTGTTCACGGCCTACCCCGGCGTCTTCTACAGCGACGACGGCCAGATCTACCGGGCGATGCAGCGCACGGCGCTGAACGGCGGCCTGATCATGATCCACGCCGAGAACGGGATGGCGATCGACGTCGTGGCCGAGGACGAGGTCCGGGCCGGTCACACCGATCCGTACTACCACGGTGTCGCCCGCTACCCGATCTTCGAAGGCGAGGCGACGAACCGGGTGATCCGCCTCGCAGAGGCCGCCGGTGTGCCGCTGTACATCGTCCACCTCTCGGCACGCGAGGCGCTGAATGAGGTGCGGGCGGCCCGGGACCGCGGCAGTCGCGTCTTCGCCGAGACGTGCCCGCAGTACCTGTTCCTCTCGTTGGACGACATGGGCGATGGTTTCAACGGCGCGAAGTTCGTCTGCTCCCCGCCGCTGCGCACTGCCGACCACCAGGTCGATCTGTGGAGTGGGCTCGTGAAGGACGATCTCCAGATTGTCGCGACCGACCATTGCCCGTTCGACTTCCACGGCCAGAAGGAGCTCGGCCGGGGCGACTTCCGCAAGATCCCCAACGGCCTGCCAGGCGTCGAGGATCGGGTCGACCTGCTCCACGACGGGGGCGTGCTCACCGGGCATCTCACCCGCGAGCGCTGGGTGGAGGTGATCTCGACGGCGCCCGCCCGGATGTTCGGGCTCTACCCGCGCAAGGGCGTCGTGGCGGTCGGGTCGGATGCTGATCTGGTCATCTACGATCCGGCGGCCAAGCACACGATCAGCGCGAAGACCCACCACATGGACGTCGACTACTCCTGCTACGAGGGGCGTTCGGTGACTGGCCGCTCGGACATCGTCATGTCCCGCGGGTCGGTGGTCGTCCGCGATGGGGCCTTCTCCGGGGCTCCGGGCCGGGGCAAGTTCCTGCGCCGCTCCCCGTCGACGTACGCCCGGGAGAACTGAGCTAGGGGCTTCCGGCCTCCTGGATTCCTGTCTCCTGGTTCGTAATGTTGTCGGGCCGACAATTGGGGACCGTCACGACCAGGCTGCCGTCCGTGATTGGCCCCTGGCACAACAAGCCGACGGCATGCCGGGTGCCATCCGCGAGATCGAACACGGCGAAGAGGGTCGCCGTGTTCATACCACCGTTGGTGCAGATGACGTAAGTCGTCGCGCCACAGCTTTCTGGGGCGATCGCGGCCCGGACGACCACGGCCCCGGGCCTCTGCGCCCCCAGGACCTGCGTCGCGGTTTGGATCGCCGCGTCGCAGTAGTCGGGAGCATTGGCGTCTGTGCACGTCGATTCGGGACCGAGCCAGTAGCCGTCGACGACGTGGAAGCCCGAGGCGCCGCTAACGGCTGAGGAGATGACCCACCAGGCTCCGAATCCGGCCACGACGACGATCAATACGCAGACGAGACCAAGACGGCGGTTCATCGGTTCGCTTGCCTGCCCCCTTTGACTTCGTCGGCCGACTCGCCAAAACCTGGTCCTGAGCTGTGCCGAAGTCAATGGCCCGTGCGATTGGCCCCTTCATCAACGGCTCGGCTCGGGGCCCGGCTCGGGCCGGAGCTCCTGTGTCCTAGGCGAACCCTCGGCGTTAGGTCACGCGATTCTTCGTGCATGGTCGCTGCGAGCACAAGTTCATGCCTTACCGGGTGATTCGCCCGGATTCCATGGCCTCATTGACGCGCGGCCTGGCTCGGCTGAGCGTGAAATGGCCCGTCAACCATTCGCTCTGGATGCCCGACGCCCTCTTATCGCCGAGGCTGAGCGCGCAGCGACCATGGACGAAGAATCAATTCCACTCAAGGCTCGAGCCCGCCGGTGACGGCCGGCCGGTGGCGCCCGATCAGCGGCGGGGGCGGCGCAGGAGGCGGTCGAGGAGGCTTCGCTTCGCCGGGATTGCCGGCACTGCGGGCGTGAGCTCCGACTCGGGGTAGTACTTGGCGTGCTCGAGCTCCTGGAGGTCGGTCTCGTCGAGGGCAGCCTGCTTGTCGCTCACGTCGTGCGCGTTCGCAGCATCGGCCTCGCTCGTTCCGAGGGCCCGGCGAACCGCCTCGCCCCAAATTGTAGGATTCGGTCCCCCGCTCATGCTGGCATCGTGCGCCCGCCCCGACGACCGGTCAAGGACGGTGAGGCGATCCGTTCACGTTCGGATGCCCAGAGGGCGCCTGTCGGCGGCCGCACGGCGCCACGGAAAGAGGCGGGTGGCTCGGGCGTCACACCAGACGAGGCCGAGATCGACAGGCGGATCGTGGCGGACGCCTGGCGCAGCCGGCCCGGTGAGCGCCCTGACCCAGAGTGCGGACGAGCCTGGGAACTTGGAGGCAAACAGCTCCGGGTATCGGGCAAGGAGCTGACGGTTGCGCTCGACGTCACGAGCGACCCAGCAGCTGGCGATTCGATGGGGGCGATCTCCCCCAACGGCCAGGGCGAGCCGCTGCCAGGTATCGAGGGTGTGGCTGCCGCCGCGTCCTCGCTCGATCGTGCTGATGGCCGATCGAGACAACCCGGCCCGTCCACCAAGCTGTTCCTGCGTCAGCCGACGCCGATGACGAGCGATGCGAAGCTCTCCACCGAGCCGGGCGAGGACTTCGAGGTTGATCCGAGCCGCCTCGGCCGCGAGTTCCGGACGCTTGAGCTTCGCCATTCTTCGTGCATGGTCGCTGCGAGCACTTGGCTGGGCCTTAACGACCGATTAGATGGCCCTAGACGACCGCAGAACAAGGCGGTGAGCGTGACCCAAGCACGATCGAACCGCCGGGGTCGGTTCAATCGGGGGCGTTCGATACCCTTAGGCACCTCGCAGAGCGTGCAGTGACCATGCACGAAGAACGCAAAGAGCTAAGGGGTGAGGCGAGGGTCGAACTGGCAGCGCCGGCCGGCGCCAGAACCCGTGGCACCTAAGCGCGCGCGTAGGATCTGCGACCGAGCGGCGGCCACGCGACCGCCAGAGGGCTACCTCGTCCGGGGGAACCCCAGGTCGACGCTCGAGGTTCCGGGGTCGGGCCAGCGGGCCGTGACCACCTTGGCCCGGGTGTAGAAGTTGATCCCCTCGGGGCCATACATGTGGGTGTCGCCGAAGAGCGAGGCCTTCCAGCCGCCGAAGGAGTAGTAGGCGACTGGCACCGGGATCGGGACGTTGATCCCAACCATGCCCACGTTGCAGTCGAACTGGAACTGGCGGGCGGCGCCGCCGTCGCGAGTGAAGATCGCGGTGCCGTTGCCGTACGGGTTGTCGTTGACGAGGGCCAGCGCTTCGGCGTACGTGTCGACCCGGACGACGCCCAGCACGGGCCCGAAGATCTCGTCGCGGTAGCAATCCATGTCCGGCGTCACGTCGTCGATCAGCGAGGGACCCAGGAAGAACCCGGCCCCCCCGAACGACGCGTCGGAACGCCCGTCAACCACGAGCGTGGCCCCCTGGGCTGGCCCGCTGTCGAGGTATCCAGCCACCTTGTCGCGATGCTCGCGGGTGACGAGGGGGCCCATCTCGGACGAGGCGTCGGAGCCCGGCCCGACCTTGATCCTGGGCAGCCGCTCGGAGATCGCCGAGACGAGCGAGTCGCCCACCCCGCCGACCGCCACGACGACGGAGATCGCCATGCACCGTTCGCCGGCCGAGCCGTAGCCGGCCGACACCGCCGCGTCGGCGGCCATCTCGATGTCGGCGTCGGGCAGGACGACCATGTGGTTCTTCGCCCCGCCGAGGGCCTGGACGCGCTTGCCATGGCGGGTGCCGGTCTCGTAGATGTAGCGGGCGATGGGGGTCGAGCCGACGAAGCTCAGCGCCGCGATATCGGGATGCTCGAGCAATCGGTCGACAGCGACCTTGTCGCCCTGGACGACGTTGAACACGCCGTCTGGCACGCCGGCCTCGGCCAGCAGCTCGCCCAGCAGGAGCGACGCCGAAGGATCCTTCTCGGACGGCTTGAGCACGAACGTGTTGCCGCAGGCCAGGGCATTGCCGAACATCCACATCGGGACCATCGCCGGGAAGTTGAACGGGGTGATCCCGGCCACCACGCCCAGCGGCTGGCGGATCTGGTAGACGTCGACGCCGCTCGAGACCTGCTCGCTGAAGCCGCCCTTGAGGAGCTGCGGGACGCCGCACGCGAACTCGAGGTTCTCCAGGCCGCGGGCGATCTCGCCCAGGGCATCGGACGGGACCTTGCCGTGCTCGGCGGTCAGCAGGGCGGCCAGGTCGCGCCGGTGCGCCTCGACCAGGTTCCGGATCCGGAACAGGATCTCGGTCCGCTTCGAGAGCGACAGTGCCCGCCACGCCGGGAATGCGGCAGCTGCCGCGGCGACGGCTCGATCGACATCGGCGACCGAGGCGAAGTCGACCTGCCGGGCAATCGAGCCGGTTGCGGGATTGAAGATCGGACCGGAGCGGCCGGAGGTCCCGGCGGACCGGGCGCCGTTGATCCAATGGCCGACGGATTCGGACCCGCCCGGGGCGGTTGGCCCGGCGGAGGCTTGACGTGATTCGGCGACCTGGGTCATTGGGCGTCCTCTCGTGGACTGATCGGGCGGACTACGCCCCCGACGGCACGGCCGGCGGAGGGCCGCTGGGCGTCGTCCGGGCGATGGTAGCAGGGCGTCGGGCGAGCCCGGCCAGCGCGACCATGGCGATCAGCACGATCGCCAGGTCGATCAGCTGCTCGGCCTTCAAGGCACCCAGCACGGCTGCGTCGCGCCACCACCAGGCCACCACGAAACGGACTACGGCCCAGCCGCCGAGGGCAAGCAGGAATCGCCGCCCGCGGCCGCCCCGGAAGGGGGCCAGCCGGCCGAGGACGAGCAGCGCCAGCAGGAGGATCCCGTCGCCGAGCGCCTCGTAGACCTGGACCGGCAGTGCCGGCAAGCCGGGACCCAGGACGCCCCATGGCCCGGGGCCGAGGTAGGCCGTCGCCCAGCTCACATTGGAGAGGATCCCCTGGCCGCTCCCGTCGAGCACCTGGGCGAGCTTGCCCAGGCCGAGCGCGAGGACCAGCGAGACGGCGGCGATATCCAGCCAGCGCCCGATCGGCGCATCGAGCAGGCCGGCCACGTAGATGCCGGTCAGCGTTCCGAGCACGACCGCGCCACTCAAGGCCAGGCTGCCGCTCGACGGATCGATGATCAGGCTCGGGTTCGCCCGGTAGTAGTCGAGATGGATCAGGACGTAGGTCAGCCGGCCGCCGATCACCGCACCGGGAATGATCCCGAGGACGATGAACAGCAGGTCGTCGCGGCGCAGGGCTCGGTCCGGGCCCGCCCCAGCCCGCTGGCGACCCGCCGCCAGGGCGGTGACCACGAGGGCCAGGAAGACAGCCGCCCCGAGCGCGATCGTCGCCCAGCGCACGCCCAGGCCGCCGACGAGCAGGTAGGGATCGAAGGTCAGCTCGATGATCGCGGGCGGCACAGCCGGCCCAGCGTACCAAAGCGCTCCAGACCGAGGCCGGCCGCAGCCAGCCTCAGGGCAGCCGGGCCACGACCTCCAGTGCGACGCCGACCAAGTTGGCGTCTGACGGCACCGTCCCGTCGAGGTAGACGACGCTGAAGAACAGGTCGCCATCCTGGACGTAGATCCCGCCGGTCGAAGGAGCGCTCGCATGCCTGGCGATGAAAGCCGCGTCAGCGACCGTCGTGATGTTCTTCTCCGAGAAGCCCTGGAGCGAGGCCTTGACCGCCGCGTAGCGAGCCGGCCCGTCGGACGCCAGGGCGGCGGTCACGCTTTCGCCGGGCGATTTGTTCTGCCACACACACAATCGGGCGTTCGAGGTGGTATGGGAGACGCCGGCGGGGTAGGAGCCACCGTTAATCCTGGTCAGGTCGTCCGCGGTGAGCAACGTGCACGGATCGATGTTGCCGGGGCTGGCCGTCGGACCGGGACTGCCGCCGCTCGGAGCGGCTGAGCTGGACGGGGCAGGACTGCCGATCGGGCCGACCCCCAGCCCGGCGGACGGGCTCGCCGAAGCCTGGCCACTCCCGGCCGGGGCGGTCGGGGCGGTCGTGCCAACGCTCGACGTGCAGGCCGCCGCCAGGAGTGCTGCAACTGCGATGGCGACCGCCGTTCGGCGACCGAGGCGTCCGAACATGGCCGCAGTCTAGGCACCCATCCCGTCGCCCGCAAGCCTCAACCGGGCGCCGGTCCGCCGACGCCTCAGAGCGCGGCCAGCTTGTCGACGAGCTCGCGGACCGCCGCGGCGGAGCGGTCGAATGCGGCCTGCTCGTCGGCTCGAAGCTCGATCTCCAGGACGCGATCGAGGCCGCCCTCACCAAGGATCGCCGGTACGCCGACGAACAGGTCGGTGGTCCGGAACTCGCCCTTGAGGAGCACGGCGCAGGGCAGGACCCGCTTGCGGTCGTTGAGGATCGCCTCGACCATCTCGAAGGCCGAGGCCGCCGGCGCGTAGTAGGCCGAGCCGGTCTTGAGCAGGGCGACCACCTCAGCGCCGCCGTTGGCCGTCCGATCGCACAGGGCGGCGACACGCTCGGCGCTCAGCAGCTCGGTGATCGGCACGCCGGCGACCGTTGAGTAGCGCGGCAGGGGCACCATCGTGTCGCCGTGACCGCCCAGGACGAAGGCATGGGTGTCCTCGACGGAGACCCCCAGCTCGGCGGCGATGAAGTACCGGAAGCGGGCCGAATCGAGGACGCCGGCCATGCCCAGGACCCGTTCCCGGGGGAAGCCCGAGGCCTGCAGGGCCACGTGGCACATCGCATCGAGCGGGTTGGTGACGATGATCAGGATCGCGTCCGGCGACTGGGCGGCTGCCTGCTGGACGACCGAACGGACGATCCCCGCGTTCTTGGCCAGGAGGTCGTCGCGGCTCATCCCGGGCTGGCGGGCGAGGCCGGAGGTCACGACCACGATGTCCGAGCCGGCCGTGTCGGCATAGTCGTTGGTGCCTGTGATCCGGGCATCGTGGCCGACGACCGGCGCCGCTTCGGCCAGGTCGAGCGCCTTGCCCTGGGGCAGGCCTTCGACGATGTCGATCAGGACGACATCGGCCAGGCCGGCCTCGAGGATCCGCTGGGCGGTCGTGGCTCCGACGTTGCCGGCACCGACGACAGTCACCTTGTGGCGGCCCATCCCTGGTCTGCTCCCTTCAGTTCGTGGTCCGGGCGGCGACTTCAGTCGTCGACGTGCGGCCCGGCGGCGCGGATGCCGGGCGCCACGCTCTCCGCGTAAGCCTCGAAGTTCGTCGCGAACATGCGGGCCAGCCTGGCCGCCGCATGATCGTACGCGTCGCGGTCCTGCCAGGTGTTGCGCGGCTGGAGGAACTCGGCCGGGACGTCGGGGCAGCTGACCGGCACGGCCAGGCCGAAGCGCGGGTCGACGACCGTGGCGACGCCCTCGAGGTGGCCGTTGAGCGCCGCCCGGACCATCGCCCGGGTGTGGCTGATGTCCATCCGCTCACCGGTTCCGTACGGCCCGCCGGTCCAGCCCGTGTTGACCAACCAGACCGGGACGTCCCAACGCGCCAGCCGTTCAACGAGCAGGGCGGCGTACTCGGCCGGCGGACGGGGCATGAACGGCGCTCCGAAGCAGGTCGAGAAGGTGGCCTTGGGCTCCTTCACCCCGATCTCGGTGCCGGCCAGCTTGGCCGTGTAGCCGCTCAGGAAGTGGTAGGCGGCCTGGTCGTGGGTCAGCCGGGCGATCGGGGGCAGGACCCCGAATGCGTCGGCGGTCAGCAGGACCACATTGCGCGGCTGGCCGGCGATCCCGGTCGGGTCGGCATTGCCGATGAAGTCGAGCGGGTAGGCCCCCCGGGTGTTCTCGGTGAAGCGATCCGAATCGAGGTCCAGTTCGCGGGTCAGCGGATCGAGGTCGACGTTCTCCAGGATCGTCCCGAAGCGGCGCGTGGTCTGGAAGATGTCGGGCTCGTACATCGGCGACAGGCGGATCGTCTTGGCGTAGCAGCCACCCTCGAAATTGAACACGCCGTCATCGCCCCAGCCGTGCTCGTCGTCGCCGATCAGGCTCCGCTCCGGATCGGCCGAGAGAGTCGTCTTGCCGGTCCCCGACAGGCCGAAGAAGATCGCTGCGTCGCCCGCCTTGCCGACGTTGATCGCCGAGTGCATCGGCAGGATCCCCTCGTCGGGCATCAGGTAGTTCATGACCGTGAAGGCGCCCTTCTTGATCTCGCCGGCGTACTCGGTGCCGACGATCAGGATCTCCATCCGGCGCAGGTGGAGCAGGATCGCGGTCTCGGTCCGGGTGCCCTCGGTCGTCGGGTCGGCCTTGAACGAGGGCACGTTGATGATCGTGAAGTTCGGGGCGAAGTTCGCCAGCTCGCTGGCGTTCGGCCGCCGGAAGAGGTTCCGGGCGAAGATGCTCGCCCAGGCCGTCTCGGTGTACGCCCGCAGCGAGCGGCGATGCTGGGGGGCCGCCCCGATGAACAGGTCCTGGGCGTAGATCGGGCGACGGACGGTGTAGGCCAGGAGGCGGGCCCGGAGGCGCTCGTAGTGCTCCTCGGAGATCGGCCGGTTGACCGCGCCCCAGCCGATCTTGGCCTCGCTCGACGGCTCGCGGACGATGAACTTGTCGTCGGGCGAGCGGCCGGTATGGCGGCCCGTGCGGACGACGAACGGGCCCTCGGCCGCGACGAGGCCCTCACCCGCCCGGATCGCGTCCTCGTACAGCTCGGCGGTCGACAGGTTGGCGCGCAGGACGCTGCCGATCGACGCCGGGGTCCTGGCGGATGACTGGGTGGGACTCACGATCAACTCCCGTTCGGCGGCAGCCCGCATCGACCAGGCCGATCCGAATCGGCGGTGGTCGACCGGCCGCGCGTACCTCGGACCCGCTTCACGGCGGGATTCGGGGAGTCGGCTTTCGCAGTCCGCGGAATCCTACATCGTCCGGCGCCAGGTTGCCATCAGGTTGCGACCGGGCCGGCGAGGTTGCGGTGCGCCGACGCCCCTTCCCCGTCGAGCGCGGCGCTAGGGCGTGTAGCTGACGTTGACGACCGGGATATAGCCCTGGACATTCGGCTGCCAGGTCAGGCCCTTGCCGACGGTGCCGTACAGGCTGCCCTGCCCGACCAGGAAGATCGCCGGTGGATCCTGCTGGGCCTGGACGGCGATCTGGCGCAGGATCGCGACCCGCGCCGGCCCGTAGTCGTCGGCCGGCAGCCCGGCCTGCTGATTGATCAGGGTGTCGACCGCCGGATCGTTGTAGCGGCTGAGATAGCCCTTCGAGTCCAGCCACAGGTAGAGCTCGGTGTTCGGGTCGACCGGGAAGCCCAGGCGGGCNNTCGTAGATCGCCGAGTTGTCGCAGGTGCAGATGTCCATGTTCACGGCGAAGCCGTTGGGGTAGCCCTGCTGGGCGAGGATCTGGCGGGCCGCGGCGGGGTCGAAGGCGATCGCCGGGAGGCCCGGGTCGAAGCCCTTGTCGCCGCTCACCCAGAGCGAGTTCATCGGCTCGCCGAAGCCGTCGAGGATCGTGGCGACGATCGTCTTGCGGTCGATCGCCATGTTCAGCGCCCGGCGGACGGCGGGGTTGGCCAGGGCCGCGATCGCGGTCGCCTGGTCGCCGGGGCTCTTGGCCAGGTTGCCGCCCTTGTCGGTCGTCAGCCAGATCGCGATCGAGTGGGCATCGGACAGGTAGACGGCCTGGTCGCCGGCCGCCTTGACCTGGGCGGCCTGGTCCGGTGGCAGGTCCTCCATGATCTGGATCCCGCCGGTGGCCAGCTCGCTGATCCGGGTCGCTGCGTCGGGAATCGGCCGGAAGATCACCTTGGCCACGAGCGGCTTGCCCCGCGGGCTGTTCCAGTAGTCGGGATTGGCCTCGAGGGTGATGTGGTCGTCCTTCACCCACTCGACGAACTTGAACGGCCCGGTCCCGATCGGCTTGAGGGCGAAGCCCGCGTCGCCGACCTGGGCGTAGTACTGGGGCGGCAGCATCTGGAGCGTCCCGAGGTTGCCGAGGACGCCCGAATCAGGCGCGTTCAGGTGGAGCTTGACGGTCAGCGGATCGACCACCTCGACGCTGTCGAGCGAGGCGAAGTTCGACGCGAACGCCGAGTTGAGCCGGCGGCTGTCGCCGACCGGGTAGGGCTTGTTCGTCGCCGGGTCGATGTCCGCGATCCGATCCAGCGAGAAGCGGACCGCATCGGCGTCGAAGGCCTCACCGTCCTGGAACCTGACCCCGGGGTGGAGCTTGAGCTCGAGGGTCTTGTCGTCGGGCGACGTCCACGAATCAGCGAGGCCAGGGCCGAGCGAGCCGTCCGGGGCGATCGTGACCAGCGTGTCGAAGATCGCGTACATCACCGAGAAGCCGGCGTTCTGGTAGACGCGATAGGGATCCATCGACTCGGCATCGGCTGACAGGCCGATCGTCAGCGTCCCGCTCGGGCCGCCTGTGCTGGAGCCCGACGAAGCAGGCGTCGACCCGCCGGGTCCACACGCGGCAAGGAAGATCAGCACGGCGGCGGCGAACAGCGCGAAGCAAGGCTGGGCGCGACCAGGCAGCCGGGATCGCCGGCTCGGAACGGGGCTCGGATCAGGCCTCGGATGGGTCATTGCGCCACGTCACCTCAAGTCCAGGCTTCGGGGCGGATCCAATCCGCGGCTGGCGCATCCTGCGGACGCGTCGCGCCACGGCCTTCTTCCATCCGGACTGTACCGTCGGCTCCGTCTCGACTGCCGCTCAGGCGATCGTCGGATCTGCTGGCACCCGTCGAATGACGGGCCGCTCGTGGGCTCCCCGGGTCACTGACCCGGGACTACCACCGGTCGGGAATCGCACCCTGCCCCGAAGGCCGTCCCGAATCTAGCACGACTGGTTGACCCGCCAATCAGTTGGCCGGTGGCGAGTCGGGTGCATTCAGGTTGCCGCGTCAGCCCCCTGGCTCAAGTCCTCGAGGTTCGCCAGCCGATGGAAGGCATCGGCCAGGGCGGGGTACAGCTGGACGTAGGTGTCGAACGCGGCGTCGTAGACCGCCCGGTTGGCGGGATCCGGCACCAGGCGCCGGTCGATCGCAACCATCGCCCGGGTCGCGGCGGCCAGGTCGGGATAGGCGTCGATCCCGTTGGCAGCCGCGATCGCGGCCCCCAGGACGGCCGTTTCGGCAACCCGGGGCACGGCCACAACCCGCCCCGTGACATCGGCCTTGAGCTGGTTCCAGGCGGTGCTCTGGGCGGGGCCGCCGCTGACCCGCAGCTCGCGCACCGAGGCCCCCGCCGCGACGATCGGACCCATCACGTGGCGCAGCGCGAACGCGGCCGCCTCGACGACCGCCCGGGCCAGGTGGCCCCGAGTGTGGCCGAGGGTCAGGCCGACGAACGCGCCCCGCGCCCGGGGATCCCAGATCGGCGATCGCTCGCCGGCGAGGTAGGGCAGGAAGACCAGGCCGGCCGAGCCGGGCGGGACGGCGGCGGCATCGGCCAGCAGGGCGTCGATCCCGACATCGTCGCCCACGATCCCGGCGAACCAATCGAGCGCCTTGCCCGTGGCGTTCATCGCCCCGCCCAGGACCCACAGGCCGGCGATCGGCGCCGGGGCGCAGAACGAGCCCGGAATCGACAAGGCTCGATCGGCGTAGACGGCGAAGCCGCCCGATGTCCCGCCCGTATCGACCGCGTCGCCGGTCTCGAGCAGGCCCGCCCCGAAGAAGCTCGCGTAGGCATCGACCATCCCGGCGACCACCGGCGTGCCGGCCGTCAGGCCGAGGTCGGCGGCCGGACCGGCGAGCAGCTCGCCCAGCCGCCGGCCGGCCTCGATCACCGGCGGCAGGCGATCGACCCGGATGCCCGACCCGGCGATATCGCCGGGATTCGCCCGGAGCTGGCCGGCCAGGCGGGTCTCGGCGGCAATCCCGGTCATCCGGCAGGCGATCGCCTCCCAGGCGTTCAGGTACCAGCGGGCTGCTCCGAGGGCCCCCGGCGCGTGGCGCTCGAGATGGAGGGCCGCCGGCAGGACGCCAAGCTCCCAGCTGAAGCGCCCGGTCAGGGCGGCCAGTTCGTCGACCTCCGCCGCGGCCCGGGTATCGAGCCAGGTCACGGCACGGCCGGTGGCCAGGCCCGCCTCGTCCGTCGGGACCAGGGTCGGGCCCTGGCCCACGCAGCAGATTGCCACGATCCCCGCTCCCGGATGGCTGGCCGCTTCCCCGGCTGGGAGCTCGCCCAGGAGCTGCCGCGTCGTCTGGGCGATCGCTGCCCACCAGGCCGCCGGATCCTGCTCGGCCAGCCCGTGGTCCGAGCGCGTCGTCGGGTGGCCGGCCCGGGCGAGCCCGACGAGGCGGCCATCGAGCGTGAACAGGCCGCTCTTGACCTCGGTCGTCCCGAGGTCGATCGCCAGGACCAGCGGCTCGGACGTGGCGCTCATCACGATGCGACGCGCTCGTCGGCCCTCAGCGCCCAGGGCATCGTCCGCAAGCCGATCGGCAGGATCGGTCGCCAGGCGCGATAGCCGGCCGTCAGCCAGGCCGAGACCAGCCGTTCCCGGCGGCCCAGGTTCAAGCCATAACCCGTCCGAATCGGCTCGGGCAGGAGTTCGATCGCCGGCCACATCGTCCAGGCATAGAGGCTCGCCGGGATCCCGGCCAAAACCGGATGGAGCGGCCCGAGCGGCGGGCGCAGGATCACCTCGGCCAGGTCCCGGGCGAGCGGGCCCACCTGGACCGGCCCGGCCGGGCCGATCATCCGCTCGAGATACGCGTCGAACGCGTCGATGTCCGCGGGCAGGAGCCGGGCCGGCACGCCGAATGCCCGCCCGATCGGCAGGGACTCGGCGTAGAAGGCGGCGCGCCGGCCGGGGTTCAGGCGGCCGATCCAGCGCTCGTTGGCCACGAGGGTCGCGTCGATCAGGGTGGCGTGGACCCAGAGCGAGAGCTCCGGATCGCGGGCGTCATATGCCGGTCCGAACGCGAGGGCCGCGGCCGAGTCGGAGACCGGGCCCCTGACATTGCGATGGAACCGGTTGAGCCGGCCGATCTCGGCCCGCGCCTCGGTCGTCGAGCCGTAGATGATCGTCAGGTAGCTCCGAAGGGTGGCGCGCAACCGCCGCCAGGGATCCTCCCGGAAGCTGCTGTGCTGGGCGACGCCCTCGGCCACCAGGGGATGGGCGACCTGCATCAGGAGCGCCCGGGGCCCGGCACCCAGCAGGAGGGCAGCCTCCCGGTTCAGGCGCCAAGCCTCGCTCCGGGGACCGAACAGGCCTTGGGCATTGATCCAGGCTGCGTCGTCCCGCGTATCGGCGACGGCGGCGACGTCCATGACAGAAAATCGGTGGAGCATCGGTGGCATCGTAGCCGGGACCGGATCGCTGGAGGTGGGTTGAGTGGAAGCCGTCGATCAAGGATTGGAAGCGCCCGCCGAGCGCTGGGGCGCCGACTTCGAGCCGGACCGGCTGGCTCTGCTCGAGCTGCGAATGTGGAAGGCCTACTACCGGCGCCAGCCCGCCCGGCTCTTCGGAACGCTCGTCCTGGCGCTGCGTGAACAGGCCCGGATCTCGTGGCCACGGGCGATCTACGCGGCCGGCCTGCTGACCAGGGCTGCCGTTGGCTTCGCCCGGTCGACGGGTGACTACGAGCACTTTGCGCCGGACGTCGCCCGCGGCTACCAGGCCCTGGGCATGCCGGCGACGGTCGACCTCGACACGGTGGCCCGCGAAGAGCTCCGCTGGTGGGTGGTCCGGCGCGAGATCGGATTGGCAGCCGGGACGGCTGCCGGCGAGTCAATTGCCAGGCTCTACGCCGCGCTCTACAACGTGCCCCTCGAAACGGTCAGCGAGGCCGGCCGCCTGCGCGGAGTTGCCGCCGAGGTCCGTGATCGCGGCGCAACCGCGGATCCGGATGGACCGAAAGGCGCAGGCGCCGCCTACTGGCCCGAGGTGGCCCGCCTGCTGGGCGAGTCGTATCGGAGCCTGAGCCGGGCCGTCCGCGCCTAGCGCCCGGGCGCCGCGTTCGGCCGGGTCGCGCTCAGCGTTCTGCCGGCCGCCGGCCGACGAGCCACCAGGCCGCCGGGAAGAGCGCGGCTGCGGCCAGGATCTTGAGGCCGTCGGCGAACAGGAAGGGGGTCAGCCCGGCGGCGACCGCGCCGTTGATGTTCAGGCCGGTGGCGAGCATCAGCCAGGGCACCCCGAAGGCGTAGATCACCAGGTTGCCCACGACGAAGGCCGCCACGGCGCCCACGACGTTGCGGTCCCAGCCCAGCTCGGCCAGCCGGCCGACGATCGCCGCGGTGAAGACGAAGCCGATCAGGTAGCCACCGGTCGCGCCCAGGACCAGGTGGCCGTCCGTGGAGCCGATGATGTGCCCGATTCCCTGGGCGTGGCCGGCATAGACGGGCAGGAAGAAGCCGAGCACGACGTAGAGCAGCGCCGAGAAGCCGCCGCGCTTCGAACCGAGCGCTCCACCGACGAGCAGGACACCCAGGGTCTGGCCGGTGATCGGCACCGGGTTGAGCGGGACCACGATCTGTGCCGTCAGGGCAATGAACAGGGCGCCGGCCACCATCAGGGCCACGTGCCGGGCGCGGGTGCTGATCCGCTCGCCGAGGGTGACCGGGACGAGGAAGTCACCGATCGTGATCCCTCGCTCGGCAGCGGGCAGGCGATTAAGGCGCGGGGTCACGATCACAGTCTGCGGTCTCCACGCTGTCACCGGCCGGCGGCGACCTACCGCCCGAGTCTAGCAGGCGACCAAAGCCGGGACCCCTACTCGAACTGGACCGCCCGCACGATCGAGATCCGACTGGCGATCCGGGCCGGCTGGAACGCGGCGAGCATGGCGACCCCGATCCCGAACGCGGCCGCCAGGGCGATCGTCGGCCACGGAATCGTCGGCCCGCCGCCGGAGCTCGACAGGCCAGTGACGCCACCCAGGGCGAAGCCCAGGATCACCCCCGACAGGCAGCCCAGGAACGCTCCCGCGACACCCATCGTGCCCGCCTCCACCACCACCATCCGCCAGACCTGCCGGCTGGTCATCCCCGCCGCACGCAGGATCCCGATCTCGCGGACGCGCTCGTACACATTCATCGTCAGCGTATTGACGATGCCCAGCCCGGCGATCAGAACCGCCAGCAGAGCGAGGCCGTCGAACAGGTTGAACAGCTGGCCGAAGGCATCGTTGATCGCGCTCTCGATCCCCGACAGGGGCGTCGGCTCGAGGGCCAGGCCTTGCGCGGCGGCGGCCAGCGCGGGGCCGGCGGTGGCGGCCTGGCCGGGGGCAAAGCGGACGGCGAAGGCATCGGCTCCGAGCACTCCGAAGTGGCTGGTGGCGTCCGACCAGCCGATCAGGACGGACTCGCCGGACTGGCCCGGCAGGCCCCGGGCAATCACGCCCACGATCCGTTCGTTGACGGCCTCGCCGCCGCCGATCGGCAGCTCCAGCGTGTCGCCCACCCGCAGGCCGAACTCGTCGGCCACGGCCTGGGGCACGACGGTCGACCCTCCGGCATCGAGCGCCACCAGTGCCGCTCGCCGGTCGCCGGCCACGAAGGTCAACCGGCCATCGCTGGCCAGGTCACGACCGGCGACCGCCGCCGCGTCCAGGCGCACCCCGCGAAAGGCCACCGCGAACCGGGCGATCGGGCTGACCTGGGCGACGCCTGGGACGGCGGCCAGCTGCTGGGCCACGCCTTCGTTGGCGGCGATCGGACGAATCGAGGTCGCGACGAGGTCCCCCGGGATCACGTCGGTCAGCCAGGCCGCTGTCGCGGCGTGGGCGCTGCCGGCCAGGCCGCCGAGGGCCACGATCATCGCCAGCCCGATCGTCAGCGCGCCGACGGTCAGCGCCGTCCGCTTCCGATCCCGGGCCAGTGAGCCGCGCGAGAGGCGCGCCTCGGCAGGCAGGAAGATCGTGAAGGGCAGGCTGGCCAGGCGCCCGAGCGGACCAAGGATGAGCGGCGTCAGGAGGGTGACCACGAGGAGCACGCCGTAGACGAAGAACGGCCGCCCGAGGCCACCGCCATCCGGACCGCTGCCGGCCAGGCCAAACGGGCCGAGCGCGATCGGCCACAGCGCCAGCCCGGCCACGCCGACGGTCACGACCACGGCCACCAGCCAGCGCAACTGGCTGACCATCGAGCGACGACTCGCGTAGGCCGGCCGGAGTGCCTCGATCGGCGAGACCCGGCCAGCCTGGATCGCCGGCTCGAGGGCCGCGGCGAGGGTCACGATGATCCCCACCACGGCGGCCAGGACCACCCCCAGCGGCGGCACGGCAGGTCCATCGATCGGCACGCCCTGGTCACCCAGTGAGCCAACGGTCCGGGCGATCAGGATCGACAAGCCGAAGCCCAGGACCAGCCCCAGGAGCGAGCCGACAATCGCCAGGATCAGGGCCTGGACGAGCACCAGCCGATGAACCTGCCCCCGGGTGGTCCCGGCGGCCCGCAGCAGGCCGATCTCGCGGACCCGCTCGGAGAGAGTCATCGACAGGGTGTTGAAGATCAGGAAGGCGCCCCCGAATAGGGTCACCGCCGCGATCAGGGCGGTCAGGGCCTGGAAGCCAACCGTCGAGCCGCGCAATGATGCGGCCAGGTCCGCCCGATCCGAGAGGACATACGGCTCGAACGTCAGGCTCTGGTCGAGGGCGACGCTGACCGCCTCCGGCGTGCCGCCGTCGGCCAGCTCGATATCGACCCAGCTGGCGCCGCGGGCACCGAACAGGGCCGAGCTGCCGGCCAGGGGCACCACGACCGACCGGCCGCCGACGGTCGGATCCGGTCCCTCGCCCGACAGCAGGCCGGTGATCCGGTAGGCCACCGGGCCGTTCGTGCCGAGCAGAGTCAGGGTGTCGCCGACCCCCAGCCCGAGGTCCTGGGCCAGGCTCGCAGGCACGAGTGCAGCGCTCGAGCTGCCCGGGCTGAGTCCCCGTCCCGACGCGAGTAGCAGCTGGTGGATTCCCCCGGTCGAACCGTCGATCGTCGGGTCGATGCCGACCACGGTGACCGGCGCGGCGTAGGCTTCGGCCGTCGAATCGGGCGTCGACAACGGATCGCGCTGGAGGTAGGTCCGCTGCTCGAGGACCGGCGCGGCGAGGGCCACCCCGGACGTCGACCGAATGGCCTGCAGGCTGGCCGCTGAGAGGCCCTGCTCCTCGAAGGCCCCGACGCGCAGGTCGGAGCGGCCCATCACGTCGTCGACGGTCCGCCCGACGCCGGCCTCGATGCCCGCGTCGGTGGCCAGCGCGGCGAACAGGACCGCCACGCCAAGGGCGATCCCGACAACCGACAGGGTCGTCCGGAGGGGGCGCGCCCGCAGGCTCCGCCAGGCGAAGCGGCTCAGGCCGGTCACGACTGGCCGCCCATTACAGTCCGAGCTGGGCCAGGCGGGCAATCAGCGGCGCGGCCGTATGGTCGGCGCGCCGGCCGAGCACGATCTCATCCCGGATCAGCCCGTCCTGGATCACCTCGACCCGATCGGCGTAGGCGGCGGCCTTCGCGTCGTGAGTCACCAGCACGATCGTCTGGCCGCGCTCGGCGCACGATCGCCAGAGCGCCTCGAGGATCTCCCCACCGGTCGTGAAGTCGAGGTTGCCGGTCGGCTCGTCGGCCAGCACGATCGCCGGTCGGTTGACCAGGGCCCGGGCGATCGCCACCCGCTGCTGTTCGCCGGCCGACAGCTGGTCGGGCCGGTGGTGCTCCTTGCCGCGCAGGTCGACCAGCTCGAAGACGTCCTGGATCCGGTCGGCAGCTTCGCCCCGGCGCGGATCCTGGCCGGCAATCGTGAATGGCAGGCCGACGTTCTCGGCAGCGTCGAGGAGCGGGATCAGGTTGAAGAACTGGAAGACGAACCCGGTCTGGTCACGCCGGAGCCGGGTGGCGTCGTTGTCGTTCAGGCCGCTGATCGTCTCGCCGCCCAGGATCACCTCGCCACTGGTCGGCCGGTCCAGGCCGCCGAGCAGGTGGAGGAGGGTGCTCTTGCCCGACCCGCTGGCGCCCATCAGGGCCACGAACTCGCCGGGCTTGACGGTCAGCGACACGCCCCGCAGGGCGTCCACCGTGCTCTCGCCCAGGGCGTAGCGCTTCGTGAGGTCGCGCGCTTCAAGGATCGGTTGCGTTACCAGCATGCCGGGCGCCGTCAGTTGCCGAAGAACAGGCCGGCAATGCCCGCTGCGATCGATTCGAGGAGGCCCGGCCCACCGGCCGGATCGCTGACCCGCAGCGAGCTGCCCGAGGCAACCGCCACCTCGCCCGAAGGCACGGGCGTGGGTCCGGCGGTCGAGCCGGGCGGTGCCTCGATGGGCGCCGTCGGGACCGGCGACGGCAAAGCCGTCGGGGTCGGCGTCGGGGTCGGCGTCGGCTTGGGCTTGGCCTTGGCCGGAGCCGGTTTCGCGGTTGGCCTGGGCTTCGGCTTGGGGGCTGGCTTGGTCGCCACGGTGCCGCACTTGTCGGCGAAGACGACGGCCCACATCTTCTTGCCATCGGGGCCCTTGTACGCTCCGATCCCGATCGAATCCCAGGCCGGGCCAAGGATGTTCGCCCGGTGATCGGGCGAGTTCATGAACATCGTCTGGATCTCGGTCGTGGCCTGGTCATCGGGGTAGTTGTTCCAGCCGATGTTCTCGCCGGCCAGGTTGTAGCAATAGCCGGCGCTGCTCATCACGTCGAAGACGGTGTGCCCATCGGGCGGAATCTGGTGGGAGAAGTAGTCCCGGACGATCATATCCTTGGCTCGCGCCCGGGCGAACGCCGCCAGCTGGCTGTCCCAGTGGAGCGCCTTGCGGCCGGCGGCCGCCCGGGCCTGGTTGGTCAGCTGGAAGAGCTGCTGCTCCGAGGTCGAACTGAACGCGTTGGCGCCCCAGGCGAAGGCGGTCACGGGCAGCAGCAACGCCAGCATGCCGGCCAGCACGAGCGATGCGACCGGGAGCCTGACCTTGCGGCGCGTCGAGAGCACGATGAAGGTCCTCGAGGTTCGAGTCGCGGCTGGGGCCTCGCGACAGGCCTGACCCTACGTCCAGCCCGCTCGATTCGGGACCCGCGCGATCGTCCGGGGGGAGCCGAACTGGGGTACCGGTCGAGGCCCGCCGCCCGCCGGCGGATTCGGCTGCTGGAGATGGTCGTGGCCGGTTTGACAGGACCCCCGGGCGAGCGCACTGTGGGGTGAAGCCCCCAGGAGCGTTCTGATCCGAATCGCCTTTGCCTCTTCCTACCCGCCCCGTCGGTGCGGCATCGCCACCTATACCAGCGATCTGGGTCGAGCCAGCGGCAATCGCGAGATCATTGCCCTCACCCCGCCCGACCACGAGACGCCTTACCCAACGGAGGTCCACCACCGGATCCGGCGCGACGTCGTGGAGGACTACCCGCGCGTCGCCCGGTCGCTGGTCGGCTGCCGGGTCGATGTCGTGTCGATCCAGTACGACCCCACGATCTGGGGTGGCGCCGATGGCGAGTTCGTGCTCGATTTCGTGCACGCCCTCCACCTGCCGGCGGTTACCACTCTGCATGCGATCGCCCGCCGGCCGACAGCGGCTCAGCGCCGGGTGGTCGCCGAGCTGGTTGAGGCAAGTGCGGCGACCGTGGTGATGTCGCAGGTCGCGGCCGGGCTCCTCGCCAAGGCCTATGGGATCGGTGCCGGGCGGGTCGACGTGATCTCGCACGGGGTACCCGACCTGCCCCTCGTCGAGCCGGCCGCGGCGAAGGCCAGTCTGGGCCTGGGCGAGGCCCCGTTCCTGCTCAGCTTCGGCCTGCTGGGCCCGGGCAAGGGCTTCGAGCTGGCAATTGCGGCGATGCCCGCCGTCGTGGCGGCCGTGCCCGGCGCACGCTACGTGATCCTCGGCCCAACCCACCCTGATCTCCTGCGCCAGGAGGGCGAGGCTTACCGGCGCTCGCTCCAGGAGCAGATCCGGAAGCTCGGCCTGGCGGCCAACGTCGAGCTGGTCGATCGATTCGTCGGACGGACCGAGCTCGGCCGCTGGCTCCAGGCCGCGGACATCGTCGTGACGCCGTATCCCAACGTCGACCAGACGGTGTCGGGCACCCTGGCCCACGCGATGGGTGCCGGCAAGCCGATCGTCTCCACGCCGTTCGCCCATGCCTCGGAACTGCTGGCCGGCGGTCGCGGCGTCCTGGCCAAGCCCGATCCGGAGGCGCTCGCGGTCGCCTTCATCACCCTCCTGGGCGATCCGGCGAAGCGCAAGCTGATCGGCGGCCGGGCGCATGCCTACAGCCGGGACATGCTCTGGCCGGGCATCGGCCAGCGCTACGGCGAGCTCTTCGAACGGGTTGCCCAGACCCAGCGGCGGACCGTCGGGCGCCCGATTCTCGAGTCGGCCCGCGCCTGATCCGGGCTATACTCCCGGTCGCCCGCCCGACCACCGCGCGTGATCGGCGGCCTTGGTGGCCTTAGCTCAATCGGCAGAGCAGCGGATTGTGGTTCCGCAGGTTACGGGTTCGATTCCCGTAGGCCACCCCAACTCAGCCCGTCGGTCTGGTCACGCACCCGCTCGGGCTATCGCCCGTGACCGACCTCTTCGGGCTCCTCGTACCACTGGACCCGCTCGCCGACCCGGGCGCGCAGCTTCCACTTGGTGGACTTCGGCGCCACGTCAAGCAGATCGCGCAGGGCGTTGATCTGGCCAAGGACCTCGAAGTGCGGCGGCCGCCCGAACTCGAGCTCACCGGGCTGGAGGCTGTTGTTGAAGTAGCCCTCGAACTTGCCCAGGTTGCCGATGATCGTGCGCCACCAGCCCCAGTCGGCCGAGGTCAGCTTCGTGATCCGGTCGACATTGATCGTGCCGTCGTCCGTCGACCCGAGCGGGTATTCGGAAAGCAGGGCGAGGCCGTCGAGGATGTCCTTGCGGTTGATCTGGGCGATCTGGACCTTCGTCAGCAGCAGCTCGGCCAGGGGCAGGGTCGGCGTGTCGACCTGGAGCCGGTCGGCGAACTCGAACTTGTGGCTCATCTCCATCCGGTCGATCAGGACGTCGACCGGCCGCCGCCGGGCCGGATCGACGAAGTACAGCTGCTTGTGGCCGTACAGGGCGTTGTACTGGCGGTCTGCCGCATAGCCGTTGGCCTCCATCAGGGCAGACAACGCCTTGCGATCCTTGCTCCGGGTCGCCAGGTCGATGTCGCGCCCGTCCCGGTCGATCCGGGCGGTCCAGCTCTGGCAGCGGGCGTGGAAAGCGAGTCCGCCCATCAGCCGGACCTGGAGCTTGCCGGCGTCGGCCAGGGCGATCATCCGGAGCGCCTCGGCGAGCGGATCGGCGAGCGTCGGGCCGGCCGAATCCGGCCCACCGGTCGTCTGCGAATCTCCGTTGTCGGAGGAGGGTTGGACCACGATCCGCGCAGTATAGTGGCGCTGAATCTGGGCATGGCGTAAGTGGAGAGCCGTGCATCGGGAGAGGCACGGCACGTGTTCGTCGGCTGGCCAGACGAGTCAGCCCGACGCTGAGTGGAAGGAGTGCCTGTCTCGATGAGTGACTCTGGGCGCACGCTGTTCACGCGGCAGTCGTCGGGTCTGGTCCGCGAGGTCAGCGTCGTCAACGCGCTGTTCTTCAACACCTCGGCCTTCATCGGGGGAACGCTGGGGGGTGCCTTCCAGATCGCCGTCCTTGCGGGCGTTCCGGTCGTCGTCGTCGGCGGGCTGACCAACTGGTCATGGGTCGCGTTCATCGTCGGCGGGATGTGCATCCTGCTTGCCTTCATCTTCGCCTCGCTGACGAGTGTCATGCCGAGATCCGGCGGGGACTATGTATTCTCGAGTCGGATCGTGCCCAAGATCGGCCCGGTTCTCGGCTGGTTGGAGAGCTGGGGCCTGGTCTTCGCCTCGATCGCCCTGCTCCAGTTCGAGACAGTCCAGACCCTCCGGAGTACCCAGGTCGAAGGGCGGATCATCGGGATCGGGACGGGGATCGGTTTCTTCAACAACGCGAACAGTTGGTTCACCGACGGCGCCACCGGAGACGTCACGGGCCTGCCCGGATTGATCGCGGCACTCGTCGTCTTCGCCTTCGTTGCCTGGGTCGTCCTCCAACCAACGAAGCGATTCCACAAGATCGTGACGTACCTGACCGTTCTCGGGATCATTGGCTGGGCCCTGATGGCGATCTGTGGGCTGTTCTTCTTCGATCCAGTCTTGTTCGCCGCCAATCTTCCGAAGTTCGCCAACGGCATCACTGTCGACCAGCTGGCCAAGGCCGGCAGCGACGCCGGTCTGACCAGCGGCTTCAGCTTTGGGCCGGTCAACGGGACAACCTGGCCGGTCATGCTGATGGCCGGCGTCATGCTCTTCCAGTTCATCGGTTTCCAGTACTCGGCCTACATCTCGGGCGAGGTCCGCGGCAACGTGAAGAAGGGCATCCTGATTGCCGTCCTGGTCGCGCTGGCGATGGCCGTCCTGATGAACTCGATCTACGCAGAGGCACTCGGCCGACGGCTCGGCCTGGATGCCCAGACGGCGTGGAGTGCGCTGTGGTGGGGGTACATCGACCCGGTCAAGTCAGGCGTGGCGCTGCCGATGGCGTCGCCCAACTACTTCCAGTTGATGGGCGCTGTGGCGCATCCGGAGCTGTGGCCGATCTGGACTGTCGCTGGCGCGGCCTCGACCTTGTTCCCGTTCCTGCTGATGCCGGTCTACGTCATCTTCATTAGTCGGATCGCCCTGGCCTGGAGCCTCGATCGCCAGGTACCCGAGTGGTTCGGAACCGTCTCCGAGCGCCTTCGGGCCCCGGCGAACGCGATCGTCGCGACCCTGGCCGTCGGCGCGGTCTTTCTGATCCTGTGGTCGTTCCCGGTCCTCAAGTGGGTCGGCCTGGGCTCGCTTGCCCCAAGTTCTGACCCTGCCCTCGATGGCAAGCTCAACCTGGCCGCATCGGCCTGGTTCACGATCCTTGCCTCGGCGCCCAGTTGGATCATGCCCGGGGTCAATGCCGTCCTCGCCAGATTTACCCGTCCGGACCTGGTGAAGGACGCGCCGTACATCCGCTGGCTGCCGATTCTCGGGGCAGTCTGGCTGATCTTCACCCTGATCCTGTATTGGTTCGCCGGGGTCGGCCCGATCATCAATGCGCTGACCGGCGGGCAGGCCGCGCTGGCCTACCTGAACAGTTCGGGGGTCACCTTCGTTCTGATCGTCTTCGTGGTCGGCATTGTCTGGTATGTCATTCGATCCTGGTCCAATCGACGGGCCGGAGTCGAGACCAACCTGATCTATCAGATGCTGCCACCTGACTGACGCCTACCTGCCGGCCGACGGACTTCCAAGGGCTGTCGGCCGGCCCGCACCACGGAGCTGGGTAGAGATGTCTGAGCCGCGTCCGTCCGCCGATCTCGTCCTGACCGGCGGACGCGTGTTGACCATGGGCGCCGTCACGTCGACCGCCGAAGCCGTCGCCGTGCGCGGCGGCCGGATCGTCGCGATCGGCAGTGTCGCCGACATCGAGCGCCTGCGCGGCTCGCGAACTCGTCGGATTGACCTGGCCGGGCGAACCCTCGTGCCGAGCTTCCAGGATGCGCATGTCCATCCGGTGATGGCCGGGATCAACCTGACTCGCTGCCCGCTCCACGACTTGCCGGCCAAGGCCCTGGTCTACCTGGACACGATCAAGGCCTACGCCGCCGGCCACCCCGAACTCTCATGGATCATCGGTGACGGCTGGTACATGGAAGCATTCCCCGGAGGCACGCCAACACGGCAGGCCCTCGACGCGATCGTGCCGGATCGCCCCGCGTACTTCGTCAATCGGGATGGGCATGGCGCCTGGGTGAATTCAAACGCCCTTCAGGTGGCCGGAATCGACCGCAATACCCCGGACCCGGCCGGTGGCAGAATCGAGCGCGACGACCAGGGTGAGGCGACCGGGACCCTCCATGAAGGCGCGCTGGAGCTCATCCGCCGGGTCATCCCGCCAACGACCACCGAGGACCTCGCCCGGGGGCTCGCCCTTGCCCAGGCCCATCTTCATCGGTATGGCGTGACCGCCTGGCAGGATGCCTGGGTGACCGCCGAGGATTTCGCGGCGTATTGCCTCCTCGCCGGGCGCGGCGGACTCACCGGCCGGGCGATCGCCTGCCACTGGTGGGATCGCGAGAAGGGAGGTGAGCAGATCGATGACTTCATCGAGCGGCGCCGGACGGGCAATATCGGGCGGCTCCGCTCGAGCACGGTCAAGATCATGCAGGACGGAGTGGCCGAGAACTACACCGCGGCGATGCTCCATCCTTACCTCGACGAAGAAGGTCGGCAGACCTCAAATCGAGGCCTGAGCTTCGTGGATCCAGAGTTGCTCAAGATGCACGTCGCCCGACTCGATCAGGAAGGCTTCCAGGTTCATATCCACGCCTTGGGTGACCGTGCCGTGCGCGAGTCTCTGAACGCGATCGAGGCAGCCCGGGTGACCAACGGCCCGTCACACGGACGCCATCATCTTGCCCACCTCCAGATCGTGGACCCGGCCGACTATGGTCGGTTCCGGGAGCTCAACGTCACCGCCAATATCCAGCCATATTGGGCCTGTCACGATGCCCAGATGGATGATCTGACGCTCCCCTACCTGCCGCCCGGGCGAGCCGCTCTTCAGTATCCATTCCGGGCCCTCGAGGAGGCTGGAGCGCGTCTTGCCGGCGGTTCGGACTGGACCATCAGCACACCGAATGTCATGGCCGAGATCGAGGTCGCGGTGACCAGGATCTCAGCCGAGCATCGTGACGCCAAACCCTTTCAACTGGGCCAGGCACTCGAGCTGGATTCTGCCCTGAGGGCATTCACGATCGGCAGCGCGTGGGTTAATCACCTTGACCTCGACACGGGCACGATCGAAGTCGGCAAGCTCGCCGACCTGGCCGTGCTGGACCGGGACATCATCGGACCGGACGCCGGCCTGCTGGGCGACGTCCGCGTCCTTCTCACACTGATCGAAGGTGCCGCTGTCCACGAAGACCCTGCGCTCGAGCGACCGTGACGGACTTCGCCGAGCTCGACGCGATCGGCCAGGCCGAGCTCGTCCGGACAGGCCAGGCCTCGCCACTCGAGTTGGTCGATGCCGCGATTGCCCGGATCGAGCGCCTGAATCCGATCCTCAATGCGGTCATTGTGCCGCTCTTCGACCAGGCCCGGACCACCGCTTCTCTGCCGCTGCTCCATCCAGACTCGGTCCTGGCCGGCGTGCCGTTCCTCCTGAAAGACCTGGGTGCGACGCTCGCCGGCACGCCCCAGAGCCGTGGATCGCGGGCCTTCAGCGGCCATGTCTCGGACCACGACACGGAGCTCGCCCGGCGCCAGCGGGACGCCGGCCTGATCCTGGTCGGGAAGACGAGTTCGCCCGAGTTCGGGAACCACTCGACCTCGGAACCAGCCCTGTATGGACCAGCCCGCAACCCCTGGAATCCGGAGCGGACCACCGGTGGCTCCTCGGGTGGCTCGGCGGCGGCCGTCGCCTCGGGGATGGTGCCAGCGGCTCACGCCAACGACGGTGCCGGCTCGATCCGGATTCCGGCGTCGTGCTGCGGCCTGTTCGGGCTGAAGCCGACCCGTGGCCGGAACTCCTGGTCGCCCGCCGGCGATGTCCTGGCCGGCGTGGCGGTCGAGCACGCCGTCACGGTTACCGTCCGCGACAGCGCGGCGATCCTGGACGCCACAGCCGGCTGGGCGCCCGGCGATCCGTCAATCGCGCCCGTGCCGACGCGGCCGTATCTCGACGAGGTCGGCGCCGATCCCGGGCGTCTCCGGATCGCCTGGACGGCGCGGCCGCCCTTCGAAGCCGAGATCCATCCGGACTGCGTCGGGGCGGCTCGTGGGACCGCTGAGCTCCTCGCCTCGCTCGGACATGAGGTGGAGGAGGCAGCGCCCGCCTTCGACGGCGAGGCCCTGATCGAGCCCTTTGCCCGGATCTGGGCCACCGCCAACCTGGCCGACTATCGCGAGGCCTGCGCCTTCCTCGGCCGGGAGCCCCGGCGCGACGAACTCGAGATCACGACCTGGGAGCTTGTCGAATACGCCCGCCAGTTCGACGGAGCAGACTTCCTCGAGGCCCTCGACACGCTTGCCGGGGCGAGTCGCAGGGTTGCCCCGTTCTTCGAACGCTACGATGCCTGGGTCACGCCCACTCTCGCCCAGCCCCCGCCCGGCCTGGGCATCCTCAACCAGTCATACGGCGGAGCCCTGGAGTGGTGGCGCTTCGACGGCCGGTTCAATCCGTGGAATCCGATCGCCAACATGACCGGCCAGCCCGCGATGTCGATCCCGCTCCACTGGACCACCGATGGCCTCCCGATCGGCTCGCTGATCTTCGGCCGGTTCGGCGACGAGTCGACCCTGTTCCGGCTGGCCGGCCAGCTCGAGGCGGCCCGACCCTGGCGTGGGCGTGTGCCGCCGATCCACGCCCGTTCCATGACCGTTCCAGGCAGATCGCAGGGAGCCTGACAACCGTGGCAAAACCATTCCGCCTCTATGTCTGCAGCGATTTCCACGCGTCCGAGCGCACCTGGCGCAAGTTCCTGAATGCGATGAAGACGAACGTGTACAAGGTCGACGCCGCGGTGATCGCTGGCGACCTCACCGGCAAGGCTCTGATCGCAGTGGTGAAGGGCGGTGGCGGTGGCGGTGACGTCTGGGAGGCCACCCTCCTGGGCCAGCATCGAGAGGCTCGGGACGAGGCCGAGCTGATCGCACTCGAGCGTTCGATCGCCGACGTGGGGTACTACGCCGTCCGGGTGACCGAGGCCGAACGGTCCGCGATGGAGGCCGATCCGGCCCTTGTCAAGGCAGCGTTCCACGATCGAATCAACGCCCGGCTGCGGGAGTGGCTGGCCCTCGCCGCCGAGCGGCTCGAGGGGTCTGGCGTGCCGGTCTACGTCATGCCCGGCAACGACGATGATTTCGCGATCGACCCCGTGCTGGCCGAGTCGACCTACCTCCGGGACGTCAACGAGCAGGTCGTTCAGCTCACCCCGTGGCACCAGCTCGTCAGCATGGGCTGGTCGTCGCCGACGCCGTGGTCGACCCCGCGGGAGTTGCCCGAGGAGGAGTTCCTCGACCGGCTGTCGGGCCTCATGAGCGGCGTCCGCGACTCGCGCAAGACGGTGATGATGACCCACGTCCCGCCGTACGACTCGGGCCTCGACACCGCGCCGCTGCTGTCGCCCGACCTGCGACCCACGGTCAGTGCCGGCGACCTGCTCCGGGGACCGGTCGGTTCAACCGGCGTCCGCGCTGCGATCGAGCGCTTCAAGCCCGTGCTCGGGGCACACGGCCACATCCACGAGTCGGGCGGCGAGCGCCGGATCGGCGGCACGGTCTGCGTCAACGCCGGCTCGGAGTCGTCGATGGGGATCCTGCGCGGCTACCTCGTGGACCTGGGCGCCAACGGGGTCGAGCGAACCCTGCGAGTCGAAGGCTAGCCGGGGCTGCCGGCTGGCTTCTCGGGTCGAGCTGGCGCTGCGGCGACCCGAACTAGATCGAGGCGCCGGACTCCGCGTCGGTGATCAGGCCGTCGGCCGCTGCTTCATGGGCTTCGGCCTGCTCGTCCTGCCATGACCGGTGGCCGCCGCGCATGAGCGAGACGCCGGCGCCCACCAGGCTCGCGACCACCCCCGCGCCAAACGCGATGTGGAGGGCGTTGATGAACGGCCCAAGGTCGATCCCGGCTGTGCCGGTCTGGGTCCCCGAGAAGACGGCGACGAGCACCTTGGGATCCATCGCGCTGGTCATCAGCCCGATCGCCAGGGCGATGCTGACGACGAAGCCGGTGTTCGTGAGCATTGCCCGCATGCCGGCCCCGATCCCCCGCTTGTTCGGTGGAATGACGCCCATCACGGCACTCGTGTTCGGCGAGTTGAAGAGGCCCGAGCCGGCGCCGATGATCAGCTGCCAGAGGGCCAGCTGCCAGTAGGGGGTGTCGACCCCGATCGAGAGCAGGCCGGCCAGGCCGGCCGCGGTGATCAGCATGCCCGCGGTGGCCAGCTCGCGCGAGCCGTAGCGATCGGCCAGCGCCCCGCTGATCGGCGACAGGACGAGCAGCCCGAGGGCCAGCGGGGCGAGCTCGATCCCGGCAGTGACCGGGTTGTCGCCCTTGACGCCCTGGAGGTAGAAGACCAGCAGGAACAGGACGCTGTTGCGGGCGATGCCGTTGAGCAGGCCGGTCAGGTTGCCCATCAGGAAGAGGCGATCGCGGAAGAGGGTCAGGTCGAGGATCGGTGTCCGGGCGCGCGCCTCGACCCACAGGAAGACCGGCATGACGACCAGGAACAGGACGAAGCCGCCGACGACCCACCAGGTCGTCCAGCCGTACAGCCCGCCGAAGGCGAGCGAGGTCATCAGCGCCAGGAGAGCGACCAGGTAGAGCGCTGAGCCGAGCCAGTCGATCGAGATCTGCCGTTGAGCGGCGGTCTTCTCGACGAGAATGAGCATCGCCGCCACGATCCCGATCAACCCCAGGGGAACATTGAACCAGAAGACGAACCGCCAGCCAAAGCCGGTCAACCAGCCGCCCAGGACCGGGCCCAGGATCAGCCCCGCCCCGACGACCATCGCGTTCAGGCCGAGCGCCTTGCCCAGCTCCGAACGGGGGAAGGCGTCGGTCACCAGGGCCGACGAGTTCGCGAACATGAACGCGCCGCCGACGCCCTGGATGACCCGACCGAGGATCAGCAGGAGCGGCGTCGGGGCGATCGCGCAGAAGGCAGACGCAACCGTGAAGACGACGATGCCCAGGGTGTACGTCTTCGTTCGGCCGAACATNNTCGCGCAGGATGTCGGGCAGGGCGATGACCAGGGTGCCCGAGGTGAGCGAGGCGAGCAGCGCCCCCAGGCTGGTCACGAGGAGCAGCCACCAGCGGTAGCTCGAGGCGTCCGGGTCGACGAGCCGGCGGCGAGCCGGGCGGGCGGCGGCGGTCATGCCGGCACCTCGGCCGGTGCCCGGCCGGCGGTTGCGGCCCCTGGCCCGCTGAGCTCCGCCTCGAGCCGGTCGATCTTCCCCGCGATCCGCGTCCGGCGGGCGCTCGCGTCGGCCAGCATCACCTGCAGGCGCTCGATCTTCTCGTCGAGAAGTCCGATCCGGCGATCGACGCGGCCCAGCCCGTCGCGGGCGATCCGCAGGCGTTCGCTCCGGCTCTGGGTTTCGTGGAACGCCGCGCGGGAGCGGGCCAGGTGGTCGGAGTCCTCGAGCAGGCGGGTGATATCGCCGACCGAGAAGCCGGCATCATCGCGCAGGCCGCGGATCGCCTGCAGCCGCTCGACGTCGGACTCGTCGTACAGCCGGTGGCTGCCGCCGGAGCGGGCGGCCGGGGTGAGCAGGCCCATCTCTTCGTAGTAGCGGATCGCGCGGGCCGTCAGCCCGACCTCGTCGGCGACGTCCTGGATCCGGCGCAGGGGTGCCTCTTCAAGCATGCCCCGAATCCTGCCACAAACTTCACGTACACGTAAAGTTCCTGGCCGAGCCCGGGTCAAAACTGGGTGGTTCCGGCGCCCACCCCGGATGTACGATGCCGGGAATCCGTCGGAACGCGTACGGGGTCCGTCCGAGTCCACCCCGGTGGCCGGATGCATGGACCCGCGCAGGGTCGTCGGACAGGAGGATCTGGCATGGCTACGGTCACCTTCGAGCACGTCACCAAGAAATACGGTGAGGTGCTCGCGGTCAATGATCTCAACCTCGAGATCAACGACGGTGAGTTCATGGTCCTGGTCGGACCGTCGGGCTGTGGCAAGACCACCAGCCTGCGGATGATCGCCGGACTCGAGGAGATCACCGGCGGGACGCTCCGGATCGGCGACCGGATCGTCAACGATGTCGCTCCCAAGGATCGCGACATCGCGATGGTCTTCCAGAGCTACGCCCTCTACCCGCACATGACCGTTCGCGACAACCTGGCCTTCGGCCTGAAGCTGCGCAAGGTCCCCAAGGCCGAGATCGAACGGCGGGTCAAGGAAGCGGCCGACACGATCCAGCTCTCGAACCTGCTCGATCGCAAGCCCAAGGAACTGTCCGGCGGCCAGCGCCAGCGGGTTGCCCTGGGCCGGGCGATCGTCCGCGAGCCGGCCGTCTTCCTGATGGACGAGCCGCTCTCCAACCTGGACGCCAAGCTCCGGGTCCAGACCCGGGCGGAGATTGCCCGCCTCCACCAGCGCCTCGGGACGACGATGGTCTACGTCACCCACGACCAGGTCGAGGCGATGACGATGGGCACCCGGATCGCGGTCATGAGCGACGGCCTGCTCCAGCAGGTCGGCACGCCCCAGCAGCTGTACGACAACCCGGACAACAAGTTCGTGGCCGGCTTCATCGGCAGCCCGTCAATGAACTTTGCGACGGTGACTGCCTCGGGCACCGGCGACGCTGCCGTCCTGACCGGCAGCGGCTTGTCGATCCCCCTGCCGCCTCGCCTGCGGGCGGCGGCCGACTCGGTCCACGGCAAGACCCTCGTTGCCGGCTTCCGACCGGAGCATCTCGACATCGGCGACGCGGGCGCCAACATGGCGTCGTTCCAGGCCAAGGCCGATGTCGTCGAGTACCTGGGCAATGACGAGCTGCTCCACCTCTCGCTCGGCGGGATGGACCTCGTGGCCATCGTCAGCTCGGGCCACGTGGTCAAGCCGGGTGATGTCCTGTCGCTGCGGCTGCCGCTCGACAAGCTCCACCTGTTCGACTCCGACAGCGGTGAGGTCATCCGGGGCGACGCAGCCGTCGCTGCGCCCGTTGCCGTGACCGCCTGACCCGCAGCGCCCAGGGCCGGACCGCCGTGGCCGACGAGGATCTCCGCGAAACCGTCATCGGCTCGGAGATCCTCCACCGCGGCCGGCTGGGCAACTTCCGGATCGACACCGTCCGGTTCAGCGACGGACGGACGTCGACCCGCGAGATCCTTGGCCATCCGGGTGCCGTCGCGATCGTGGCGATCGACCCGGATGGCAGCGTCCTGTTCGTCCGCCAGTGGCGGACGGCCGCCGGCCGGGCGATGCTCGAGATCCCGGCCGGGACGCTTGACCTCGTCGATGCCGCCGGCACGATCGAGGACCCCGAGCGCGCCGCGCCGCGCGAGCTCGAGGAGGAGACCGGCTATCGGGCCGGCTCGTGGCGCAAGCTCGCCTCCTTCTGGACGGCACCGGGCTTTGCCAGCGAGCTGATGCACCTGTACCTCGCCACTGACCTCCGGCCGGCCCACGGTGACCGGCTCGGCCCCGACGAGGATGAGCGCCTGGAGCTGAGCCGGCTGCCCTTCGGCGAGGCACTGGGGGCCGTTGAACGCGGCGAGATCTGCGACGCGAAGTCGATCGTGGGGCTGTTCTGGGTCGCCCGCCTGAAGGCGAGCGGCGAGGCCTAGCGGATCAGCCCCCGCCGGCCCGCCACGCGGCGAGGTCGACCGGTCGCAGCCGCGGGCTGGGGGTCAGGCCCGGGATCCGGCCGCGCTTGGCGATTGGCCGGCCGTCGAGCTCCTTGATGTCGCCCGTGAAGTCGATCGGCGTCGCACCGCTGATGTAGCTGCCCACCGCGAACGAATCGACCTGGGCGCCCTGCTCCCGGAAATACGTGATTCGCTCGGGGGTCAGGCCGCCCGAGATCACGATCTTGACGTGCTGGAAGCCTTCCAGGTCGAGCCGGGCGCGGACCTCCTTGACCAGGTCGGCGGTCACCCGGCCGCGCTCCGACGGCGTGTCCAGGCGGATCCCGTACAGCCGGTCGCCCAGGGCGTGGGCGACCCGCAGCGCCTCCTCGGCCTCGTCCTTGAACGTGTCGACCAGGACGATCCGGGAGACATCGGGACCGAGGTCCCGGTCGAATGCCTCGGCGGCGCGGACCGTGTCGCCGAAGACCAGGACCAGCGAATGGGGCATCGTGCCGGTCGGGCTGAGGCCGGCCAGGCGGGCACCGGCAGGAGTCGAGGCGCCGACACAGCCACCAACGATTGCGGCATAGTCGAGGACATCGGTGATGTCGGGGTGGACATGGCGCGCCCCGAAGCTGATCACCGGCGCAGGCGCGGCTGCCTCGACGACCTGCCGGGCGGCCGTCGCCCAACCCGTCGACTGGGCCAGCATCCCGAGGAACGCCGTCTCGTACAGGCCGAACTGCCGGTAGCGGGCCCGAATCCGGAGGACGATCTCCTTCGGCTCGATCGGGTCGCCGTCGGCGAGCGCCTCGACGCTCGTCTCGGCCGGGTCGCTGTCGGCCAGGACGTGGCCGAGCAGGTTCTTGGCCTCGTCGATTCCACACAGGATCGCCGACTCGCGGGCGAAGACCTCCATGGCCACCAGCGGATCGAGGCCCTCGCGCTCGAGGATGCTCTCGGCGCGGGCGAAGTAGACATCGGCCGAATCGCCCGACAGGATCTCGATCGACGGGCGGCTGCGCACGATCCCCATCAGGACGACTTGTCTCCCTCCTTGGGCTCGGGTCGGACACGGCGGGCCATCCGAACCGGTTGGTTCGCGAGTGTACCGCGCGAGGTTGGCGCCGAGTCGCGCGACGGATAGCGCGTTGGGTAGTGAGTCGGGCGGCCGCCGATCGGGGCGCCGATCGACGTGCCGGTCCGAGCACGTCGTCGCGAGCCGCGGCCGAGCTGCCCGATCCGGCGGAGCTGGCCGATCACGAAGCCGAGCAGGACGGCGGTGACCAGGAAGCTCGCGATCGCGATCCGGACCCGGAAGCCGCCCGTGTCCGCGGCCTGGCTCCAGACCTCGTCGGCGGCCAGGGCGTCCACCCGGGCGGCGCCCATGTCGCCCGCACTGAAGGCCGTCGATGCCGCGTCCAGGTCCGCGGTCGGATCCTGGCCGAGCAGGCCGACCTGCTCGAGC
>PNAZ01000004.1:0-229 GCA_003169655.1 Chloroflexota bacterium
CTATTGGGTCACATATAGTCGGCGGCATGGATGAGGTGTTCAAGGCGCTGGCCGATCCGACCCGGCGGGGCTTGCTCGACGAGCTCTTTCGCGAGGATGGCCAGACGCTGAGTGCGCTCCAGGAGCGGTTCACGATGACCCGTTTCGGGGTGATGAAGCACCTCAACGTGCTCGAGGAGGCGGGCCTCGTGGTCACCAAACGGCGTGGCCGCGAGAAGCTCCACTTCCT
>PNAZ01000004.1:243-6811 GCA_003169655.1 Chloroflexota bacterium
GAGATCTACATCAAGACCACGCCCGAGCGCCTGTGGCAGGCGATCACCGACTCGGAGATCCGGAGCAAGTACCAGTTCGGTGGCCGGATCAGCTCGGACTGGACCGCGGGCTCGAGCTTCCAGATGGGCCATCCGAACGCGCCCACGCTGCTCGGCGAAGGCGTCAACCTCGAGGTCGACCCGCCCCGCAAGCTGGTTCAGAACATGGTTGCCTTGTGGGGCGAGGACGTGAAGAGCGAAGGCACCTCGCGAATCACCTGGGAGATCGAGCCGGTCGGTGACTCATGCCGTCTGATCGTGACCCATGACCAGCTGCGCGAGGGTGCCAATGAGCAGCTCTACGGTGGCTGGCCGATGATCCTGTCCGGCCTCAAGACCTGGCTGGAGACCGGCGAGCTGCTGACCACGCCCGGATCGCTGATGTACAACTCGCCGCCCGCCGCGGCCGGCCAGGTCGCCAATCCGGAGCGATTCGGCCTCGGGATCCAGGACCGCTGAAGCTACCGGAGCGGGTTGCCATCGACGAGGTCGCGCAGGGCGACGAAGTCGACCGCGGACGCGGCGACGAATGCCTCGCCCGACTCGTCGATCGGCGACTGGCGGCGCCAGGGACGGACGAGCGTCTCACCGATCGGATCCAGGACTCGACCTGCGGGCTCGGACCCGGCGCGTCGAGTTTCGGAGTGGGAGGCGTTCGAGGATCGCATCAAGAGAAAGGTCATCGGTCGGCTCCAGGGGCGACTGCATCGGCCACCGTCTTCGCCGACTGTGCGCTCGAAGTCCTGCCCGCTCCAGCTGATCGCTGACGCCCAGCTTGTCTTCCTGCCGACACCCCGGCTCGAATCTCGCGGCTGATTGGAGCGTCCCGGGTCCGGCGCTCGGCTTGGCGAGCGCTGCCGATAGACTGACATTGCTACTACACCAGCAACTGGGTCTTCAGCCACGAGGAACCGACGGTCATGCTCGTCCGCCAGCCCGTCGAGATCTGAGACCGGTACGTGGACGCGAACAGCGTGATGTGATCTTCCACGTGCGTCGCCCCGGCGAGGGCCGGAACACGGCCACCAACCTCGTGCTGGCGCTGCTGGCTGCCTCCGTCGCCTACGGGCGCTTCGTCATCGCCCCGTTCTGAACATCGTCGCTCAGGCAGACTGTCTCCCGCGCCGGTCCGTGTTCGCGGGCCGACGTTCTGTGAAAGGAACTCGATGAGCCGCTTCTTCACGAGCCTCGGGCGNNGCCGTCCAGGTCCTGCCGTCGCTGGCGGACGTCGCGAAGGATTCGACGAGCAGCTTCCTGCCGGCCGACTCTCCGAGCATGCAGGCCGCCATCATGGCCGCCCCGTTCCAGGACACCTCGCTGGCCGCCGCGACGCTCGTCGTCGCACGGGACGGTGGGCTGACCGCGGCGGACAACGCCGCGATGGACCGGCTCGAGGCGCAAGTCCGGACGGTCGATCGGGTCAAGGTCGTCGTTGATCTGGGGGTGTCCCGCGATGGCCAGGCGCGCCAGGCGCTCGTCGAGGCGGCGGCGGTCACGTTCAGCGCCGGCCCTGAGGCGAAGGGCGTGGTCGACGCCATCCGGGTCGGCTTCGCCGACGTCGCGGCGCCCGCTGGCCTGCAGATCCACCTGACCGGCCAGCTCGCGGTCCAGGTCGACACGATTGCGGCATCGGGCTCCTCGCAGAACCTGACCCAGGAGCTGTCGCTCCTGTTCATCCTCGTCCTGCTCGTGCTCGCGTTCCGGGCCCTGCTCGCGCCCGTCGTGACCCTCATCCCCGCCGCGTTCGTCCTCACCCTGTCGGGACCGGTCATCGCTGAGTCGACGAAGATCGGCGTCCAGGTCTCCTCGATCACCCAGCTTCTGCTGATCGTGCTCATCCTGGGTGCCGGGACCGACTACGGGGTGTTCCTCGTCTTCCGCGTGCGCGAAGAACTCCGGCGGGGCCTGACGCCACACGAGGCGGTCGTCCGGTCCGTGAGCCGCGTTGGTGAGTCGATCACGTTCTCGGCGCTGACGGTGATCGCCGCGCTCGTCAGCCTCGTCCTCGCCGAATTCGCGTTCTACCAGAGCCTCGGGCCGGCGCTCGCGATCGGCATCGCCCTGATGCTGCTGGCGGGCCTGACCCTGCTGCCCGCCCTGCTCGCGATCTTCGGCCGGGCCGTCTTCTGGCCGACCGGTGCGGCTGCGCGGAGCCACGAGCAGCACGGGCTGTGGGACCGCATCGGCGTGATCGTCACCCGGCGACCGGGCCTCACCCTGGTGATCGGCGTCGTCCTCTTCCTGGCCCTGGGGGCCACGCTCTTGACGACCGGTGTGGCCGGGTTCGGGAACTCGACGACCAGCCCCGCCGGCACGGACTCGGCAGCGGGCTCGACGCTCATCGCGGACCACTTCCCATCGTCGAACGCGAGCCGCAGTGCGGTCCTCCTGCAGTTCCCGACGTCGGTCTGGGACGATCCGTCGGTCCTGGCCCGGGCGCAGGCCGGTCTCACCGGCCTGTCCGAGTTCAGCGGTCTGGTCGGCCCCCTCAATCCCAACGGGGTCGCGCTCACGACTGACCAGCTGACCCAGCTGCACGCGACCCTCGGGCCGGCTCCTCAGCTTCCGGCGGTGCCGACCACGACGGCCGTTCCGGCGCAGCTCTACGACGCCTACCGTGCGACCGGACAGCTCATCAGCTCGGACGGGCGCACGATCCAGTTCTCGGTCGAATACGCCAACGGCGACATGACCAGCCCGGCGGTCCTCGATTCCGTCCCCACCATGCGGGCTGACGTCGAGGCTGTGGCCCAGGCGGCCGGCGCGTCCGCGTCAGGGGTCTTCGGCCAGGTTGCGTTCGCGTCCGACATCAGCCACATCTCCGGGGCGGACCTGGTCCGGATCATCCCGATCGTCGCCGTGTTGATCGCGCTTCTGCTGGCGATCGTCCTGCGCAGTCTCGTGGCGCCGCTCTACCTCGTCGCGAGCATCGTCCTCTCGTACCTCGCCTCGCTTGGCCTGGTCGGCATCGTGTTCGTCCACCTCGGCGGCCAGGACGGGATCAATTTCCTCCTGCCGTTCCTGATGTTCGTGTTCCTGATGGCCCTGGGGTCCGACTACAACATCCTGATCATGAGCCGCATCCGCGAGGAGGCCCACGAGCTCCCGCTGCGCGACGCCGTAGCCCGGGCGATCGGACGGACCGGCAGCACGATCACGACTGCGGGGATGATCCTGGGCGGGACGTTCGCGGTCCTCGCCGTGGCCGGCGGCTCCGCGGGTGGGGGACAGATCCAGCAGATCGGCTACGGGGTCGCGGCGGGCGTCCTGATGGACACATTCCTGCTGCGCTCGCTGCTGGTGCCCTCCCTCGTGGTCCTCCTCGGCCGCTGGAACTGGTGGCCGTCGCACTTGGCTCGTACGCCCGGCGCGAGCGACGCGACTGTGGGGGTCGACTGATCCCAAGGCCGTCTGCGGTCGGCCACTGCTTGATGGGGCGCCGGGCTACCCGACCCGCAGGACGAGTGGGGCTCAAGACCCCGTTGTCGTCGCGGGTTGTTCACCGAAGCCGCTTGCTCTTTACCCCCGCCTCGCGTTGACGCGATCGTTGAGTGCGCGGTACGATCAATCCCGACAAGATCGCTCGGAATTGAAGCCGGGCGGCGAACCGCTACACTCCCGGACCAGATGGACGANNCGCGACTACATCCTTGAGCACTACCGCCGGCCGCATAACTTCGGCGTGCTCGACGCTCCAACGGCGAGCTTCGAGGGCGCCAATCCGCTGTGCGGTGATCGGATCACGATGCAGCTCGGGATCCGCGACGGCGTCGTCGCCGAGATTGCCTTCACCGGCCGGGGCTGCGCGATCAGCCAGGCCAGTGCCTCACTGCTGACCGACGAGATCATGGGCATGCCCGTCGACAAGGCCGAGGCGTTCCGCGCCGACGACCTGCTCGAGCTGCTCGGGATCGAGATCAGCCCGGCCCGCCTGAAGTGCGCGATGCTCAGCCTCGAGACGCTCGAGCACGCCCTGGCCGAGACGCCCGGCGTTGACGCCCCCGCCGAGACGGCCGACGCGGCCGCCAAGCCATGACCGATCACCTCGGCCACTGCAGGTGTCTGACGCCGGCCTGATGCCGGCTGCCAAGCCCTGAACCCGCCCTGGCACGCAGCCCGTGCCAGCCTGTCGTCCTTCCGGAGCAAGTCCGATCCCATGACCAAGTCCTATGCCGACATCCTGCGCGAAGCGCGCGCCGAGGTCCGCGAGGTTTCCGCCCTCGAGGTCGACCTCCAGCGCGAGTCGAAAGCGCCGCCCCTCCTCGTCGACGTGCGCGAGAGCCACGAATGGGAGGCCGGCCACCTGCCCGCTGCCGTCCACGTCCCGCGCGGCCACCTTGAGAGCAAGATCGAGGGCGAGGCGCCCGACCGCTCGCGCCCGATCGTCATCTACTGCGCCTCCGGCATCCGCTCGGTCTTCGCCTCGCGGACGCTGGCCGAGATGGGCTACACCGACGTCGTCTCGATGAGCGGCGGCTTCCAGGGCTGGAAGTCGCAGGGCCTGCCGTGGGTCACGCCCACCGTCCTGTCGGCCGAGCAGAAGGTCCGCTACAGCCGCCACCTGCTGATCCCTGAGGTCGGCGCGGTGGGACAGGCGAAGCTGCTCGATTCAAAGGTCCTCCTGATCGGGGCCGGCGGCCTCGGCTCACCCGCCTCGCTCTACCTGGCGGCGGCCGGCGTGGGCACGATCGGGATTATCGACTTCGACGTCGTGGACCTGTCGAACCTCCAGCGCCAGATCGTCCATACGACCGATCGGATCGGCGAGAAGAAGGTCGAATCGGCTCGCAAGTCGCTGCTGGCCCTCAATCCCGGGATCAACGTGATCGGCCATGACGAGATGCTCGTGGCCGACAACGTTGAGCGGATCATCTCGGGCTACGACGTGATCGTCGACGGGACCGATACGTTCGAGACGCGCTACCTGCTCAACGACGCCGCGGTTCTTGCCGGGATCCCGGTCGTCCACGCCAGCGTCTTCCGGTTCGAGGGCCAGCTGACGGTCTTCAAGCCGTTCGACGGACCGTGCTATCGCTGCCTCTATCCGACCCCGCCGCCGCCTGAGCTGGCGCCCGGCTGCTCGGTCGCCGGGGTGCTTGGCGTGGTGCCCGGGATCATGGGCCTGCTCCAGACCAACGAGGTCCTCAAGCTGCTCCTGGGGATCGGCGAGTCGCTGGCCGGCCGGCTGCTCCTGTTCGACGCTCTCGAAGGCTCGTTCACCGAGCTGAAGCTGCGCCGCGACCCCGAGTGCCCAATCTGCTCCGACGCGGCAGTCGCCGCCCGGGCCGCCGGTCAGGCGATCGCCTTGCCGGTCGGCCAGGACGTCCCGTTCGCGCTCGGCGCGGCGGTCGGCGCCAGCTCGATCAACCCGGCGGCCCGATGAGCACGGTCTGGATCCCGCCGGTCCTGCGGGCCTCGGCCGGTGGTGCGAAGCAGCTCGACCTGGCCGGGGGCACCGTCGGCGAGGTGATCAACGCCCTGATCAGTGCTCATCCCTCGCTCGAGTCGCAGATCCGGACGCCCGATGGGGGCCTGAACCGCTTCGTCAACGTGTACGTCAACGGCCAGGACATTCGCTACCTGGGCGGCGAGTCGACGGTCGTGGCCGCGGCCGACGAAGTGCGCCTCCTGCCGGCGATGGCGGGTGGCTCGGCGGGTGGCTCGACGAGCGACGGATTCGGCGGGGCGTCGAGCCCATGGTCACGCTGAGCGAAGCCGCCCCGGACCAGGCCCAAGGTCACGAGCACGAGCACGCCCATGACGCACTGAGCCCGCACGGCGGCCGCTACGACAGCATCCTCGACGCGATCGGCCACACGCCGCTCGTGGAGATTCCCCGGATGTCGCCCAATCCGGCTGTCCGGATCTTCGCCAAGCTCGAGATGATGAACCCGACCGGCTCGGTCAAGGATCGGGTCGCCCGGGCCCTGATCGCCGATCTCGAGGATTCGCACCGGCTGCAGGCCGACTCGATCATCCTCGAGCCGACCTCGGGCAACACCGGCATCGCCCTGGCGATGATCGGCCGGCGGAAGGGCTACCGGGTGGCCCTGGTCATGCCCGACAACGTGACCCAGGAACGGCGCCAGCTGGCCGCCCTGTTCGGGGCCGAGGTGATCGACTCCCCGGGCCACCTCGGCAGCAACGGGGCGATTGCCCTGGCCAAGCACCTGGTGGCCAAGGATCCCCGCTTCGTGATGCCCTACCAGTACGGCAATCCGGCCAACCCGCTGGCCCACGAGACGACGACCGGGCCGGAGATCCTGGCCGACTGCCCCGAGATCGATGTCTTCGTCGCGGGCCTGGGCACCGGTGGCACGCTGATGGGCGTGGCCCGCTTCCTGGCCCGGGCCAAGCCCGGAGTTCGGATCGTCGCCGCCGAGCCGCTGCCCGGCGAGAATGTCCAGGGCCTGCGCTCGCTCGACGATGGCTTCGTGCCCGAGATCCTCGACCCGGACCTGCTCGACGCGAAGTATCTCGTCAGCAACCGCGACGCGATCGCGGCCCTGCGCGACCTGGTCGATCGCGA
>PNAZ01000004.1:6871-9202 GCA_003169655.1 Chloroflexota bacterium
AAGGCGGCGTGAACTGGTGGTGATCCACCCCGGGCCGGCAACCGCCGTGCTGCCCGGGGAGATCCGGGCCGAGATGATCGAGCACGCCCGGCAGGATGATCCGAACGAGGCCTGTGGCCTGATCGTGGGCTCCGCCTTGGCCGCCTCGGGCGGGCAGGCGCTGCGCTTCGTCGCCACCCGCAACGCGGCCAACTCGCCCTTTCGCTACGAGATCGATTCGATCGAGCTCCTGGCGGTGACCCTCGAGGCCGACCGCAACGACGAGGAGATCTGGGGGATCGTCCATTCCCACACCCACACCCCCGCCCGGCCTTCGCCGACGGACATCGAGCTGGCCTTCTATCCGGACGCGCTCTACCTGCTGGTCTCGNNGAGCTGAGCTGATGACCGATCGGGCCGCCGCCCGCCTGTACTGGCCGCTCGGCCTCGGCCTGGCGGCGCTCGTCGTGGGCACCGCGTTTGGCTGGAATGCCGGCCTGCTCCAACGCCTGGTCACGCCGCCGGCGCTGGTCCGGGCGGCGCTCGTCGGCACGGCCGCCTGGCTGGGCGTCGAGATGCTCCGCCGGGCGCTGGCAGGGCTGACCAACGGCGAGGACCTGCGGACCCTCGTCCGGGGCGTCCGGTTCGTGTTCCTGGCGGTGGCCGCCTTCGCCGCCGGTTCCGGCTGGTTGCTCGGCAACGCGCTGCCGCTGATCGCGGCGCTCGTGATCGCCGGCGTGGACGTCGTCGAGACGTCGTTCCTGCTGATCGTGGTCGGCGCACGCCGGAGCGCCGGCCCGTCCGACTAGCGCGCCGCGAGGGCCCCGACCAGGGCAGCGTCGGTCGGGGTCGAACCGAGCCCCAGGCGCGCGCCGATCCGGGCAGCCAGCGGCGGCTCGACGTAAGTGCTCGCCAAGGCGTTCCAGTTGGCCTCCGCAAAGACCTCGGCCGGCGTCCCGTCGAGGATCCGCTTGCCGCGCTCCATCACCATGACCCGATCAAACGTCTCGGCCACGAAACGCATGTCGTGGCTGATCGCGACCACGGTCCGGCCCGCGGCATGGAGCTCGGCGACCAGCGCCTGGATCCGCTCGACGCCGCGCAGGTCCTGGCCGGTCGTCGGCTCGTCGAGGACGACCGTCGGGGTGCCCATCGCCAGGATCGAGGCGAGGGCGAGCAACTTGCGACGCGAGAAGCCGAGGTCATATGGATTGCGGTCGGACTGGTCGGCCAGGCCCACCGCCATCAACGCCCCGTCGACGGCCGTCGCAAGCACCGGGCCGCGCAGCCCCAGGTTGCGTGGTCCGAAGGCCACTTCGGTTCGGACCCGCCCGGCAAAGATCTGCCGGTCCGGATCCTGGAAGGCGAGCCCGACCCTGGCCGCGAGTGCCGCGACGCGTTGCCCGGCGGCGGGCCGGCCATCGATCAGGACCTCGCCCGAGGTGGGTCGCAGCAGGCCATTGAGGTGGCGGACCAGGGTGGACTTGCCGCTCCCGTTCTGGCCGATGATCGCCAGCAGCTCGCCATCCCCGACCCGGAGATCCAGCCCGTCGACGGCCCGCGTCCCGTCGGGGTAGACATGGACCAGGCCGCGCAGCTCGATCATCGAGCGGGCCGGCCGTTGAGGACGAGGCGTGGGTCCAGCCCGCGCTCGCGGAGCGCATCGTCGAGGCGGACCCGCGATGGCGCCTCGACGCCCCATCCGTCCAGCCGGCCGTCCTCGAGCACTGCGGCTGCTGGTCCGTCGAGGACGACCCGACCGGCTTCGACCACCACGACCCGCCCGCACAGCTCGTCGAGGAGGTCGGTCTTGTGCTCGACGATCAGGAGTGCCGTCCCGGTGTCGGCCGCTAGGCCGGCCAGGGTCTCGCCCACCAGGCGCGTGCCGGCCGGGTCCAGCTGGCTCGTCGGCTCGTCGAGCAGCAGGACGGCCGGACGGAGGGCGAGGACCGCCGCGAGCGCAACCAGCTGGGCCTGGCCACCCGAGAGGCGGTCCGGTTGGCGACTGGCGAGGTGCTCGACCCGCGCGAGGCGCATCGCCCATTCGACGCGCTCGACGATCGCGGCGAGGTCGAGGCCCAGGTTGCGCGGCCCGAACGCGATCTCCTCCCAGACCGTCGCGGTCGTCCCGGTGAGCTGGGTGGCGGCATTCTGGAAGAGGATCCCGCAGCGCTCGGCCGCGCCGGATGGCGATAGCTGCCGGGAATCGGTGCCGTTGAGCAGGACCGAGCCTTCGAGCGTCCCGCCGATCGAACCCGGGGCCAGGCCGGCGGCCACGAGGCACAGGGTGGATTTGCCGGCATCATTCGGGCCGCAGATCCCGATCACATCCCCGGCGCCGATCTCGAGGTC
>PNAZ01000049.1 GCA_003169655.1 Chloroflexota bacterium
CCGGCGGCCACCCTCGAACCCAGTCCGCCAGCGCTCATGGGCGCCCAGGGCGTGGACCAGGATCCCGCCGATGCCCCGCTCGCCGATCACCGAGTCGGCCGCCCACGCGTCGTCGGCCAGGCCGAGGCTGGCATCGAGAACCTGGACCGTCGCCCAGCGGTCGTAATCGAACAGGAACAGGATCTCGGACGGTCGCATCGTTGGCCGATCAGTCCCGGTAGCCCGCTGCGCGCAGGATCGCCGGGATCTCGGTCGGCGAGCCGGCCACCCGGATGCCGGCCGCCTCTAGCGCGGCGATCTTGTCGGCGGCGCTGCCCGAGCCACCCGAGATGATCGCCCCGGCGTGGCCCATCCGGCGGCCCTCGGGCGCGGTCCGGCCGGCAATGAAGGCGGCCATCGGCACGTCGCGCAGATGCTCCGCGGCCCAGGCGGCCGCCTCTTCCTCGGCCGAGCCGCCGATCTCCCCGATCAGCACGATCGCGTTCGTCTCGGGGTCGGCGGCGAAGAGCTTGAGGATGTCGAGGAAGGTGGTCCCGATGATCGGATCGCCGCCGATCCCGACGCAGGTCGACTGCCCGATCCCGGCGTCGGTCATCGCCTGGACCGCCTCGTACGTCAGGGTGCCCGAGCGCGACACGACGCCGGCGCCGCCCTCGCGATGGACCGAGCCCGGAATGATCCCGACCTTGGCCCGGCCAGGCGACGTGGCACCCGGGCAATTGGGGCCGATCAGCCGCGCGCCGGCAGCCCGGACCACCTCGACGGCCTTGAGCATGTCGAGCGCGGGGATCCCCTCGGTGATGCAGAAGATCGTGGCGATCCCGGCCGCGGCGGCCTCTTCGATCGCGTCCGGGGCACCGGCCGCGGGGACGTAGATGCAGCTGGTGTTGGCAGCGGTCTTGCGGACCGCCTCGGCCACCGTGTCGAAGACCGGCACCTGGCCGTCGAGCGCCTGCTGGCCACCCTTGTTGGGGGTCACGCCGGCGACGATCCGGGTCCCGTAGTCGAGCATCGCCCGGGAGTGGAACTCGCCTTCCCGGCCGGTGATTCCCTGGACGACGAGGCGGGTCTCACGGCCGACGAGGATGCTCACTGGCCCGGTCCGCGGCCGGTTGCCGCGGTCGACGCGGCAATGGCGGCGGCCTGGGCGGCGGCGACGGCCTTGGCGGCGGCGTCATCGAGGCTCGAGGCTGTGGCGAAGTGGTTCGCCTCGAGCAGCGTCGCGGCCTCCGCGGCATTGGTGCCCACGATCCGGACGACCATCGGCACGTCACGAGCCTGGACGGCGCGCGCCTCGATCAGGCCGCGGGCAACCTCGTCGCCGCGGGTGATCCCGCCGAAGATGTTGACCAGGATCGCGGTCACCTGCGGGTCGGCCAGGATCAGGCGCATCGCCGCGGCGACCTTGTCGGCCCGGGCGCCGCCGCCGATGTCCAGGAAGTTGGCCGGCTCACCGCCGGCCCGCTTGACCAGGTCCATCGTGGTCATCGCCAGCCCGGCGCCGTTGACCATGCAGCCGATCGAGCCGTCGAGCTTGATGAAGTTGATACCCTCTTCGCGGGCCTGGCGATCGACGGGATCCTCCTCGTCGAGGTCCCGCAGGGCCTCCAGCGCCGGGTGCCGGAAGAGGGCCGAGTCGTCGAGGGTGATCTTCGCGTCGAGGCAGGCCAGCCGCTCGAGGGTCGTGCCGTCGGGAGCTGTCTCGCGCACGACTGCCAGCGGATTGACCTCGACCAGGTCGGCGTCATTGGCCAGCATCGTGGTCACGAGGCCCTTGGCGATCAGCACGAAGTCCTTGAGGTGTGCGCCGCCGAGGCCGACCGCGAAGGCCAGCTGGCGGGCCTGCCAGTCGAGCAGCCCGAGATGGGCATGGGCTTCGAGCCGGTGGATGGCCCCCGGGTTGACCTTGGCGACCTCCTCGATCTCGACCCCGCCCTCGGCCGAGGCCATGACCACGATCCGCCGGCTGACCCGGTCCACGATCGCCCCGAGGTAATACTCGCGGACGATGTCGGCCGCGGGTCCGACCAGCAGCTTGCGGACCGGGATGCCCTTGATCTCGAGGGCCAGGATCGCCCGGGCGGCCGCCTCGGCCGCGTCGGCGTCGGGCGCCACCTTGACCCCGCCGGCCTTGCCCCGGCCGCCGACGAGGACCTGGGCCTTGATCACGACCAGGCTGGCTCCGCCGGCGAACGCCCGCTCGGCGGCCTGGCGCGCCTCCTGGGCCGAGCGGACGACCTCCCAGCCGGGGACCGGCAGGCCTTGCTCGACTAGGAGGGATTTGGCGTCGGCTTCCTGGATCTTCACGCGAGCTTGGGCTCCTGGGACGGCCGCGGCTGCCGTCAGCGGCCGCCGGGAAGGGGATGGTACCGCGCCATCGGGTGAGCCGATCGCCGGGCCCGGCCGGGCAGGCCCGACGTTCGGGCTAGAATTGCCGCCCGAGGACCTGCCGCCGGGCCGACCGGCCGCTCTGTCCTGCGCTCGCCAGGGAGGACCCGTGCTGATCCGCTATCGCGGCCGAGAAGGAATGCTGGCCTGGGCATTCCACCGGATCTCGGGCGTCGCGATCTGGGTGTTCGTGATCTTCCACGTGATCGACATCTTCCTGTCGGGAGCCAATCCGGCGGCCTACGACACGGTCCTCCAGATCTACGCCAGCCCGATCGGGCGGATCGGTGAGACGCTCCTCGGCGCGGCGCTCTTGTATCACGCCCTCAACGGCCTGCGGATCATCGTGATGGACTTCTGGCCNNCACCGCCAGCTGTGGTACCTCAACTGGGCGCTGTTTACGATCGTCGGCCTGCCGGTCGCGTTCATCATCCTCAAGCCGATCTTCGGAGGGTAGGAGCGAGATGACCCAGCGCTACTCTCGCTCGGGCAGCGTCCGACCCGCCCGTCAGGGGTCGGAGCGGACGATCTGGTACCTGATGCGGCTGACGGGCCTGGCCCTCTTCGTCCTGTCGCTCAGCCACTTCCTGATCCTGCACGTGCTGTACGACCCCAAGGACCAGACGGCGGCGTTCATTGCCAACGTCCGCTGGAGCAGCCTCTTCTGGCGGGCAAACGACTGGCTCTTCCTGACCGTGGTCATCATCCACGCCGTGCTCGGCATCCGGATCGTCACGGGCGACTACCTCAAGGGCCGAACTCGGACGGCCGTGATGACACTCTTCTACCTGCTCGGACTGAGCCTCTTCGCATTTGGCACGATCGTGGTTGCGACCCTGCCCCAGCCGCCGGCATAGGGGAGGCCATGGACCAGGATTTCGACGCCCTGATCGTCGGCGCGGGAGGCGCCGGTCTGTGGGCAGCCCTCGAGCTGGCCCAGGCCGGGGTGCCGACGGCCGTCCTGTCCAAGCTCTACCCGACCCGCTCCCATACCGGCGCAGCCCAGGGCGGGGTCTGTGCCGCCCTCGGCAATCACGAGGAGGACCACTGGGAATGGCACATGTTCGACACGGTCAAGGGCGGTGACTACCTGACCGACCAGGACGCCGCCGAGGTCCTCGCCCGCGAAGCGATCGAGACCGTGATCGAGCTCGAGCACATGGGCCTGCCGTTCAACCGGACGCCGGACGGCAAGATCGACCAGCGCCGCTTCGGCGGCCACACCCGGAACTTCGGCGAGGGGCCCGTCCGCCGGTCGTGCTTCGCCGCCGACCGGACCGGCCACATGATCCTGCAGACGCTCTACCAGCAGTGCATCAAGGCCGGCGTCCAGTTCTTCGACGAGTACCACGTCGTCGACCTGTTGTTCGACGGGGGCGACGCCGGGGCCGGCGGCCGGGCGGCGGGCGTGGTCGCCTACCGGATCGCCGACGGCGAGCTGGTTGCCCTGCGGGCCAAGGCGGTCCTGCTGGCGACCGGCGGCTTCGGCCGGATGTTCCGGATCACGTCCAATGCCTGGTCGCTGACCGGCGACGGGGCGGCCCTGGCCTACCGCCACGGGGTTCCCCTCCAGGACATGGAGTTCTACCAGTTCCACCCGACCGGGATCGTGGGCATCGGGATCCTCCTGTCGGAGGCGGCCCGGGGCGAGGGCGGCTACCTGCGCAACGACTCAGGCGAACGGTTCATGGCCCGCTACGCTCCGACCCTGATGGAGCTCGCCCCGCGGGACATGGTCAGCCGGGCGATCTACATGGAGATCCGGGAAGGGCGGGGGATCGGCGGCAAGGACTACGTCTACCTCGACGTGACCCACCTCGGGCGCAAGGTGATCGAGGAGAAGCTGCCCGACATCACCGACTTCGCCCGGATCTACCAGGGCGTCGAGCCGATCAGCGAGCCGATCCCGATCCAGCCCACCGCCCACTACGCGATGGGTGGCATCCCGACCGACCTGCACGCCCGGGTGATCCAGGACGCGGAGCGGACGATCGTGCCCGGCCTGTACGCGGCGGGCGAATGCGCCTGCGTCAGCGTCCACGGGGCCAACCGGCTGGGCACGAACTCGCTCGTCGACCTGCTCGTCTTCGGCCGGCGCGCCGGCCGCCAGATGGCCCGCGACGTGCGCGGCTTCGAGCTGCCCGACCTGGCCCAGGACGCGATCGAGCCAGTCCGGGCCGAGCTGCGGGCGATCTCCGAGCGGCCGACCGGCGAGAACGCCGCCCGGATCCGGGCCGACCTGGCCGACGTGATGATGGACAACGTGGGCGTGTACCGGACCGAGGCGCTCCTGGCTGCGGCCCTGCCCCGGGTGCGGGAGCTGAAGGAGCGCTACAGCCGGGTCCACGTCGACGACAAGGGTGCCGTCTTCAACACCGACCTGCTCGAGGCGCGCGAGGTGGGCTACCTGCTCGACTGCGCCGAGACGACGGTGGTCTCGGCGCTGGCCCGCAAGGAGAGCCGCGGCGCCCATGCCCGGGAGGACTATCCCGAGCGCGACGACGTGAACTTCCTGCAGCACACGCTGGCCTACCGGGCCGAGGGCGGTCCGCGCCTGGCCTACAAGCCGGTCACGATCACCCGCTTCGAACCGAAGCCCCGAACGTACTGATGAGAAACCGGGCACGACCCGCTACGGTTCGAGGCGACGATGCAGGTTGACCTTCGGATCCTGCGCTACGACCCCGAACGGGACGCGGGTCCCCACTGGGTCGCCTACTCGGTCCAGGCCGAGCCGATGGACCGCGTCCTGGACCTGCTCCACCGGGTGAAGTACGAGGTCGACGGCTCGCTCACCTTCCGCCGCTCGTGCGCCCACGGTGTGTGCGGCTCGGACGCGATGCTGATCAACGGCCGCAACCGGCTGGCCTGCAAGATCCGGGTCGAGCAGCTCGGCCGGCGGCGGATCAGCGTGGCGCCGCTGCCGGGCCTGCCGGTGATCAAGGACCTCGTCGTCGACATGGA